>CAYZVQ010000141.1:0-12068 GCA_964481925.1 uncultured Acidimicrobiaceae bacterium
GCCCACCGGCACCGAGGTAAGGAAGTAGAGGGGGGTGGCGGAGCCCGATGTGCTGGCGTCGGGCAGGGCCTGGCCCTGGCCGTCGACCATGAGGGTGGCCTCGACAGACGAGCCGGTCCCCGTGAAGCCGAAGACCAGCAGTACCTGGTCGGGGGCGGCGTACCGGGCCGATACCCCCGAGCCGACCATGTAGGCGAAGCGGTAGCCGGAGACGGCCAGGGTGAAGCCGTCACCGTTCAGCCGTCCGTCGGGTGGCGCGTGGAGGGCGATGCCGGGGCCCGAGACGGCTTGGATGGTGCCAGCGGCGACCACGCCGGCGGCCTGGGCACCCGGGGCGAGGGCAGTGATGGCACCGAAAACGAGCGCCAAGGCGGCTATGGACCGGGACAGTTGGCGCCAAGCCCGGGCCGGGGCGACCGGGCGAGGTCGAGAACGAGCCGGCCAAGATTTCTCGAAAAACTTTGTTGCGTTTGGGCCACCTCGTGGACCGGAGGAGAGGGAACGTCCACTCTCTAGTTCCAAGGAGCGCGAATGCACACTGTCCCTTTCTCAATGGCCGGCGATAACGACGCGATCGGCTTGCTGTTCCTCGACGGCCTAGCCGGCGTCCTGATGCTGTACGCGCTCGCCCGGCTAATCCGCGCCCCAAGGGAGTGGTTTTCCTACGGGCGGGTTTCCAAGGCCCTGTGGTCACTCGTATCGCTGTGGCTCACGTGGCACTTGGGCGAAACGATATTGCCTGCCGGGGCCATGGCCGCCCTGTGGCACTTGCGTTCTCTCTCTCAGCGCCACGCTGGTGACGAGCCGCGCGACCTCCCCTTCGCCACCGGGACGCCGGTGAACCCGAAGGAGAGGCGATGAAGCCCGTGCGCAACGATCGCATTGTCGTAGTCCTCGGTCCCGGATCACCGGAATTAGAGGAAATCCTCCGGGCGCTCGGCCTCGCGCCGCTCGACGACGACGACAGTGCCGGTGCCACGCTCTGGTTACCGGCACGTCTTGCGGGGCGGCGGTCGGCGAAACCGGTCGTCGCGCCAGCCGTGGCCAAGCAAGGCCACAGTCTGCCGCTTCTTCTTTCCATCGCTCAGGCTGCTTCGGTCCTCGGCGTCGGACGCTCCACGCTTTACGAGATGATCGGAAGAGGAGAAGTGGAAGTGGTCCATCTGGGACGGGCTGTGCGCGTTCCTGGCGCCGCCGTCGAGGAACTGGTCGAGGCGTTGCGGTCCCGCCGTGCGACAGCGGTCTAGTGGAACTGGTGAGGCGGCCGGACCACGGCGGTCCCGACAGGGAAGGCCGGACGGTCCGGCCGCCCTGCGCGTGTGGCCCCTTAGTGACGACCACAACGAGATGGCGGGTGTATACTTATCCCGTGAACAGGATGATTGAGCCCGCTGATCTCGTTGACGCGCGGACGGTTGCCGGAATCCTGGGTCTTGCCCAGCGGAGTTCCGTCAGTGTGTACCAGCGGCGGTACGCCCGGATGCCGCGGCCGGTGGTCGATCTCGGGCCCGGGCGGCCGAACCTCTGGTCCCGCAGGGCCATTGAAGAGTGGGCTGAGAGCGAAGGCCCAAAGACGGTCACCTCGTTCATCGCCGGGGTCCTGGCCGGGATCCCGCGTGGTGCTCGAGGGAGCCCACAGAACCTCTACAGAAGCTTCCTGCGGATCGCCTTGGCAGCCGCGCTGGGCCCGAAGCCGGGAGAGCCTTCGACGGTGGCGGAGGCACACCTGTTTGCGTTGGAAGCGACGCGTAAAGTCGACGCCACCTTTGACTGGCCGGCTCCTCCGGAGCTCCCGCGGTGAGCACAAACGTCTACATCGACGGGTTCAACTTCTATTACGGCTGCCTCAAAGGCACGACCTTCAAGTGGCTGGATCTCGAAGCATTCTGTGCCCGACTCCTGCCAAAAGACGACATCAAGAGGATCCGTTACTTCACGGCACGCGTCACCAGCCGGCCTGACGACCCCGACGTCGATAGGCGCCAACGCGTCTACCTGCGGGCATTGGGGACGTTGCCGAAAGTGTCGGTCCATCTCGGGCACTTCCTTAGCTATCCCACTCGCATGCCGCTCGCCCACACCGTTCCCGGCGGGCCCCGCACAATCGAGGTCATAAAGACCGAAGAGAAGGGCTCCGACGTTAACCTGGCGTCCTATCTACTAATGGACGCGTTTACCGGCGATTGTGCCACTGCGGTCGTTGTTACCAATGACGGCGACCTGATGGAACCGATCATCATGGCACGCGGCCAGCTTGGGCTCACCGTCGGGATCGTCAACCCGCACTCGAGTGGGAACCCGAGCAGGGCGCTCGCCAGCTGTGCGGACTTCTACAAGAGCGTCCGGCCGTCGACGCTGCGGGCCAGCCAGTTCCCTGCCAGTATGAGTGACGGTCGGGGCTCGTTCCACAAGCCACCCTCTTGGTAGCTTAAACGCAAAGACCCGCCTTGCGGCGGGTCTCGCACCCGGCCGGCATAGCGACCGGGGGGATGACCCCCATCGTACCCACGATCACACCCGTTGTAAAGAACCCCCTGCACTGGGCCGGTAGCACGAGGCAAACCGAGCTTCTGCTTGCGTGCTCGGCCCTCGGCTCCGGAAGTAAAACGTGGCCTGACGCGCTAGCCTAGCCATCTGAGGGTTCATCGAGCGTGGCGGCCAGCACGGCGTCCATCCTCAACCTGACGTCCATTACTGGCCTGACGCGGTGGCGGTAGTGCCGGTACAGGGTACGTGGATCGTCACCGATCAGGTCCGCGACCTCTTCAATGCCTGCGCCGGCGTCAATAAGCAGGCTGACGGCGCTGTGCCTGAGGAGGTAGGTAAAACCGCCATCCACTCCGGCCCGGCGCGTCGCTCGTGAGAACGCCTTACGGAGGTTGGCCAGGTCGAGGGGCGTCCCGACTTCCGAGCAGAAGACGAGATCGTTGTCGACCCAGCGGGCGCCGGCGGCCAGACGGTGGGAAGCCTGCCGGGACTTGTGGCTACGCAGCACCTCCACCGTCGACGGGGAGAGGCGCATGGTGCGCATACCGGCGGTGGAGTGCTTTACCTCGCCGCGGTACATGGTCGAGTCAGGGCGGCGCTTCATTGCGCCCGAGACCGTGAGGGTGGGCGACGAGGAGCCGAGGTCCAGGTCGCTCCACAGGAGGCCTGTCAGTTCGCCCGGCCGCAGACCGCAGGTAAGGCCGACGAGCACAAGGGCGTCCAGACGCTCCTCCTTTGCTGCTTCTAGTAGTCGCCGCGCCTCTTCGGCGGTCAGCGACTTTCGCGGTGTGGGGGCCTTCGTGCGCGGCATCACTGCCAGCGCACCGGCGTTACGGGCGACGGCGCCACGGCGCTCGGCATGGCGGAGCGCGTCGGCCAGGATGGTCCGCATACGGCCCACGTAGGAGCGGCTGAGACCCAAGGAAGCCTTCGCGGCGAGCAAGTCATCCACCATCTCGGGCGTCAGTTTGTCGAGCCGGACCGACCCCAGAGCCGGCTCGATGTGCTTCGTGATCAATGACCGGTACATGGCCACCGTGTTGTCGGACCCAACGCGACCGGCTACGACGGTGTCGAGCCAACGCCGTAGGAAGTTGCCCAAGGTCATGGCTCCCGCCCCCGGGGCCACGCCAACCTCAGCCTGTTTGCGAGCATCCCTGGCCAGGCGGAGAGCCTCCGCTTTGGTCGCGCCTCTGACCTTGAAACGTCTGCGCTTGCCGGACAGGGGGTCCCGGCCGGCCTCGACGGTCATCTCCCAACGATCGTGTTCTGCGTCGTACCAGAGGCCTCCCTCACCGTACTCGCGTCGCTTAGAGTTGCGGTCTGCGGAGAAAACAGGCCGTGCTACCTGGGTTTTTGGCACGTCACAAGTGTACATTCGTGGGGACATTCGTGGGGACATCTTGCTCGGATCCGGGGGTGTCCGGGCGGATCCGCCGACTATAGACGAGCAGGTCAGAGGCTTATTCCGGACATGAGCAGATGGTGGCGGACAGCCCGTTTCGGCATGGCATGCAAGAGGTAGCCGGTTCGATCCCGGTCGCCTCCACCGGAAAAATCCCTGGTCAGGGCGTTTGGCGAGCAGGCCGATGGGACTCTAGGTGGCGGGGTATGCAAGAGGTAACTGGCACGAACCGACTGTCTCCACCGAAAAAGCCCTGCTCGAATTGGGTGCCGAAGGGAGCCGGTCGAAGCCAGGGTCGCAGTTGGCAGGCGAAGTGGCAGCCAAAGTGGCAGCCACGGAGAGACTGAATGTGCAGCTATAAGTCGGTGCAAATTTCACTGAAATAGTTATTGGGTTGGTTTGGTCCGACTACCGCCAAGAGCGCCCAGAGCCGGTCAATCTGGGCTTTTTTGGGAGGGCCGCAATCGACGGTAATCGGCCGCAATGCCGGCGTCCGGCAACACTTCCACCTCGCCGTCCGGTGCGACCTTTCTCGGCCGTCGCCCTGGCGAGACCCTCAGCTGCCCGGTGAGGGGCCAGGGGAGGTACCGTGCTCGCTCAGCAGCGCTCGCAGCGCGGTAGCGTCCGGAACGAGGGCGCCAGCGAGATCAGGAGCGCTGCCGGCTGGGAGGTTGGGGGTAACGAGCGCACCCTGGCGGAGCATCTCGGCTGTGGCCTCCATCAACCGGGCGGCCCGGGCCAGCGCCGCCTGGGGGAGCAGGACCGGGCTGATGGCTGGGTCAGGGCGTTCGTGCAGGACCTGGCCGACCAGAGAGACCAGGTCGAGTGCGCCGTTGGCACCCACCATGTCGGCGTTAGCCATCCTCACGTGGCCGGCTTCGGCCAGGGCGGCGATCGTCCGGCCCAGTTTGCCGAGCGGGACGGCGATGGTGCGGGGCTGGGCGTGGAGGTCGGCCCCGGGTTGCTCGACGGCGAGCTCCAGCGCCGCCTGGCGGGCGATGCCCCGGAGGCTTTCGTCGTCCAGGTAGCGGCGGGCTGATTGCTCGCTGGTACCAAGCCCGCTGGCCACGGCGGCGAGGCGCTGGCGGACCTGCTCGGCCACCTGGGGCCGCGCTACGACGAGGCCGACACTACTGAGCTCGTCCAGCACTACGTCGGTGCTGTGCTCGATCCAGGTACGCCGGCGGGGCTTGAGGTGCTCGAAGACGTCGTCCCAGCGGCGCTGGAGCTTCTTGGTCGGGCATGGTTGGCCTCGAAGGCTACGACGCCCTCCAGCTCTTCGAAATCCTCCTCCGGGCCGGAAAGCTCGGCGCCGCCGGGCCCCAGCTGGGCGCTATAGAGCAGGCGCTCGCAGTGGCGGTCGATGTAGAGCTCGTCGAGCAGCAATTGGTAGGTCTTCTCGGGCAGGACCACGCTCACGAACTGCTCGCCCTCCTCGTCGGCCTGGGCCACGCCCGACAGGTCGGGTGGTAGGCCTTGCCAACCCTCGATCGAGCCCGCTTCCTGCACGCCGGGCATTCCCACCTGATCCGAGGAGGTTGGTCCTGCATCCCGACGACCAGGCGCCCCGGGCAGGCGAGGCGGCCCGGGCGCCGCCGGCAAGGGAGGGGAGTGGGGCCCTCGCTCCGCCGTGGCTGTGGCGGCGCTGACGATGCGGTAGAGGTAGCGCGCCAGGCGCAGGGCCGGGGCCGGGGCGTCGGGGTCGAGCTCGATGCCCTCGAAGTGGTGGAGGTCGGTGACATAGAACACGGGCCGAAGTTATTTGGTTGGCGACCATCCCACAGCTCACGGCCCCACCCCTGTGCAGGCGGGAAGTCGGCGAAATTGACGATGACTATGGCACCCCGCCTGTGGTTCCTATACGTTTATTGCTATACTAAGAGCGTGAACGTCGGCCCGCTGCTTCGAAGTGCTCGGCTAGGTGCCGGGCTGACCCAGGCGCAACTGGCCGCGTCGGCGGGCGTGCCACAGCCTTCCGTGAGCCGCATCGAGACCAACGGCTCTGCCACCGTCGAGCTCGTCTCGAGGTTGCTTGGCGCCTTGGGCCTACGTCTGGTCGCGGCCCCCCTTGACCGACCGACGGTGGCGGAATCGGCCCTTGCGATCCGTGGTCAAGTGGCCGCCGGAGCCCATGGGACGCCGGCGTTCCGACTACTTTCCGAAGTGGCCAACAACGTCCTCGAGGCCGACGAGACTGTGTTGCCAGTTCTTGTGGCTGCACCACCGCCCTCCACCGGCGATCGCCGCTACGACGCATACATCGCCGCGGTCGTTGAACACCGCCTTGGAGAGGCTGCGCCTAATTGGACGAAGGCTGGGGAGAGGTCGGTTTCGCCCGAGTGGGTGGTGGGCTCAACCTCCGGCAATAAGAAGTTGGAGGAGCTGATCCGAGCGGCGACTCCGCCGGCCTTTCGCCGCCATGGCGTTTTCATCCACCCATCTGACCTAACAAGTGCTTGATGGGGCAGACCGGGGGTGGGCGCGGGACGACGCGGGTTGGCGAAAGGTGGTACGTGAAGGGGCGTTCCACGGGTGAGGTGGTGCGTTCCCAAGCGACCTCGGCGGCGCCAGGTGACGCGGAAGGTTCCGCGCTGAACAGCCGCGAACCCCATCCCATTTCTCGGCTCAGCCCGGACGACATTCGATCGTTGCTTTCTGACCTTGCCGATGTGCTGACTGCGGAAGGTGTCGAGGCGAAGGTCACACTGGTTGGCGGAGCTGCGCTTGCCCTCGCTCACTACGATCGCCACGGTACGGTCGACGTCGATGCGCTGATTTACCCAGCCGAGGAGGTGCAGCGCGCCGCGCGCGAGGTCGCTCGCTTGCGGGGGCTCAGGCCTGACTGGCTCAACAATGCCGCACAGGCTTTTCTCCCTGTGGCTGACTTTGGTGAAGATCCCGTCTTCGTTGACCGCTATGGAACTCTAATAGTTGACGTGGCCACGCCACGCACCTTACTTGCTATGAAACTGAGGGCGTCGCGACCAGCCAAAGATAAGGACGACATTGCCGTTCTTCTACGGGCGTGCGATATTCATTCGGTCGAGGAGGCTGGGCGGCATTTGGAACTGTTCTACGGCGGCGAGCAGGAGTTGTCCCCGTTAGGAACCGCGATTGTGGAAGAGGCGTTGGGCTCCTACGAAATCGTCACTGTTAGCGGCGGCACGATCGCCTTATCCCCAGTCGAGCCACGACTAGAGCCAGTTATGTGCGGCAGATGGGTCCTACGAGAGGACGGGGCGTGCGCGCTGGCGCCTGGGCACCTGGGAGCGTGTTCCGCCCGGAAGATGCCTGAAGGGCCGTAGCTGGCCGCTCGCGCCGGCGTGGCGCAAGCCACTGCAAGTCGCGAGATCGCCTGACTGCTGGCCACGGGTTGGTCTGTACGTGCTCACCGTGGGGCCGCTTGGCCACCTTGGGACAGCGCTAAGCGGCCTCGTGGGCGTGCAGGATGCGTTCGTCCTTGGATCGTGGGCCGCCCGTTACCTGGGAGCCCGGCCTGTGGCATCGACGTCGTGGTGGTCGGCGACGCTCCCTTGGTGACCGTGCGCCGGGCATGTAACGACCTCGAGCGGGAACTCAGATGGTGACGTTGGTAATCCTTCCGAGATAGCGGGGTCCTCGGCGGTCCAACCCCAAGGCTTCATAGATCCGGACAACTCCGGGCAGACGTCACCGAGGAGTGTATGGTCGATGGCGACAGAAGGAGGCCGAGGCCTATGACAACGGTCACGGCCCAGGAGCTCCCAGGCGTCGCGTCTACAGCACCCGAGGCAGCGGAGGCGACCACGCCCGCCGCCAAGGTTATTGACGAGCTCCCTTGTTACGGTGAGTGCGAGCGGGCACTCGACCGCGCAGATCAGTAAGTCCCGTTAACCAAGGCGCCGCTCGCTTTCACAGGGCCGGCGCCGTTTGCCCACCACGGGCGCCAACCGGTTGGTGGCACCATCATTATCCTCGGGCTGCCCGGCCAATCGATGAGCTCCTCGCTCGATCCGGTCTCAAGGTCGAACCGCGAACATCAGCGCGGCGCCGGACCGTCACCCGGTAAGGCCGCGGACTAGCTACTCAAACCACCGCTAACAGGTGCGGAAGAGCACAACCAACCATGACAGCCGCGAAAAGTGCCTCCCGGGCTGGGAAAATTTGGTCTGCCTAGGTCCAGGTCCCGCACCAGAGGAGGCACCTCTAAGGTGAGAGTAGGACCCAGCCGCCGACCGAATCTGTAGGAGCTACTAAGCGCGCCGTGCCGGCCTACGGGGGCGCCGTGCTGCTAAGAGACGTGATGGCCCCCACCCTCGGCCTGGTGCGCGAGGTAGACGTCACCGTGGGGCTCAAGAAGCGTCGTCGCGGCCTAAGCCTAAGCGAAGGCCATTTCGTGGCGGCCGTGGCCGAGTCGGTGGCCCTGGGGCCAAGGTGCGTCGACAACCTGGCCATGGCCCGGGGCGAAGCCGCCCAGGAGCCGCTAAGAGGTTTCGCCGTCCCCGTCCCCCAGAAGGCCGGGTCCTGGTTGGCGCACTCGCCGGGACGTCACTACGAGCGACAAGACCGGCAGAGCGCGAGGTACAGGAGGGAGAAGGCTACGGCCCCTGACGGCCGGTCGCAGTTGGCCCCGTTCATCATGAAAAGCCCGGGGCTGACCCAGGTCGAGAAGTCATAGGTGTCGGTGGCGTAGATGGTGTTCGTCACCTGGTTGACAGCGACGACCGGCTCGGAGCCGTCAAACGAGCCACCGGAGTTGCCGAACGCGATGGCCTGGGGGACCTGGTCACAACCAGCGGTGTCGATGGCGTTGCAGGTGTCAGTATTGACCACCGACATGGTGCTTGGGCCAAAAGAACTGAGTGAGCCGAAGTTCGCCACGTAGACGGTGTGGGTCGCGGGTCGACCGCGATGCCGTCGGGATAGCTGCCCGCCGTGAACTGCGCCGGTGTGGCCGAGCAGCCTACCTGTGTGTGGCTGTTGCAAGTCTGGGTGTTGACCATCGCCACGGCGTCGCCGGTGGTGTCATAAACGGTCCCGACAGCCGCGTCGGCGGCCAGCCCATCGGTCGTGAAGCTGACCGGTGCAGCCACCGGAACCGCCGGCGGGCCCTGGCGGCACCCGCTGGTGACCGCGGCGTTGATGGCGTTGCAGGTGGCGCCGTTGAGCACGGTGACGGTGTTGTCGCCGGCGTTGGTCACGTACACGGTGCCGGTGGCCTGGTCCACGGCGATCGAGCTCGGAAAGTTGCCCACGGTGACCGTAGGCCACGGCCCCCGGCACAGCGCGATGTCCTGCGCCTGGCAATGGCGGGTATCGATGACCGAAACCGTGTTACCGCCGGCGGCCGGGCCGTTGTTGTTATTGCCGTTGGCTACGTAGATGGTATGTGTGCGTGGCAACCTCGCGCCAGCAGTCGAACCCATAGACCGTCGCCACGGCGGGGGCGCCGATCGGCGACGGGGTGAGGGCGGTGGCGAGGGCATCCAGGGCGAGAAGAACGCGGTCCAGCTCGGCGTGGCGCCATGGCAGCTCCGGCGTGTGGCCCGCTATCTTCTCGAAGGCGAGGGCCACCCAGTCAGCGTCCTCGTAGGACCAGAGCAACGCCGGTGCGCAAGCCCCCGGCGGTAGCCGTGGCGTCAGGTCGGCCTCGTTGCGGTACGCCTGCGGGCTGTCAGGGTTGGCGTTCTTGTTGACCGCCTTCACAAAAGCGCTGGTCCCGTTGGCGAAGTCCACCACGGCGGCCACCGCCGGCGAGAAACCCTCCGGACATGTCTCGGCCCGGACGACCGCCCCACCGAAGTGGTCTTCCAGGGCCTGCAGCACGTCGGCCCCAAGGCTTGACCACGGAGCCCGCTGGCCTCGTGCCGGTGGGAAGGGCTCGGCCACGGGGCGAGGGTACACCGGTCGAGCAAACGGCCTTGGGTCTTTTCTATCGGCTACCTACGGGCCCGTGCCCACCGGGGAGCCGCTCACATTGGCGCGGCCTGGGACGGCATGATTCCCCGGCCGCTCGCCGGCCACACCCCGCGGTCGAGCACCGGCGGCACTCGTCGCTCACCTGATACTCGAAGCCCAGGTACGCAACCTCGCTCGCCGAGGTCCACGTTCCGGTTAGCGGCTGTCTTGGGTTGCCTCCTGGAGAATACGCACGTACCAGAAGGACGACGGAGTTGCCGAACGGGTCCTTCGACTCCCAGGCCGGCCTTCCGAAGCCATCAATCCGAAGCGTGCCTTCCGTGCCTCTGTCGTGAGCCACCTCTGCGTACCTCGTGGCGTCGTCGACGAGGAATAAAGGCGCACTGTGCCCGCCGCCCCTTCAGAAGGATCGTGTGCGCACACAGGCCCCATCGCTGCGATGTGGCCCGGCTCCTCGTGGTTGAGGGGTAACCCGAGGACGTCGTGGTAGTAGGCCTGGAGGCGTCGCGGGTCCTCGGCGTAGATGCGGTCGTGGAGGCATGGAGCCCCTTCATCCCGGGCGACGAGGAGGCCAGTGGCCTGCCGGTGGCGGTGTTGCGCGTAAGACTTCAGTCGACGTGCGCCGTGTCGCTCGATGCGACGGTGATGCTGTCGATAGAGGATATCGTCGGGCACCGGCTGCGCGTCCCTGGGCTGACCGCCGGCTCGAGCGTGCCACAAGTGGAGCTGCGGAAAGCTCCTGGCATGTCCGGAGTGCTCTTCGGTGATGCCGGGATGGACGAGGACGACGACGAGCGGGGCACCATCGCGGCAGCCGTTCTCGGTGAGGGGAGCTTTCCCGGCGTCCCATGGACGGTTGGTAAGTGGAACCAGGGGTTGTCAACCATGTGGGAAGGTTTCATTTCGAGTGGCCTTCCAGCGACGAGTTGCTTCGAGCCAGAAGCGGGAGAGCCGATCTGCACCTGTATCGGTGCGAGGCGGACGCTGGCGCCCCTCGGTGAGATGTCCGTCACTTTTTTCGTTGGGTGGCAGTTCCCTAATCGACGGGCGTGGATCTTCAAGGGTCCCGGACCTAGAGGTGGGTCTACGGACGACGTCGTTGGCAACTACTACTGCCAGGGGAGCGCGGATGCGTGGGCCGCGCTGGAGCTGTTCGCTCCGAGGCTTAGCGATCTGGAGCAGCGCACGCAGCTGTTCGTGGAGCGGTTCTGCGGCAGCGACCTTAGCCTGGTCGTCAAGGAGGCGTCTCTGTTCAACCTGAGCACGCTTGGGACCCAGACCTTCTTCCGCACCTCGGATGGTTACCCTTTCGGTTGGGAGGGCTGTCTGGACGACGCTGGCTCTTGCCCAGGCTCGTGCACGCACGTCTGGAACTACGAGTATGCCACCCCGTACCTGTTCCCCGCCCTGGCCCGCAAGATGCGCGAGTTGGAGTTCCTGCATGCCACATCGGAGGAGGGTGCGATGAGCTTTCGCATCATGCTCCCTCTGGCCAAGGCCAGGGACTGGGTGCTCGCCGCCGCCGACGGGCAGTACGGCTGCATCGTGAAGCTGCCGCGGGAGTGGCGTAACTGTGGAGACGACGAGTTCTTGCGCCAGCTGTGGCCGATGTGCAGGAAAGCGATGGCATTCTCGTGGCTTGAGGGTAGTTGGGACGCGGATGAGGACGGCGTCGCCGAAGGCAGTCTGCACAACACAATGGACATCGAGTACTACGGGCCGACGGCCATTATCCAAAGCTGGTACCTGGCTGCCCTGGGAGCGGCGGGCGAGACGGCCGCTGCAATGGGTGATCGGGAATTCGCCGCGCATTGCCGGCACCTTCGGGCACAAGGTGCCAAATGGACTGAGGAGCACCTGTTCAACGGTTCGTATTATGCTCAGCAAATCAGGCCGCCGGCGGACTTCGCCAAGCTCCGGCCCGAGGTTCGCCATCCGAGGATGGGTGCTCAGGACCGCGAACATCCCGAGTTCCAGGTCGGGGATGGCTGTCTGATAGACCAGCTGGCCGGCGATGTAGCGGCACGGTTCGCCGGACTGGGATCCTCGTTTGACGCCAGCCATGTGAGAGCCGCGCTAGGGAGCATCCATCGCCTTAATCATGTCCAGCGGCTCGGCTCATGGACTAACTACATGCGAACTTTTGGCACAAAGGATGACGAAGGCCACGTCATGCTCGCTTACCCCGGTGGTCTACCTGCCCACCCGATGCCTTACTGGTCGGAAGTCATGACCGGTTTCGAGTACACCTACGCCCTGGCCTTGGTGCAGGCCGGCC
>CAYZVQ010000142.1:0-12000 GCA_964481925.1 uncultured Acidimicrobiaceae bacterium
AGAGCAACGGACTCTTAATCCGCAGGTTCTCGGTTCGAATCCGAGGGGGCGCACCCCCTGAGCTGGGGAGAGAGGGGGAACAGCAGGAGCGCGGACAAAGGGCAGGCCAGGGGGCAGGAGCGCGAGAGCAGGACCGCGGACAGGGAAGGGGGCCGGACAGGGGCCGGGACCGGGGCGGAGGAGCCGGCGGGGACCACGGGGCGGGAGGCGGGGCGGGAGCGCCGGGAGGGCCGAGGGGCCGCGGCCGGAGGCGACAGGGGCAGGAGAGAGGCGGTTGGGGGGGAAGGCGGACAAAAAGGGCATGAGCCAGGAGGGCGGGTTCCTAGGCAGGGATGCTTTTGCTCGTCGCTCTGGCCCGCACACGTCGAAGGATGTGCCGACGATGTCGGCCTCTACCCCGCATCGCCAACGGTCAGCCCCACCGACGACTCCGCCATGGCACCGTAGAGCGAACTCGGCATTGAATGCCCTTGGCTCGGGACATGGGGCCAGGCGTCACGGCCGGTCTAGATAAGCGCTGAGGAACGCATTAGCAGCTCGCTCGGCCATCTCAACACCGACTCCGCTCTCTTTCAGGTCCTTCTTCCCGGGGTGTGCGAGTTCGGTATTCCTCAGCTTGGCGACCGTAAGGGCGTCTTGCACGATCGAAGGGTCGACGCTGAGGTTCCCACCTGTCGATTCGATACGTTGGTTGAGGAACTTATTGTCAAGGCGTTGTAGCGCATCGTTAGTCGTGCGGACTTTCTTGAGCTTTGTCGTCAGCGGAGTGTCGGCTGATAACGCCTTGTATAGCTCGACTACCAGCTTCTCGGCACCTTCTGGCGCCCCTGTCGGGTTTCCCTGGCGACTCAGCTCCTGGGCAATGTGTTCGACGACTAAGAAGTAGTTCAGGATGCAGTTTGCGATGCTGCGTTGGCTCAGGTCAGCCATGTCCCGCTGGCGCACGGCGGCGTGAAACAGGTGGGCGGCTCTGGCGGCACGTGTCCTGGCGACCTCGCATCGCCTTATGACCTTCTCCTGCTCGTCGGGTAGAAGATCCCTTGTAGCGAAGCCCCCAAGCGTGCCCCCAACCCAAGGTGTGACCACGGTGGGGATGTGCCCCGATGGATCACTGCGGCCCACTCGCACAAGCTCCACTCGGGGCGACGGGTCCCCGAACCCGGCTAGGGCAGCGATTACGGCGGGGACCATCTCTTCGACCGCCACCCACGCTTCGCTTGAGTCGACTGCTGTCGTCTTGAGCCACAGGACCCGTGTGCTGCGAACAATGATCTCCGCGGGGAGGGCAGAGAAATATTCCGGCCACCGAGGCGCCGGGAGTTGCGGCCTTAATGCTGCGGGGCTCAACTCCCTCAAGCGCTCTGGCGAGGGCCGCTCGATGCGGATGTCGGGACCCAAGTCGAGGGTGGTCGCCGGCAGGGCGCAGGCGCCGATGAAGCCCCAGGCCGTCCAAGTGCTCCGAATCGGCTCCATGGAAGAGACCCTAGTGAGCATCGCTGTCTGTTTCTCAATGGCTGGAGTAGTCGCTCACAGCGGCCGTCCCGGCCGCTTACCGATAGCCGACTCGCCGGCCAGGAGGACGCCGGACGAGCTGCGAGCTGTGCTTGTCGCAGCCTTCTGCGAGGTACCAGCGGCCTTGCCCTCCCGCCGCCAACCTAACCTGACCGGCGCCGATGCAGTTGGGGGGGCGGCCATCGTCCTCGGTGAAAACGAACCGGTGGCAGCGTCCCCGTTGTGCCATCCAGGCCTCGCGTACTCCCGCATTGACGGTGAGGCGAGCGAATGGACTGTAACAGCAGAGCCCTTCAACAGGTCTTGCCCGCTACGGGAAGCGCCCGAGGGACTCCTCTCCAGGTATGCCGTGGCGAAGGCAATCCCCACCGGTCGACGTTCGCGCATAGCCTGTTCGACGGTGCGGCGCCCCAAGGCTCAGCCAGTATTTAGGTCACCGTCTCTCGGCTCCAGCTAGGCTGTGGCTCGTGCTTTCTAAAGAGGGTTCGTGTAATTACTGCGGTGTAAGTAGTGGGGGGCGTGGAGGTGCTGTCATTAGGTCTGGCGAGTAGTTCTGCCTTAGTGGGCGTCGCCCATAGTGCTAAAGCTCGCACTCTCAGATGCCGAGAACTCGAATCGAGGAGGTGCCGACAGGCGCCCCCCGACGGGCCTAGTCGTCCAGTCCTAGACGGGAGCGGCGAGAGTGTCCTACGCTGAACGTGCGGGCGCCTTACGGTCGCTGGAAGCGGCCCGCCAATCGCGTATCCTTGCGTACTTCCTCTCGGACAGGGAGACGTTCCCACCAGGCGCGCCAGGGTTTGCGACGATGCTCTCGACCGAGCCGCAGCTGATCATAGTCGAGCTTCTGAAAGAGATCGGCTATGTCGACCGCCTCGACCTCTTCCTGTACACGCGTGGCGGAGCTACAGAGTGCGTTTGGCCGCTAGTCGTGGTTTTACGCGAGCACTGTAAGACCCTCAGCGTCATTGTTCCATTTCGCGCGCACAGCGCGGGCACGATGATCTGTCTTGGAGCCGATGAAGTTATCATGACTGATTTTGCGGAGCTAAGTCCGATCGATCCAACTACTGGTAACCAATTTAATCCAAGGGACCCTACCAATCCATTGAACCAGTTTGGAATAAGTGTTGAAGACGTCGTGGCATACTTCAAGTTGTCAGAAGACTTAGCCCAAATTCGCGACGAAGCCAACCGGCTAGAGGTTTTCAAGCAATTAACGACCAACGTTCATCCACTGGCCCTGGGTAATGTTCAACGTGTCTATCTGTTGATCAGGCGCTTGGCTCAGCGCCTTCTATCGCTGCATATGGATGAGAACGAGCAATCCAAGCTAATAAATGATATTATCGAGGGTCTAACAACGCAATTTTATTCGCATGTCCACGCGGTTCTTCGGAAGGAAGCACAAGCGTTGCTGGGTGATTGGGTAAAGGCGCCAACGGAAGCAGAGCGTCCAATCATTGAAGGTTTGCTTGACATGTACGTCGCCGATCTTCGCCTCACCGAAAGATACAGCGTTCCGGCGGAGATGGGACAGAACCCCCTAGCAGACGTGACAGCAACGGGTGCCTACCTAGAAACGACCACCCAATCCTATGCGCACGAAACAGTCATGACAATCAGTCAGCGGGCGAACGTCCCTCCTGGCTTTCCTATCGCGGGCAGCGGCTCTTTAGGACCTGGCGTGCCCCGAGCCTACGATTTTGCTATTCAGCGTATGGGCTGGAAGAAGTCAGACACAGCGGAGGAGGCCTAATGGATACTACAGCCACTACTGAGGGGTTTGCTTACACGACACCCCAGTACACATACTCCACCGCGGACATTGAGCGGGGACTATTTTATGGAGTCGAGCGTCGAGGGGATCACACGCTTCGGCAGCCATTGTCTGGGGGGGGGAACGCCGTGAGTATCGGAGGTAGTTATTTCATCATTGATGAGATCGCTACAGCGCCTTGGGCACCCCTCGGCCCAAATGCGGGCCTGCTTCGCCTAGTCTCGTAGCAGATCTAACTGGGTCTGGCGGCTTGCAATCGCTACGGCGCAGCAGGCGTTCCTTCCGCAGTCACTTTACGGTCGTGCTGTCCTAATAGATTCAGGACCGCTAATTGCTATTGGCAATCCAAGTGATAGCCGCAACAAAGAGGCGGCGCAATGCCTGAAGGGGCTATCGGCTCTTCGCTGGCCGCTACTAGTTACCAGCCCTACGATCCATGAAGCGCATCGACGGATTCTTTTCGATGGCGGTGTCCAGCTAGCAACCCGCTTCTTGGGAGCAATCTACGACGGAAATGTCACGGTTGTAGAGGTTGAGCCAGAGGACGTAGCGAGGGCAATTGACTTAATTGGCAAATACGTAGACTATCCCCTTACCCTCACTGACGCAACGAGTATGGCTGTTATGTTGCGCCTTCAAATAGGGCGCGTCTTCTCATTTGATAGCGACTTTCTAGTTGTAGGATTCGTGCGGGTTCCTCCCCTAGAGTGAGGCACCGGCTTGGCGTAGACAGGCCGGTGGCGACTGGGGGCCTCGACCGCCTTGTGAAGAGGCCACGGTCTCAGCTTGAGGGACACGCTCCCCACGCGACGACGGCCTGACGAGTCTTCGTGCCAGGTCACCCACTAAAGACAAAGGGCTTCCGCTCGAGCCTACGACCGTCAGACTTGACGCCTCTCGCGGCATACGCGGTGGCCCCTCGGCGGCCGAGCGCCTTGCCCTACCGGCGGTTGCTCTAGCTTGGTGAGCCCCCGGGGCGGTGGCTCGACAAACCACCAAGCACGAGGACCACCTGGGCACAGGCCCTGTTGCCCAGTAGGTCCCAGGTCGGTTCTTCCCACATCTGAGTGTCCCGAGGCCGTACAGAGCTATCTATCAAGGCCGACCTGTTGGTGGCATAGCTCTGCAGGCCCCATCTGCAATATGGCCATGCGTTTTGCAGGTCCTTTATAGACGCTGGCCCCTTGGCCAGCTCCAGCCCTCGAGCCCTGGTATCCATCAGATGGGCGTAGCGTTCAGCGGTCACAGGCATAAGAGGCGAACCCACGAAGCGCCCTTCGCCCATCGGGTCGAAGACCTCCTGCATAGCCTCGGAGAGCGCCGCGGCATCGGTCTGGCCGCTGTAGCCGGTCTTAGCCACGAGATCGATCAAGTGCTGACGGTCTTCCCTGGGGGCACCCATGTCGTCCAGGAAGTCAGCGACCTGGCAAGCCTGGCGCTTGGCTGTCCGCCACGAGACGCCCCGCACCTTGGTGGCCCAGGTGGCGAGCGCACGCTGTACCTGTGCCGTCGGGACATAGGTTTCGCCCCACCACAACCAGATGACGACCGGGATGTTGCAAAGCGGGGCGACCTCTTTTACCTGAGGGCGCTTCTCGACGAGCAGCCGGAACAGGTTCCGCTGGGTCCAAGGCCATAATGCCTTCTCGGACCCGCCCTTCGCCCCACGACTGCGCCGTCGCGGGTGGTCGAGTAGCCCGAGACCCACCCAGTCGTGCACTAGCCGTGTGGTAGCGGGGAAGCCGCGGACGTGAGCGTCGGCAATCAGGTCGTCGATGGTGCCGGGTTCGACGGTCCAATCATCTGACAGTGAACCCCGGTCCACAGGGCCGATCTTACACCGAGTTGAGGGAGCCTAGGAACGCCCGACGCAGGTAGAAGAGACGCATGATGGTGTCGTGGAGCCGAACTTGCAAGAGCTGATCCCACTGAGCGTGGCCGCTCGGAGGTTGGAGCTTTCCGGACAGCGACTGCGCAGCCTGGCCAAGCAGGGCCGGATCCGGTACACGATGACCCCGCTCGGGCGGCTTTTTGACCCCGCGGAGATCGAGCGCTTTCGCCTTACGAGAGGACCCTTCGGCCGGTACGAGTCGCCAGCCGACGAACCCGAACCCGCCGCATGATCCCCCTGGCGCGCAACGGCCCCCAGTTCGAGCTGGGGGCCGCCGGTTGGTACATCGATACTTCGGCGATCCTGATTGTACCGGCCGGTGCTCCGACAACGGAGAGCGCCGGTGGCGCGGGATAGGGACTGGGGAGCGCTTGCCAGCGGGACGAGACGACGCTGGGTTGGTGCCTACGGCGGCACTGGCACGCCGGCCCAACGGGCGGGCCACGCTCGTGCCGCCTACGAGTCCGGCGCCCACCTACCCGCGGGACACACCGGCCATGAAGCCGCCTCGTTGCGCCAAGGGCGGGCCATGTCGGTCTACCTGGGGCCAGAGGCCCGCTTTGGTGTCCCTGAGAACCTCACCCGGGCCGAGGCCCGGCGGCTGGCTCGCTACGACAGCTTTGTCGGCCAGCTGGCCCGGGGCCGGGCCACCGGGCGGGACTTCCAGCGCCGCATCGCAGCTTGGCGTCCCTTCCGGGGGGAGCGGTTCACCTCAGACCCTCGGGCCGTGCTCGCGGCCATCGACCGCCGCCGGGACGACGAGTTGGAGGTCTTCGAGTACCGCAGCGGGCGGGCCGCATGATTGGCAGCTGTGCCTGGTGCGGGCAACGCGGCCCGCTCCAGGGCCACCATGTGACCGGGCGGGCCGTGCCCGCGGGCAACTACCTCGACCCCTGCTTTACGGTCGAGATCTGCAAGCCGTGCCACGACGCGGAGCACCAGGCTCTGCGCCGGGCCGGTTTGGCCTTTGCCAGCGGGTCGGTGCTCCGCCTCCGGCTGTTGCGTGCGGCCAACTTCCTAAACCGCCTGGTGGAGGCAGGAGGCCTGCCGGCATGGGTGGCCGCGGTCGGGGGCCTGCTGGCCGAGGCGGCCGAGGCCCTGGCCGACCAAACGCGGGAGGCGGCCTCGTGACGCTTCCCCGTCCCGTGCCCTATGACGAGGGGGCCGAACGCGCCTTCTTAGGTGGCCTGGTTCATTTCCCCGAGCGGCTGGACGACGTCGGGCCATCGCTGTTGCCCGAGCACTTCTACCGGCCCGTCCACCAGGTCCTGTTCTGCGCCGTGCGCGACCTGATCGCCGAGGGCGTGCCAGGGCCCCTCGACCAGGTACTGCTCCTCGACCGGTGCCGGCGCCAGGACCCCACCTTCCCCGAGGACGTCCTCGCCCCCCTCTTGGCCGAGGGCATCGCCCCGCTCCGCCAGCACGCCGATATCATCATCGGCCACGCCGCCGGCCGCCAGGTGCTCGGATTGGTAGCCGGGGCTCAGCAGGCCATCGCTGCGGGCGAAGGTCCCTATGACGTGGCCGCCAGAGCCGCCAAAGGTCTCGACCTGGTCGGGTCCCCGATCAGTGATAAGCCCGAGGCGCTCACCCTGCCCGAGCTGGTCGAGCGCGCCGACCAGGTGGCGCCCTGGGTGATCCCGGGACTTTTGCGCCTCGACTGGCGGGCCGTGATCGTGGCCGCCGAGGGTAAGGGCAAGAGCACTCTCCTTCGTCAGATCGCGGTGAGCGCCGCTCAGGGCATCGACCCTCTCAAGCATTCGGCCATTCCCCCGGTACGGACGCTGGTCTTGGACGCCGAAAACCCGGTCGCTGCCATCGCTGAGACGGGGGCGACGCTCGACCACCAGGCCCGTCTTGTCGCCGGCCAGCGCTACGACTCTGATCGTTGCCGTATCTGGAGCCGGCCCGGTGGCCTCGACCTGCGGGAGCACCGCAACCGGGCCGATTTCGTGCGTGAGCTACGGGCGCAAAGGCCACAGCTTGTCGTGGCCGGCCCGGTCTACAAGCTCGGGCGGCGCCAGCCCGGTGAGAGCTACGAGGACGCCGCCGAGGGAGTGCAGCAGGTGCTCGACGACCTGCGTACGCGCTTTGGGTTCGCCCTTCTACTAGAGCACCATGCCCCCAAGGGCGAGCGCGCTTCTCGGGAGATGGCGCCTTTCGGGTCGCAGCGGTGGCTGGCATGGCCAGAGCTGGGGCTCGGCCTGTACGACGAAAGGGACGGCACCGGGCTACGGGTGGAGCGTTTCCGAGGCGACCGCATGATCGTTTCCTGGCCCGACAAGCTCGCCCGCGGTCGGGAGTGGCCGTTCGACGGGGTCTGGCAGCCGGGCCTGAAGAGGGTGGCCCGATGATGGCCGAGGTCGTGACCACCGTGCTGCGGGGCTACCCCGCTCCGGACAACAAGCCCTCGGCCCAAAGACCTACCCGACGGGCACGGCCCAGCCCGCGTCTTGGTCAGCGCCCGGCCGTCATCGTCCACGCCATCGCGGAGACGGGTACGGTCCCCGAGCGCTTCGGTCTGGGCGCGGCGCTGGTCGTGCTCGGCCCTTCAGTTCTTTCGGGCTGCCTATTTGTGGCCGACGATGTGGCTGAGACGGCACCTCAAAGGCTCACCCGTGTTAGGCGGTGGGCCGAGGAGCACCCCGTGGCCACCACGACGGGGCCGCGGCCCTGGCACGTGGCCACCCTCAGCGAGTTCTTCGACCCCTTCGCCCGGGTGGAGAGGGAACCGGCCCGGCCCTGGGCGTTCGCGCCAACCGCCTACGAAGGGGGTGGGTTCGTCGTCGGGGCCGACCTGGGACGGTTCTTCGGCCTGGTGGCCGAGCACGTGGTCGTGCCCAGGGGCCGGCGCGCCGGGGCCTGGCAGGTCTGGTTGCCGGGCTGGGGGAAGCTCGGCCGGGCGGCCAGCGTACGACGACGTTCACCCCATCGGCCCTGTCTGTACCTGCGTCCCCGACGGGTCGGCTGGCAAGTCTCCTGGGGCCCGTGCGGCACCGACAAACAGGGCCGCCCGGCGGGCAAGCGGGACCGGGACGGGCGCCCATGGACGGGCCTGTTCATCGACGTGATGTCATTGGCTTACGCCTTGGACGCCGATCGGGGCGCCAGTTTCGCCGAGCACTGCGAGGATTTCGGGCTAGTCCCGAGCGAGCTGCCGATGGCGGTGACCGTGACTGAACAGGGCGCCGAAACGGTGGCCGGTTCTGTAGCTGCCATTCACCGGCTGGCCCTGCGCCTGGACGAAGAGGCGTCGTCCTGGTTCCGCTCCGGGGCTGGCCGGACCAGCCGTGTCGACCTGGCCCGGACCACCTCTCCCGGCGCCATCGCTACTGAGCTGTTGGAACGGGCTGGGCTCACCCCGCCTCTTGCCAAGTTCGACCTCACCCAGCCCGAGCTGGAGCACTGGGCCGAGGCCAGCCACGGAGGCTGGTGCGAGGCGGATCCCAGGTTCATCGGCCACGCCACGGCCGTGGTATCGGCCGATATCTCCTCGGCCTACCCCCTTGTTGCTCACTGGCTCGGTTGGTGGGAAGTCCTTTGTGCCGGACGCTTGCGCCGCCAGGGGGTCACCGCCGAGCTTCGCCAGCTGTGCAAGAAGGCTGTGGTCGACCCTTGTGTAGCCCTGGAACCGGAGGTCTGGCGGCGGTTCGGCCTGACGCTGGTCGAGGTCATGGCTGACGGGGAGCGCTTCCCCCACGCCTTCGAGGACCCCCACCACCTGGATGACCGCATGGAGGTGGTCGGGGTCCGCTCGCCCGAGCGCTCGCTGTGGTACCCGTGGGCCGACGTGTTGGCGGCGGCGGTCTTGTCGGGACGTGTTCCGAAGATCGTTCGTGCTAGCCGCCTGGTGCCCGAACCGGGCCCATACGGCGGCCCCCAACACCTCCGCGTCCTCCCACGCCTGACGGTGGAAACCGACCGGGACCCAGCCCCGGACTTCGTCCGACACCGTCGGGCAGCCAAGGCCCGAGGCGACCAGCGCCTGGCCGCCGAACTGCGGGTGGTGGTAAACGCCCTTGTCTACGGTGGCTTTTGCCGCTTCGACGACGTAAGTGTGCGGGAAGGGCGCCGAATGGTGGTGGGCGAGCGGCCTGGACCATGGGCCTTCGTCCCCATCTCGGCCAGCGTCACCGCCGGGGCACGGCTGCTGCTGGCCGTAGCGGATCGACTGGTGGCCGACCGAGGCGGCGCCATCGTCTACCGGGACACCGATTCGGCCTTGATCGCGGCCTCCCCTGAGGGGGGCAGTCTGGCCCTGCCCGGCGGCGGGTCGGCACGAGCCTTGTCCTGGGCCGAGGTCGACGAAGTCCTGTCGACGTTCTCCCAATTGTCGCCCGAGGCCGGTTGGGAAGTCTGGAAGCTGGACCGGGGCGAGGAAGCGGCACCGTTGCAAGCGACGGTCTTTGGCAACAAGCGCCACGTCGAGTGGAGTGGGGACGGCTTCCTGCTCACTGGCCCAGGCGAAGAAGAGGACGACGCCGAACTGGTCGACGCCACTGAGGCGAACTTGGGAGGCACCTACGCCGACCCGCCGGCCCTGGCGGGCCGGGTGGGGCCGGTGAGCGGCTACCGACGTTGGTCGATGGCGGCGGTGCGCCGGGAGGTCGACTACGCGAAGGCCCGGATGGCTGACCTGGACGCTCTTCGGCCCCCAGCCCCCTGGGACCAAGGCCAGGACCTGCCCGCCCCGGCCCTGCGTCAGCTCATGGTGAAGACCCCGGCCATGGCCAAAACGCTGCCCGCCTTCCTGGGGCCACGGCCCGGAACTCGGTACCTGGAGGCCCAGGCGGCCAACGAGGGCCAGCGCTGTATTGTGCCCGTGGCCCGGGACCCGGGTGGCGACCTGGCCGGCTGGCAGGGTCTCACCTGGTTCGACCGGCGCAGCGGCCAGCGCATCCAAGTGGCTACCGACCCTGAGGACTACGACAGCGTTCGGCTCGTCACCCTCGACGCGAAGGCTTCGGACTGGTCCAGGCCATCGAGGAGGGCCATAGTCACCGAAGTCGTCGTCGACCCCCGGCGGGTACGGGTCAAAGGGCGTGTGTCGCCGGTCCTCGACGCCATCTCGGACGAGGGCAGCCGCACCGACGTAGCCCGGCGCCGCCCGGCCTACCGTCCCATCACGTGTGGGTGCGGGTGCGGCACGCCACTGCCGAAGGGCCGGCCCGACAAGCGCTTCGTGACCGATGCCCATCGGAAGAGGGCGGCCCGCGCCAGTCAGAAGGTGGCCTTGTGAGCGCCGGCCCCGAGCCTTGGCAGCTACTACCGACTCTGTCCCCCGAGGAGTACGAGTCACTGAAAGCTGACATCGCCTCCCACGGCTTGCGGGTGCCGATCGTGGTGGACGCCGCTTCCGGCCTGATCGTGGACGGACACCACCGCCAGCGGGCGCTCGACGAGCTGCGGTCCGAAGGGGTGAAGGTGGCCGACTATCGGGACGTGCGCCGCTTTGCTGACGACGAGCAACGGGTCGCCTTCGTGCTCGCTGCCAACCTGTTCCGACGCCACCTGTCCCGGGCGCAGCGCAACGAACTGGTCAGCACGCTCCGGGAGCGGGGGTGGTCGCTCCGGCGCATAGGCACCGTGGTGGGAGTGGCGGTGGGTACGGTCCACCGGCACCTGTCAGGTGTTCCAGATCGAACACCTGAGCGGGTGACCGGCCGGGACGCCAAAGCCTACCGGGCACGACGGCCCAAGGCCGCCCCATCGGTCATCGTTTCCACCTCAAGGGACGAGGCCCGTGCCCGCCGGGCGCTGTCGGCGCTTGGCGACGAGGCCTCTGGACTGATCAGTCTGTCCCGGGCCGAGGAGCGGGCCAGGCTCGCCGACCTGGCCCGCAAGCGAGAAGTGGCCATCGCCCCGGTGAGCCAAGGTCCCGGTTACGAGCTGCGTTCCGGCGACTTCCGGCAGGTCCTGGCCGACCTCGCCGACGCTTCGGTGGACGCCATCGTCACCGACCCGCCCTACGACACCCCTGGTATACCGCTCTTTGAAGACCTGGCCGTCTTCGCCGCCCGAGTACTAAAGCCGGGCCGGCTGGCCGTGGTCTACGCCGGGCACTTGGAGCTCGAAACCGAGATGGAGCTTCTCGCCCGAGGCGGGCTCAGCTATTGCTGGCACGGGGTGAACGTTCTCGCCGGCCGCCATACCAAAGTCCACAAACGCATGGTCTTCGGCTGGCACCGCAGCGTCCTGTTGTACTCGGCCGGCCTTTACCAGCCGCGGAGCTGGATCAACGACCTCACCTGGGCCGAAGGCAGGGGCGGCCCGGAGGAGCGGCCCCTGCACCCCTGGCAGCAAGCGCTGGAGCCGGTCCGGCATTGGGTGCGCTCAGTCTCCCAACCAAGCGAGCTGGTCTGTGACCCCTTTCTCGGCTCAGGGACGACGGCGGCGGCTTGTGCACTGGAGGGTCGCCGGTTCATCGGGGCCGATGTCGACCCGGGCTGCTTGGAAACGGCTCGCCAAAGGCTGGCGGAGGTCAAGGCGGAGACTGGAGACGCCTCCTAGATACCGCCACGGTGCCGAGTCGGGACGCATCGCCGAGGAGAACCCGCTCCCCGCTGGCGAAAGGGCATCGCCGCTTATGTATCGGGCGTTCTCCCTCAGCGACTCCTCCGGGGGACTGCACTGCAGGCACGTCAACTGCGACCAGAGCACGCCGGGAGGGCTCCCGCCTTGCAAAGTGGTCAGACGATCTCGTCAAATTCACGTGGCCGGTGGGATGAATTCGCTCGACGGAGCCTCTCCAGCGTTGCGAAGCTTGTACTTGGATAGCGCCTAACTCCCAGCCGGATCGCGCGGAGCGCGCGAGGATCCA
>CAYZVQ010000143.1:0-7054 GCA_964481925.1 uncultured Acidimicrobiaceae bacterium
CCAAGCTCCACTGGAACGCCTGGGCCGCCATCGCCGGGACCCTGGTTTTCGCCACGATCGTCGGCCTCGTCAACGGTCTGCTCGTGGTCAGGACGAAGTTGCCCAGTTTCATAGTCACACTGGCCACTTTCTTCGCGCTCCGGGGGGCCAGCATCGGCTACGTCCTGCGCGTCAACCAGGGCAGTACCGCCATCGACTTGATCAATCCTCACTACGCCGGCCTCGGCTCTGCCAAAGATATCTTCGGGAGCAGTTTCGGTAGCAGTGCGGCATTGCCCGGCGGGTACCAGACGGCGCTGCTGTGGTTCATAGGCGTGACCATCTTGGGGACGTGGATCCTCACCCGGACGACGTTCGGCAACTGGATATTCGCCGCCGGCGGCGACGCCGTAGCCGCCCGCAACGTGGGCGTGCCGGTCAATAGGACCAAGATCCTTCTCTTTCTCGGCACGGCCTGGTCGGCCGCCCTGGTCGGCATCATCTCGCTCACCCAGTCCTCGTCGGCGCTGTCCGAGCAGGGCGTCGGCTACGAGTTCTACTACATCATCGCCGCCGTGGTCGGGGGCTGCCTGCTCTCGGGCGGGTACGGCTCGGCCCTGGGCCCGGCCCTGGGAGCGTGCATAATAGGCATGGCTTTTGAAGGAGTGATCTACGCCAACTTGGACAGTTCCTGGGACTTCACTTTCCTCGGGATCGTCCTTTTCATTGCCGTGGTTGTCAACCGGCTGTTCTATCAGCGAGCCCTCAAGGCAAGACGGTGACCGACCAGGTCGTGGCGCGGGCGCCCCTGGTCGAGATGCGCAACGTCAGCAAGCATTTCGGCGGTGTCAACGCCCTGCAAGACGTTTCTCTCGAGGTGTTCGCCGGTGAGGTCACATGCGTGCTCGGCGACAACGGCGCCGGCAAGTCGACCTTGATCAAGATCCTCTCGGGAGTGTTCCCTCCCGACGACGGCGAGCTGGTCATGGGGGGGACGCCCGTGCACTTCGCCAACCCCCGCGTCGCTCGCTCGTACGGCATCGCCACCGTCTTCCAGGATCTGGCCACCGTGCCCCTCATGTCCCTGTGGCGGAACTTCTTCCTCGGCAATGAGCCGACCAAGGGCCAGGGCCCGCTCCGGCGGATGGACATCGTCCGGGCCAAGCTGGTCATGCGCGAGGAAATGGCCAAAATGGGCATCTCCGTGCGCGACCCCGAGCAGGTGGTGGGGACTCTGTCCGGCGGGGAGCGCCAGGCGGTGGCCATCGCCCGCGCCGTCTACTTCGGAGCCAAGGTGCTGATCCTGGACGAGCCCACCTCTGCGCTCGGGGTCCGCCAGTCCGGGATCGTGCTCAAGTACATATTGCAGGCACGCGAGTTGGGCAAGGGTGTGATCTTTATCACCCACAACCCGCACCACGCTTATCCGGTGGGCGACCGTTTCGTCCTACTGCAGCGGGGGAGCCTGCTCGGGTCTTACCCGAAGGCGGAGACGACAGTCGAGCACCTCACCGAGATGATGGCCGGCGGTGCCGAACTGAAGGAGCTCAGCCACGAGCTCGAGGCCATGAAGGACATCCCGGGAGTGGCACAGGTCGCCCTCGAGCTGGCCGCCGAGGCTGACGAGGCATCATTGACGGATAAGGAGCATTCACAATGAGGATAGGGATAATCGGGGTCGGCCGCATCGGGGCCCTTCACGCCGAGACATTGCGTGCGCTGGCCGAGGTGGACGAGCTCGTCGTCGTCGACGCCGACACGGCGCGGGCGCGCCAGCTGGCCTCGAAAATGGGGGTGCCGTGGGCCGAGGACGCTGACCAGCTCCTGCACAGTGGTGCCGACGGCATCGTCGTCGCCACCCCTACGGACACCCACGCCCCTCTGATCTGCGCCGCCGTCGAGGCCGGGGTCGCCGTCTTCTGCGAGAAACCTGTCGCCGGCGACGTGGCCGGCACGAAGGAGGTCGTCCGGGTGGTGGGAAAGAGCGACGTCCAGGTGCAGATCGGCTTCCAGCGACGCTTCGACGCCGGGTTCGTCTCGGCCCGGGAGCAGGTACAGGCCGGGAAGCTCGGGTGGTTGCACACCATCCGGGCGGGCACGCTCGACCCCGCGCCCCCTCCCGCCTCCTACCTCAGCTCCTCGGGCGGGATATTCCGGGACTGCAGCGTTCACGACATCGACGCTGTGCGCTGGGTCACCGGGCGTGAGGTGAGCGAGGTCTACGCCACCGGGTCCAACCGGGGCGCCAGCTTTTTCAGTGAAGCCGGCGACGTCGACACCGCCGCCGCCCTGGCCACCCTGGACGACGGTACTTTGGCCCTCATCTCTGCCACCCGCTACAACGCGGCCGGCTACGACGTCCGCCTGGAACTGCTGGGCTCGCAGGACAGCATTTCGGTGGGCCTGGACGACCGCCTGCCGCTGCGCTCGGCCGAGGCCGGGGTGACATGGCCGGCGGGGACCGGCTATACCGGGTTCATGGACCGCTTCCGGGCCGCCTACGTGGCCGAGCTGCAGGCCTTCGTCGAGGTGGTAAGCGGGCGGGCCACCAGCCCGTGCTCGCCGGCCGACGCCCTGGAGACTTTTTATGTGGCCGAGGCCTGTGAGCTGTCCCGCCGGGAGCGACGTCCTGTGAGCATCGAGGAGGTACGGCTATGACCGCGGCGCGCATTGCTGCCGCCCCCATTTCCTGGGGGGTCTGTGAGGTCCCCGGGTGGGGTTACCAACTTCCCCGGGAACGAGTGCTGGCCGAGATGAGAGAGGTCGGGATGGTGGCCACCGAGTTCGGCCCCGACGGTTTCCTGCCCGAGGCCCCGGACGAATGCTCCGCGCTGCTGGCCTCCTACGGGTTGAGCGCCGTGGGCGGTTTCGTGACCCTGGTCCTGCACGACCCGGCCGTCGACCCCCGGCCCGAGGCCAAACGCGCCCTGGACCGCATGGTGAGCGCGGGGGCCGACGTCATGGTGGTGGCAGCGGTGAGCGGGCAGGAGGGTTACGACCAGGCCCTCGAGCTGGACGCCACAGGTTGGGCCACCCTTCTGGCCAACCTGGGGGCGGTGAGCGGACTGGCCGGTGCCGCCGGGGTGACCATGGGCCTGCACCCGCACGTCGGCACCCTGGTCGAAGGGCCAGATGCCGTACGGCGGGTGCTCGATGGCTCCTCGGTAAACCTGTGCCTGGACACCGGGCACCTGCTGATCGGCGGGACGGACCCGCTGGCGCTGGCCCGAGAGGTGCCCGAGCGCATCGTCCATGCGCACCTGAAGGACGTGGACAGGGACATGGCAGCGCGGGTGCGCGACGGGTCCTCCACCTATACCTCGGCCGTGGCCGCCGGCATGTACAAGCCGCTCGGCCAGGGCGACGTGGGCATCGCCGGGGTACTGTCCGCCCTGGAGGGTGCCGGCTATGAGGGCTATTACGTAATGGAGCAGGACAGCATCCTCGATGCCGAGCCTCCCCCCGGCGGCGGGCCGGTGGCCGACGTCCGGGCGAGCGTGGCGTTCCTTCGCGAGGCTCTGCGATGACCCAGACCCCTCCGATGACCCAGACCATGGTCACCACCCATTTCAAGAGCCCGCTGCACGAGATGACCCAGACCACGCCGACGTGCCTGTGGAACGACTCGGCTTCGACCCGGGAGCTGACCTACTCGATCGACAACGGGGCCGTCGGCGCCACCTGCAACCCGGTCATAGTCCTGTCTGTCCTGCGCGAGGAGATGGCGCGTTGGGCGCCCGTGCTCCGGGACATGATCGAGGACAACCCCACGGCCACGGACGACCAGATCGGCTGGATGCTGGTGGAGGAGGTATCCAAGAGCGCGGCGGCCCTGCTGCGGCCTATCTTCCACGCCGAGGCCGGCCGCAATGGCCGGCTGTCCATCCAGACCGACCCCCGCTTCTTCCGCGACACCGAGGCCATCGTCGCCCAGGCCGTCCGCTTCAGCGCGTTGGCGCCCAACATGATCGTCAAGATCCCGGCCACGGCAGCCGGGATCCCGGCCATCGAGATGGCGACCTACCTCGGGGTCAGCATCAACGCCACCGTCAGCTTCACCCTGCCCCAGTGCGTGGCTGTGGCCGAAGCGGTGGAGCGGGGTTTGGCGCGACGTGAGCGCGAGGGGAAAGAGACCGCCTCCATAAGCCCCGTCTGCACCATCATGGTGGGCCGGCTGGACGACTGGCTGAAGGTCGTGGCCGACAAGCAGGACATCAGCACCGACCCCGGCTACCTCGAGTGGGCCGGCGTGGCCGTGTTCAAAAAGACTTATGCCCTCTTCGTCGAGCGCGGTTACCGCATCCGCCTGCTCTCGGCCGCTTTCCGCAACCACATGCACTGGAGCGAGCTGATCGGCGGCGACCTGGTCGTCTCGCCCCCGTACTCGTGGCAGGTCCGTTTCAACGCCAGCGACATCCCGGTGCTCCCCCGTATCGACAAGCCGGTCGAGGCCCGGGTGGTCGAGGACTTGACCAGGCGGTTCGCCGACTACCGGCGCGCCTCGACCGAAGGCGGCCTTTCGGTGGCCGAGTTCGACACCTTCGGGCCCACGCGGCGGACGCTGCGCCAGTTCATGGCCGCCAGCGCCGAGCTGGCCGCCCTGGTCAGGGACGTCCTGGTCCCCGACCCGGACAAGGCCCTGGCGTGAGCCCGGGGAGGGGGTGACCATGGCGTCGGCGCGACTGCACTGGCCGGCCGGTTCCCTGGCTGACGGGGAGGGGCTCGCCGTCAGCCTGACCCCGGAGGTGGCGGGCTGGTCGCACACCGGTTTGCGAGTCGTCCGCCTGGCCCCGGGCGACCACTTCGACCTCGCCACCGGCGACGAGGAGATGGCCGTGCTCCCTTTGGCCGGGAGCGTCGAAGTCCACGTCGAGGGGCGCGTCCTGCGCCTCGCCGGCCGGGACAGCGTCTTCGCCCAGGTGACCGACTGGGCGTACGTCCCGGTCCGGGCCGAGGTGCGGCTGAGCTCGCCGGGCGGGGCCGAAGTCGCCTTGCCCTCCGCCCGGGCCCGGCGCCGTTTCGACCCCGTTTACGTCGAAGCCGGCCAGGTCCCTGTCGAAGTCCGGGGGGCGGGGCCGGCGACCCGCCAGGTCACCAACTTCATGGCCCCCGGCGTCTTCGACGGCGCCGACCGGTTGATGTGCGTGGAGCTTTTGACCCCCGACGGCAACTGGTCGTCGTACCCGCCGCACCGCCACGACGCTTCCCCCGAGTGCCCGGTGAACAACGAGGAGATCTACTACTTCCGCGTCGGGCGCAGCGGCGCGCCCGGGCCCGCCCCCGAGGGCTTTGCCCTTCATCGCACCTACACCCTGGACGGGAGCATCGACGAAAACGTCGTGGTCCGCGACGGCGACGTCTTTTGTGTCCCTCGCGGCTACCACGGGCCGTGCATAGCCGCCCCCGGTTACCCGCTCTACTACCTCAACGTGCTGGCCGGCCCGGCCGAGGGCCGGAGCATGGCCTTTTGCGACGACCCCGCCCACCATTGGGTCCGCCAGGCGTGGGAGCACATGGAGCCGGACCCCCGCTGCCCCATGACCGATGCCCAGGGCACAGTGGGCGCCAAAGGCACAGTGGGCACCAAAGGTACGGTGGACCGGTGAGCCCTCGCCGACCGACGGTCCGCCTGACCATGGCCGACGCCATCGTCCACTGGCTGATAGCCCAGCGCACCGTGGTCGACGACCAGGATGTCCCGCTCTTCCCCGGGGTGTTCGCCATCTTCGGCCATGGCAACGTGACCTGCCTGGGCCACGCCCTGCAGCAGGCGGGCGACGCCCTGCCCACCTGGCGGGGCCAGAACGAGGGGGGCATGGCCCTGGCGGCCATCGGTTACGCCAAGGCGGCCCGCCGCCGCCAGGTCATGGTGGCGACCTCGTCCATAGGCCCCGGCGCGCTCAATATGGTGACGGCGGCCGGGGCGGCCATGGCCAACCGCCTGCCCCTACTGCTACTGGTGGGCGACACTCATACCAGCCGCGTCCCCGACCCCGTGCTCCAACAGGTCGAACACCCCGGGGCGCCCTCGGTCACGGCCAACGACGCCTTCCGGGCCGTGTCACGCTACTGGGACCGCATCACCAGGCCCGAGCAGCTCGTCCAGTCCCTGCCTCAGGCGTTGAGGGTGCTGGTCGACCCGGCCGAGTGCGGTCCCGCCGTGCTGGCCCTGCCCCAGGACACCCAGGCCGAAGCGTGGGACTTCCCCCGGGAGTTCTTCCACCGGACGGTGCACGTCCCCGCCCGCCCCCGCCCCGATCTGGGCGAGCTCGACCGGGCCGCGTCGGCTCTGCGCTCGGCGCAGCGACCGCTGCTGGTGGCCGGCGGTGGCGTCCACTACTCGATGGCCGAAGCCGAGCTCTCCCGCTTCGCGGCGCGTCACCGGGTGCCGGTGGTGGAGACGGTGGCGGGCAAGGCCAGCCTCATCGCCTCCGACCCGGCCTGGGCCGGCCCCATAGGGGTCATGGGCTGGGACGGTGCCAACCGCCTGGCCGCGGAGGCCGACACCGTCCTGGCCGTCGGCACCCGGTTGGGCGACTTCGCCACCGGCTCTTGGACAGTGTTCGGGGCCGACAACGTCCGCTTCGTCTGTCTCAACGCCGCCCGCTTCGACGCCGTCAAGCACGGCGCCTTCCCACTGGTGGCCGATGCCCGGGTGGGGCTGGAGGAGCTCAGCGCCCGCCTCGGCGACTGGCGCGCCCCCGATGCCTGGGCCGAGCAGGCCGGCGTTCTCGCCGAGAATGCCAAGACGATGGTGGCCAAGATGACGGCCCCGGGGCCGGGGGTGCCGACTTACGCCCAGGTCGTGGGGGCCGTCAACCGGGCCGCCACCAGCGAGGACTATGTGCTCACTTCCTCGGGCGGCCTGCCTGGGGAGCTCAATGTCAACTGGCTGGCCAAGGCGCCGGGCAGCTTCGACTGCGAGTACGGCTTTTCCTGCATGGGCTACGAGATCTCCGGGGCATGGGGGGCGGCCATGGCCCGCACCGCCATGACCGGCACCGGCATGACCGGCACCGGCATGACCGGCACCGGCATGACCGGCACCGCCATGACCGGCACCGGCGCCGGTCAA
>CAYZVQ010000143.1:7154-11958 GCA_964481925.1 uncultured Acidimicrobiaceae bacterium
CATGACCGGCACCGGCATGACCGGCACCGCCATGACCGGCACCGGCGCCGGTCAAACCGCCGGAGAGGTCTTCGCCCTGGTCGGCGACGGCTCCTACCTGATGCTCAACAGCGACCTCTACAGCTCGGTCCTCTCGGGCCACAAAATGATCGTCGTGGTGTGCGACAACGGCGGCTTCGCCGTCATCGAGCGGCTCCAGCTGGCACAAGGCGGCGTGCCTTTCAACAACATGATCGCCACCAGCCGTGTCGTCGCTGCCGTCACCGTCGACTTCGCCGCCCACGCCGCCTCGCTCGGCTGCACGTCCCAAACGGTGACGGACCTGGACGGGCTCGACCGGGCTTTGGCCCAGGCGCGCCAGGCTAAGGGCACGGTGGTCATAGTCCTGCGCACCGACCCCTCGGCCTGGAGCGAGGGGGGAGCCTTCTGGGAGGTCGGGGTACCCGAGGTGAGCAGCCGGCCCGAGGTGTTACAGGCCCGCCAGCGCATGGAGTCGGGGAAGGCTCAGCAGCGGGTCGGGCTTTGACCACCGACCGGAGAGACGGACTGGACAGGGAGGGACCTGACGTGAAGAGGATCAGCCATTGGATCGACGGCCGTAGCGTCGAGGGGACGTCGGGGCGGACCGGACCGGTCTACAACCCGGCCCTGGGCCACCAGGTAGCAGAGGTCGACCTGGCCTCGCCGGCCGAGGTCGACCTGGCTGTGGAGTCGGCCCACAACGCCTTCCCGGCCTGGGGGGCGACCGGGCTGTCGCGGCGGTCCGAGATCCTCTTCCGCATGCGTGAGCTGCTCGATGCCAACCGCAAGGAGCTGGCGGCGGCGCTGACGGTCGAGCACGGCAAGGTCCTCTCGGACGCCGAAGGCGAGGTGGCCCGCGGCCTGGAAAACCTGGAGTTTGCCTGCGGCGCCCCGCACTTGCTGAAGGGCGCCCATTCCGAGCAGGTGTCCCGGGGCGTCGATGTTCATTCCGTTCTGCAGCCCCTGGGCGTGGTGGCGGGCATAACGCCGTTCAACTTCCCGGCCATGGTCCCGCTGTGGATGTGCGCCAACGCCATCGCCTGTGGCAACTGCTTCGTGCTCAAACCGAGCGAAAAGGACCCCTCGGCCTCGCTCATCCTGGCCGACCTGTGGAAGCAGGCCGGCCTCCCCGACGGGGTCTTCAATGTCGTCCAGGGCGACCGCGAGGCGGTCGAGCGCATCCTTGAGCACCCCGTCGTGGCCGCCGTTTCGTTTGTCGGGTCGACGCCCATCGCCCGCCACATCTACGAGACCGGCACGCGCAACGGCAAGCGGGTGCAGGCCCTGGGCGGGGCCAAAAACCACATGGTCGTGCTGCCTGACGCCGACATCGACATGGCCGCCGACGCCGCCGTCTCGGCCGGGTACGGCTCGGCCGGGGAGCGCTGCATGGCCATATCGGCCGTTGTCGCCGTGGGCGGGATAGCCGGACCGCTTGTCCGGGCCATAGCGGAGCGCCTACCGGGGATAAGGGTCGGGCCCGGGGACGACCCCTCGTCTGAGATGGGACCGCTCGTCACCGCCGAGCACAAGCAGCGCGTCGCCGGTTACCTGCGGCCCGAGGCTCTGGGCCAGGCCCGCGTGGTGGTCGACGGCCGGGAGTCAGCGCCGACCGGTCCCGGTTTCTACCTCGGTCCCACGCTGGTGGACGATGTCAAGCCCGGCACCCCGGTCTATGACGATGAGATCTTCGGGCCCGTGCTATCGGTGGTCCGCGTGGCGAGCTACGACGAGGCTTTGGCCTTGGTCAACGCCAACCCGTACGCCAACGGGGTGGCCATATTCACCCGCGACGGTGGGGCGGCCCGGCGCTTCGAGAGCGACGTCCAGGTCGGCATGGTGGGCGTGAACGTCCCCATCCCGGTCCCGGTCAGCTACTACAGCTTCGGAGGTTGGAAAGCGTCCCTTTTCGGCGACATCCATATGTACGGCCCGGAGGGGATCCGCTTCTTCACCCGGACCAAAGTCGTGACGTCCCGTTGGCCCGACCCCGCCTCCAGCGCCGTCGACCTGGGGTTCCCGCAAAACCGATAGCTGCCGGCGGCGTCCCTCGTTAGGGCGTCAGCCCGCGGGCCGGCACTGAGCAGGGTCGGCCGCACCCGAGCCCGGGGATACCTCCAGACAGGACTCGTCCACCACCTGGAAGTCGCTGCCGGTGATCTCGCCCAGTTCGTGCAGGGTGTCGTTGTCCCAGTAGTTGCTGCCGGCGCCGGTGATGTACCACGGCGAGCCATTGTCGGCCACGATCATGCCGTAGGTCTTTAGGGCCTGGAGGATGACCCGGTCCATTCTCGGGAACTGGGAGATGGGGACGTAGGCTTTCAGGCGCAGCCGGAGCCCCATAGGCGGGCAGTTGGCGTCGGCTTGGCCCGCCTCGTGGCGGGCCGGCCAGATGAAGCGGTTGTCCGTGCACGGCACCGTGACCCGGATGGCATGGTCGATCAGGCCGGCCTGGACCTCGTCGGCGCGGACCAGCCCGGCCAGTACGGGAAGCCCGGCGGCATCGGCCGAGGTCCACGTGGCCGGGCGCAACCTGTTAGAGGTGAGCGGGAACACCGCCCCCGAGCCGGCCTGCCAGGACGTTCCCCCGTGCTGGGGGTAGGAGGACCACATCTCGTAGTCGGTGCAGTTGCCCGTGTCCACGACGATCACGTGACGGTCCCCGGTGCTCGTCGGCCCGCCCTCGATCAGCGCATGGGGCGGGATGGGATACGGGCCGGGGTCGCTCTCGGACGCGTACATGAAGTGGACGGGGACCTTCTGCTGGGTGCCGGCGACCACGTTGTAGGGGATGCCCATGGGCTCCCCGTCCCAGTCGCCTTGGCCGAAATCGGGGTGGAGGGAGGCGTCAAGGCCGATGGCGGCGATGTACTGGGCCGAGCGGGGGTCGACGGGGAGGTCGGCCACCGGGGTGTTCCAGACGTTGTCGGCCGGGAAGATCTCGCACCCGGGCGCGCCGGGGAGAGGGCTGGCACCGGCTGGGGCGGGCGCCAGGGCGAGGACCGGAGGCAGAGGTAGGGCCACGGCCAGGGCGCATATCGCCGCCGCTCGGAGGGGCCGGGCCTGGCGGCTGGTGTGCGGGGCCGGCCGGCCCGGGGGCGGGACCGGGCGGCGGCCGGGCGGTGCCGCCCCGCCCGCGACAACCTCCGGCGACGGCTTGTCATAGTTGTCCGTACCGGTCATGGTAGACCGGACCTGTCGAGCCGGCCGCGGTTGACCGGTTACGAGGCGCGTTTGCGGAAAAGCACGAGCCGAAGGAACAGACCGGGACAAACGGACCGGGAGGAACGGCCCGAGACGGGCATGAGACGAAAGGAGGACCGTTCATGGAGGGACCGTTGGTGAAGGCGTTCGGCCTGGCGTCGCGCTTTTTCGCCGAGGCGGTCGGGTTGGTCCCCGAAACGGCATGGCATCAGAACGGCCTGGGCGACTGGTCGGTTCTCGAACTGGTGGCTCACGGCAACCGGGCGCACACCACTCTGGAGGAGTACCTTCTGCGGCCGCGCCCCCCCGAAGCGCCTGGGAGCAGCTATTTTAGCGACGAGGCGGTGGCCGAGCGCGGCCGGGAAGCCGTGGCGGCGCTCGGTACCGACCCCGTCCGGGCCGTGGTGGCGGCGTCCGGACGGGCCATCGCCCTCGTGGAGAGGACGCCCGCCAACACCACGCTCGGCAGCCCGGCCGGGACCATGGCCCTCGGTGCTTATCTCCCGTCGCGTATCTCCGAGCTCACGGTCCACGGCCTCGACGTCACGACCGCCCTGGGCCTCGACCTGGCCGCGCCCCCTCTCGCTCTGGTGGAGAGCCTGAGGTTCGTGACCGGACGGCTGGTGAAGAAGGGCGAGGGACAGGCGGTGCTGCTGGCGCTGGCCGGCCGGACGTCCCTGCCGCCCGGGCTTTCTGCTTACTGACTCTTGTACCTAGGTCTGTACTGGGACCTGTACTGAAATTTGTACTTATGCCGCTACGGAGAGCGGCATGGCGCTCTTTTTGCTCTTTAGCCATGCTCCGGACCCGACGATGAAGGCCAAGTGAACATCCCTCTGGGCGCTGCTCAGCGCGCCGGATAGGCAGGAGTAGGCCTTGGACGGCCCGATCAGCGAGGCCCTGGACCACCGCGCTCTCTTGCGCTCTCTCAGCCAGCGCAGCGAGGACCTGGCCCGTTCGTACGAACGGGAGAAGGAAATGGCGCAGGCCGTGCGGGAGAGCGAGGAACGCTACGCCCTCGCCGCCCAGGCGGCCAACGACGGCCTGTGGGACTGGGACCTCGGCCGGGGCACCGTCTATTACTCACCGCGTTGGAAGGAAATGCTCGGCTATACCGGCACCGAGATCGGTGACGAGCCCGAGGAGTGGCTGCTCCGGGTGCACCCTGATGACCGCGCCGCTTTGTTCTCCGCCCTTTCGGGCTTGAAAAAAGGCCAGCAACCGTCGCTGATCAACGAGCACCGGGTCAGGGCCGGCGACGGCACTTATAAATGGGCGCTATGCCGCGGTCTGGCCGTCCCCGGCGCAGGGGAGCCCGCCACTCGCATCGTGGGCTCGCTGACCGACGTCACCGAGCGGCACCTGCTCGAAGAACGCTTACGCCACCAGGCCCTCTTCGACAGCTTGACCGGCCTTCCCAACCGCGTGCTGTTCATGGACCGGCTCTCCCAGGCCGTCGCCAACGCCCGGCGCCACCCCGGCTACACCTACACGGTCCTGTGGCTCGACCTGGACAATTTCAAAAACCTCAACGACAGCCTGGGGCACCAGTTTGGCGACAAGCTTTTGGTCCAGGTGG
>CAYZVQ010000144.1:0-11822 GCA_964481925.1 uncultured Acidimicrobiaceae bacterium
GCCAGCCGGTACAGGCTCGCGGCGTCCTTCACGTGGACGGCGGGCCAGCGGCTGGTCCCATCGCCGATGTAGCCGGAGACGCCCTTAGCCCGGGCCGCGGCGATGAGCTGGGGGACGAAGCCGTGACGTTCTCCCTGGCCGTGCACCGAGCGGGGCAGCATGACCAGGCAGGAGCGGACGCCCCTGTCTGGCGCAGCGAGGGCGGCCTGCATGTTGGTGATGCGGGCCGCGATGGGCCCGGCGGCGATGAGTTCGTCGCATTCGGTCGCGGGCCGGCCGGGTGTCACGAGCGTTGCGCCGGAGATCACCAGGGGCTTGCCGGAGCCGGCGAGCCCGGTGACAAACGTCTCGATGGCCTTGGCATCGGTCTGCGTCGCAGCTTCGCTCACGCTGGGCACGACGAAGGCGAGGTGGATGACGCCGTCGCTGTCGAGGGAGCCGGCGCGCAGCACGTCGGTGTCGTCCAGGTCGCCGCGTAGCACCTCGGCGCCCATGTCGGCGACGGCTTTGGCGGAGGCGTCCGAGCGGGCTAGCCCGAGGACCTGGTGGCCGGCACTGATGAGCTCGGGGACGACGGCCGAGCCGATCCAGCCGGAAGCGCCGGTGACGAAGATGCGCATGAAAGGTCTCCTTGGTCGTGCTTCAGGTGATGACGATGCGCGGCGCAAACGCCGCGGCCGGGATGCCCGATGCGATCCGATCGCATCAACTCTAACACAACCATACGACCGGATCGCATCACTTCGGGTAATGCGATCCGGTCGCCTCGTTTATGCTGTGGCGGTGAGCAGATGGGCACCGAACGCGCGTGAGCGCCTGGAGACCGCCGCGCTGGACCTGTTCGTTGAGAACGGGTACGAGGAAACGACCGTCGCGCAGATCGCGGATCGCGCCGGTTTGAACCGCGCCACGTTCTTCCGGCACTTTGCCGATAAGCGGGAGGTGTTGTTCGGCGGTGAAGACGTGCTGGCCAGGCTCTTCGCCGACGCCATCCGGGCTGCCTCCCCGGATGCGACGCTCACCGAGTGCCTGCAGGCGGCGTTCGCCGCCGCCGAGGTCGCCATAACCTCGCAGCAGCGGGCTAAGGCCGCCCAGCGCGTGCTGGTGGTCGCGGCGAACAGCGAACTGCAGGAGCGGGGACTGCTCAAGCACGCCCGGATCGCCCGGTCGATCAACGCCGCCCTGCGCGAACGGGGCGTAGACGAGCTGACCGCCCGGCTGGGGGCGGAAGTGGGGATGCTCGCCTTCACAATCGCTGTTGAGCGCTGGATGGAGTCGGACACTGACCAACCGTTCCCGCTCCATGCCGCAGCGGCCTTGAGTGACCTGCAGGTGCGCGCGGCCGAGCTTGCCTCCCGGTCTCGCCTTTCGGCCTTACGCGAGTTCAGCGAACCTTGAAAACGTGCTCCGTCCGCCTCGGCGAAGGCAACCGGGCGAGCTGTGAGAGCATGGCCATGCCGGAAACCTTGGAGACTTCATCTTTCTGCCCGTTCGTCACCGTTATTGACCACTACTGCCCGGGCACGAAAGAGCCTCCTCAACAAAGGCACTCGCCTCTCATCAACAACGCGGCCGACATAGCGGTGGGTCACACCGAGGTGGCGATTTCTCACTCAGCGACAACGGGCGCGCCTCAGTACCGCCGCATACCCCCGCGAGCCATCACCTCGCTCCCCACTCGCTAGCCACAACGTCTGCCCTAGCGCTTTGAGTGGCAGATTATGACGCGCAGTGAGGCATTGTCACGCTGAGCGCGCGCTGGTCCATGACCAGTTAAACGAATTTGGTTATTTCGGCCGGTTCCGCATCAAGCACTACACCCAGTTAGCCGAGACAAAGACGCAAGAAGGATCCACCATCGCTCGAGCCCCAAGCCGGTTGTGGGGCCCGGTGACCCCTAGGGAAGGGAAGTCCAAGGTGAGAGTAATCCTGGAGGGCAAAGGCGGTCGTGTCGCCGCCCTCATGGCCGCTGCGGGGTTGCGGCGTGCCACGGCCGGGAGCAAGGCCATCCGGAGGACGGTGACGGGGTTGGCCATAGCTACGGCCCTTTGCGTGCCCTTCGGCGTGCTGGCGGCGACGGCGTCCCCAGCGGGGGCCACCGCCTGTTCAGCCTCGACCGGCAATGCCAGCTGCGCTGTGTCGACTAGCGTCACCGTCACCGGCGGGACCCTCACTTTGGAGAGTTCGCCCAACCTTTACTGGGACTACGTCCTTAACGGCTTCGACCAGTGGGCGAGCGCCTCTTCGGCCGGCCTTACGAGCTGCGCGGCCACCGCGACCGGGACCACTTGTGGCAGCGGGACGGCGCCCCGGCTCGAGGTGATCGATGCCACCGGTTCGGGAAGTGGTTGGGCACTGAGCGAATACGTGACTACCACCGACCTGCCCGCCGGATCCGTGCTCCACTTCGGCGGGTCAGGCAGCGCCACGGTCGGCAACTCTCAGGACAACCCGATCTCGACCGACCCGTTCGCGGCGACGACGCCCGGAACGGTCTGTGACTACGGCAGCACCTGTACGGTAGCTACTGCGGCCAGCACGTGCAGTCATGCCGCCCTCGGGTTCAGCTCCTGCCCGGGCTACCCGGTGAACGTGGCCAGCGGCACCAGCAACACGGCCCAGGCGGACTTGTACTCGGCCGCGGCCAGCACCGGCCTGGGGGCCATCTGCTTTGGCTCGGGCCCCGCCACGGCGCAGGGATGCACCGGGACCGTGGCCGACGACTTCTATAATCTGGGTATCAGGGCCAATACCTCCGCTAACAGCTACGGCACCACGGTAATAAACCTGACCGTCTCTTCTGGCCCCTGATCGCCGAGGGACCAAAATCCAGCGAAAGGGCGCGTCAAGTTAGATGCTGCTTATCACGAGGGTGCGGCGTCCGGGCTGGAGCCAGTTGCGGCACGCCACCCTGGTGCTGGGCCTGCTCATAGTCGGCGTCGTGACGCCGGCGCCGCCCGCAGCGGCGTTGGCCGCGCCGAGCCTCCCGGTACCGATGGGCGCGGCGCTATCGACCAACGCTCAGGCCGGCTGCCAGGTAGTCCACCTCGGACCATGGATAGCCCCGGGCTTGTCGGCCAGCAGCTACTTCAATCTGTCGCTAGCACCGGGTAGGACGGTTGTCGAGAAAATGGTCATCGCCAACCCCAACCCCTACCGCTGTGGTGTCACTCTTTCGGCCGCTTTCGGGACGACGGCGGTGAACGGTGGTGACAGCTATGCCATGGTGCCGCCCGGTCAGCCCTGTCATGGACCGGCGTGCTGGCTGGCGGGTCTCCCCCGGACCGTCATCGTCCCGGCCGACGACCGGGTACTTGCGCCATTCGCCATCAAGGTGCCGGCACGGGTGACTTCCGGCCAGTACCTGGCCGGGGTGATCGGCCAGTCGACCACGCCCCCAGGTGCTCCTCGCGCTGGTCATACCAGTGCCCGGGTGGGATCGGTCGGCGCCTCCGTCGTAGCCAGGGTGGCCATCGGGGTGGCCATCACAGTGCCCGGCGCGCTCCGGTCACGGCTCCTGGTCTCGTCGGTCACAGTGTCCCCCGCCGGGTTAGGGGCGAGCAATATCAATGTCAGGGTGCGCAACACAGGGAACACCTGGGTGCACCCCAAGGGCACCCTGAGCGTGGCGTTGGCCGGTTCGAGCCGATCGGAGCCAGTCTCCATCAGCACGGTTCTTCCGGGCGATGACGCAACCCTATCGGTGGCGGAGCGCTCGGTGCCGGGCGGCCGGCACCGCGTCGAGATCTCCCTCAACTATTCCCACGGGGTAGGCCCGGCAACGTGGCAGGAGGCCGTCAACTTCCCCCATCCCCCCGTGACCCAGGTCAGAGGCGGGACCATCACTATCGTCGCCTCCTCAGGTTTGCCGACATGGGCGACCGCCCTGCTGATCGGACTGGCCGTGGTCGCTTTGGTGTTCGCCGGCCTCCTCTTCCTTTTCTGGCGGCGCAGACGGCCGCCGGTCTCGCCCTCGGAGCACCAAGAGGCCGACGTAGGGTCACCAGTCGCAAGAAATGGTGTTCTGGTGCCTGCCTCCCTCGTCGGCTCGCCGCCGCCCGGCCCGACCGGTTCAGCCCGTCCCACTGACAACCGGTGACGACCCTTACCCTCGGTGCCGAGAGGTGGGGCCCCTCTCCGTGTGACTGGTCGAGGCGGTGACCAGTAACTCCAGGCGGGGCGAAACTCGGCGTCGAGTGAGGCGGTGCCTCGTAACGCTCACCGTCGCCTTGGTGCTCGGCGCCCAGCCTCTCATCGGTGCAAGCCCGGCGGGCGCGCTCAGCACGGCAGAGCTCGCCTGGAGCCAGCTGTCGCCGTCGACCAGCCCGCCGGCTCGGCAGGGGGCGGCCGTGGCCTTTGACCCGGCCACCGCTCAGCTGGTGCTCTTCGGCGGCCTCAGCGCATCGGGGAACGCCCTCGACGACACCTGGACCTGGGACGGCACGACATGGTCCCAGACCGACGACAGCGGCGACTCGGGCTGCACCTCGAGCTGCACCTCCAGCCCGCCGGCTCGGCAGGGGGCGGCCGTGGCCTTTGACCCGGCCACCGCTCAGCTGGTGCTCTTCGGCGGCCTCAGCGCATCGGGGAACGCCCTCGACGACACCTGGACCTGGGACGGCACGACATGGTCCCAGACCGACGACAGCGGCGACTCGGGCTGCACCTCGAGCTGCACCTCGAGCCCGCCGGCACTACAGGGAGCCAGCCTCGCCTACGACCCGGCGAGCGCTCAGCTCGTGCTCTTCGGTGGCTACGACGGCACGAACGAGGACAACGGCACCTGGACCTGGAACGGCACGACATGGGCGCAGACCGACGACAGCGGATACGCGGGCTGCACGAATGCATGTCCCTCGAGCCCTACGGGGCGCCAGTCCGGGGTGCTCGCGTATGACCCGGCCACGGCTCAGCTCGTATTGTTCGGAGGCCTGAACGCATCGGACAAAACCCTGGACGACACCTGGACCTGGAACGGCGCGACATGGGCGCAGACCGACGACAGCGGATCCGCGGGCTGCACGACCTCGTGCCCTTCAAGCCCGCCGGCGCTCGACCAGGCCGGGTCGGACTTCGACCCCGCGATCGGCGAGCTCGTCGTCTTCGGCGGCAACGACGGCACGAACAACGACAACGGCACCTGGACCTGGAACGGCGCGACCTGGTCCCAGATCGACGACTCGGGCTCGCCGGGGTGCACGACCGGCTGTCCCTCTAGCCCGTCCGGGCGCGCCGGCGCCGCCCTTATCTACGACACGGCGAGCGCGCAACTGCTCGTCTTCGGGGGCGCCGGTCCGAGCACCGACGCCGACACCTGGGACCTCGTCCCGCCCTCTCCGACCTCGACCGGCTGGGCGCAGGTGAACGCCACGGCGAACGCGACGGCGAGGTTCACCGCGGTGATGGCCTACGACCCGGCTACGGCGCAGCTCGTGCTCTTCGGGGGGCTGAGCAGCACTCAGTACAACTCCACTTGGACCTGGAACGGCACTACGTGGGCACAGGTCGACGACTCCGGCTCGCCGGGGTGTACGAACAGCTGCCCCTCGAGCCCACTCGCCAGTTACTCGTCGGCGATGGCGTTCGACCCGGCCACTGGCCAACTTGTGCTCTTCGGAGGGAACGGGCCCGGTGGCAGCTACAACGACACCTGGACCTGGAACGGCACGATATGGTCACAGGTCTCCGACGCCGGCGATGCCGGATGTGGCACCACGTCCAACCCCTGTCCTTCGAGCCCCGGCGGGCGCCAGGGGCCGACCATGGCCTACGACCTGGCCACGGCCCAGCTCGTGCTCTTCGGGGGCGACCAGATCTCGGGCGGCGTGGTCTACAACGACACCTGGACCTGGAACGGCACCACGTGGGCACAGGTCGACGACTCCGGCGACGCCGGCTGCACCGCGACCTGCACGTCCAGCCCGCCCGGGCGACAAGCGGGCTCTCTCGTCTACGACCCGGCAAAAGCCCAGTTGGTCCTGTTCGGCGGGGACTATGCGACCGGGTTCTACAACGACACCTGGATCTGGAACGGCACTACCTGGGCACAGGGCGACGACTCCAGTGATGCCGGTTGCACCACGACCTGCACGTCCAGCCCGCCGGCGCGCTTCCGGATCGGCGCCGACTACGACCAGGCAACTGGCCAGCTCGTGCTGTTCGGAGGGTCCAGTAGCGCCGGCAGCTTCAACGACACCTGGACCTGGACCGGCACGATATGGTCGCAGACCTCCGACAGCGGCTCCTCCGGCTGCACCAACGCCTGCCCGCAGAGCCCGAGCGCCCGGAGCGGCCCGAGCGTCGCCTTCGACCCGGCCAGCGGCCAGCTTGTGCTCTTCGGGGGCTCGGGAACCTCGACCCTCAACGACACTTGGGACTGGGACTACTCCGCTCTCGTCCTGACCCCTACTTCGGTCTCGTGGTCGCCCACCCTCAACGGCTATGACCAGACCCTCTCGACCCCGGTGACCATCGAAGTGGCCAACGAGGGCAGTGGCGGTTGGGATCTCACGATCCAGGCGAGCGCTTCGTTCGGTGCGGGCTTCACCTCGGCGGTCAACGGGTCCTCGCTGTCGGCACAGGCCAATACCGCTCCCAGCCAGTCCTGTGCCGGGAGCTGTGTGGCCGCCAGCACCAACACGGTGACGTACCCGGTCACCGTCGCCAGCAGCGCCCTCAACCTGTACACGGCCGCCGCCGGCAGCGGTGTGGGCGACCTCGACCTGTCCACCGATTGGTGGCTGACCGTGCCTGCTAAGGCCCGCGCCGGCACCACCACGGTGACCTACACGCTCACCCTCTCGTACGGGCCCTGACCTGCCTTGCGCTCCTGCTGCGGGCGTGAACGTCGAGGTGAAGGGGAGGCATTGACACGCGCCCAGGCCTATCGCCCCGGCCGCCTCGGCCAGGGCCAGGTAAGCCGATATTTTCCCTTTCGGTGTAAGGGGCTTTGGCTCGTTCTCGGGGCAAGGGGAGCGGGGCGCGCTCGGGGTAGGCCCGTAGGGCGCGCCCGAGCGCTCGGCAGTTGGTACGCAACGTAGGGGCCGTCGGGCCCGAAAAGGCCCCGACGTTGGCCACGAAGCGTCCATGGTCGGGAGGGGTCTGGGTGCACGGCTTCATTGCAACCTTTAGGAGACTTTAGGTTGGCTCGACACGGCGGCGACCGTTACGAGGCCGAAAGCGGGCAGCACTGCGGATATTTCACCGTGCGCCGCCGACAGGGTTGTGACCCCGGCGTCGCTCCAGTAGCTGTGCCCTTCCTCGGTCCTAAGTACCATGACCTCGAGTTGGGACCCACGCGGTACGGCGGCAGTATTGTAGGGCAGCGTCGCCCGCAGGAAGCCGTTTGGCGCCGCCCCCACTGACACCAGCGCCGCTGGCCCTGAGGTGCTTATCACCGGCCCCACGAAGCTCGTCCCAGTTAGGTGGGCCCCCGGTGGCAAGGCGAACTGGACATCGTGGTCGTCTTTCACCATTATGGCGGCCGTTGGCGTCGGCTCCACCACGACGCTTACCGCAGAGGCGGCGACCACCGGCGAAAGGGTGCCCAGCGACATGGCGAAATAGGATGTAGCCGGGTCCACGCCCAGCTGGCGGTCCCACACCACCTCGCTGACATCACCGGCACATTCCAGGCAGCCTGTCGGCCCTGGGCGCACGGCACCAGAACCGGCCATTACCGGGTAAACGCTGAACGCGACTTCAGGCGGGGCGATCACCGGGCAGGGCAGCACGGCGAGCTGGTCAACAATAAGTGTCGTCGGGGTGCTGGCAGGGTCGCTCGTGTTCGTTACGGTGACTGTGTACTTGCCGCCGGCATAGTTGGCACCCTGGGCGGGGCTCGCCCCGGCCACCCCCAACGCGTTTGTCGCTTGTACCAAGGTCGAGTTCTTCCCGTTTGAGTAAGAAAACATGAACGAGAGCAGCTGCCTGCTCAGCGGGCTGCCGCTCGGCCCGATCACGGTGGCCACCACGGACGCCGGTCCATTGCAGGACGTGGTCGTCGCGACCAAGGGAGAACTGGGCAAGTAATACGCGAAACAGCTGGCGCAGGTCCCCTGTTGCCCGCTCGCCAGCGTGGCCGTCACGCTCACCACGCCCACGCCGTTCCCGCCCAGAGGCGAGGTTGGTACGGTCACGGTGCAGGCGGCCCCTGTCGGGCAGGCCACTTTCGAGGCCATGGTCGAGGCTCCCCCAGGGGCGGCGAAGCCGACCGCCGGCACTGAAGAAGGTGCACCGAGAAAGCCCGTCCCGTTCATAGTGACCCGAGTGCCGCCGGCTACCGGCCCGTACGGTGGGAATAGGGAAGTGACCAGCGGTGGTGGAGCGGGCTCGACGTCGATCTCGATTACACGGCTAGCGGCGTCCCCGACAGGATCTAGGACCGCGACAGTGAACATATAGCTACCCGGTGCCGTCGGTGTCCCGGTGAACGACCCGCTCGTCGGGCCCAATGAGAGCCAACCGGGCGCCGAGCTCCCTGTTATCTGCCAACCGGAATAAGGAGGATCCCCGCCTTCGGCGGTGAGCGTTGCTTGGTAGGGTTGGCCGACCACGCCGAGGTTGTACGTACAGCAGGGGTTTATGGCCAAGCGGTCGCATTTCGCCCCTAGGACGAGCGCGCACAGCCCTACCCCATTGGGCGAACCCAGGCCGCTCGCCATGTCGTAGCCGACGTTTGCGACGTAGTTTTGCCCTCCGGCCAGGTTGTTGTCACCCAGAGTTATGTCCTTTAGGAGTCCCTCGTCTGAGTACAAAAGAGGGTTCAAGAACCCTTCCGGGCTCGATGGGCTCGCCGAGTCCATCAGGGCCACGATGGCGGCCCACAGCGGCGTCGCAAAGCTAGTGCCCACGTGGTCCGCGGACCAGCCACCCGGGCTACAGTTGCCGGCCGTACAGAAGAAAAGATAGTCCGGGTTGCCCGCCAGAGCAGAAACGTCGGGCACCTCCCGGCAAAGGCCAGGAGAAGCGCCGCACGGGCTACCCGAAGACAGTGAGGACGGCACGCCGAGCGCCTTTTGCCAGCTCGGCATGTGCCACACCGACGAGATCCCGCCACCGCCACCGCACGGGCCACTGGCGCACGCCGCGTTCCACACCATTTCCGTGGGAGGGGCGCCGCCGAGCTGAGTACCTCCGACGCCAGTCAGCATCGGGTCGGACGCCGGGTAATTGACGGCTAGGCCGGTCCCGCCACAAGCTTCTGAGCCCATGTCGCCACTGGCGGCCAGCATGGTCTGGCCTTGCAAGGCCATTTGGGAAAAGATCTGGTCCTCGGCCACCATGTACGGCCCGGTGAGCCACAAGCCGAACGAACCGAGACCGAGCGATTCGCACCCGAGGCCCCAGCTGGTAGACACGACCTGGGCGTTGTCGTCGTCGGCGATCTGTTGGTACTCGTCGACCATCGGGCCCGGGAGGTTGGCCGCTTCGTAGACCTCGACGTTGGCTTTGGAGGCGAGGCCGATGATGTCTTCGATGTCGCCGGTTACCTCGTCGGTGCCACCCCCCACCGAGGGTGCCCCGAAGGCGCCGATGTTGAGGCGCACCCGCGACACGTTCACGCTGGTCTGGAAGCATGACTGATAGGTGCTTACATCGGTGTTGTCGAAATCTGACTCTTCGAACAGGGCGATGGTCGTCCCTTGCCCAAAGTCCCCGGTTTGGTAGAACGAGTTGAGGTCGTACAGATCGGCCAGGGCGCTCGGCGTTTCGCCGCCGGCTGCGGCGACCGGCTGGCAGGCCTGTGGGCTCAAGGGCCCCATCACCGGGCCACCTTTCTCCCCCCGCACCGCAACGGCGGGCCCAAGCCCGAGAGACCTGCTGGCGCGGCCAGCGGGCCGGCCGACTACGACGTCGTCAAGGCCGAGGACGGACTCGACGTAAGGCGCGATGTCGCTCGGCAGGGACGGCGCTGACGTTGGGAAGAACACCTTCCGGCCGCCGGGGAGCTCGTAGTTTTCTTCGGTTACCCTGAACGCTCGCTCGGCCGCCGCCACATCGGCGCCCACCTCCAGCTGGAGGTCGCTGCTCGCCACCTCCCCCGGCTTAAGGCCGAGCGCACTGAGCCCGGCCTCGACGTGGGCTATAGCCGTTTCCCCCGCCCCATAGCGCGGGCCGAACTCGCCCTTGCCGAGGAAGTGCTTGTAAGAGGGGGAGCCTGGAGTGGACGCGGCCTTGACGCCGTCGTTGAGCAGGGCCGGGCCCTGGGGCTTGAGGATGATCACGATGGCGAGCTGTTGTTGCCCGGGCACCGGCCCAAGCGCTTTGGTGCCCGGTGGCAGCGCCGGGCGGGGCGGACCTATCTGCACCTCGGCGGCGCTGGGAGCGCCTGCGCCCGGTACCTCACCCACCTTGCAGCCGGTGGTGTTGGGGATGGGACCGACCCGCCCCAGTTGGTCAGCGCTTGACTCGGTGAACCAGACCGATGTGCAGTCGGGGCCGACCGTGATCCCGATGGGGCCTGAGCTGGCGGTGTGCGCCGGGTGCAAGCTGACCTTTCCTGTGCCAGGGTTGATGCTCCCGACCCCGGTGTTGTCGGTGAACCACAGGTTGCCGTCGGGGCCGTAGATGATGCTGCCCGGCCCCGACGCCGCGCCCGGTAGGGAGTACACCGTGACCTTTCCTGTCGCCGTGATGCTGGCGACCTGGTTGGCGGCGTTCTCGGTGAACCACATGGTCTCGTCCGGGCCCTCGGTGATCCCGAAGGGGACCGGGTTCAGGTTGGCGTTGGGCACGGTGAACTTGGACACGAGTGCGCCCGAGGTGCTCATTACGCCGATGGCGTTGGAACCCTGTTCTGTGAACCAGATGTCGTTGCCCGGGCCGGTGGCGATGGTGTCAGCAGAGGTGATGCTCGAGCCCACACCTTGGCCGAGACGGTCAGCGGCGGGGAGCTCGAACTCGTGGACGACCGGGCCCGTTGCCCTCGGGGTGATCTCGCCGATGCGGTTGGCCGCCGTCTCGGTGAACCACAAGTTGTGATTGGGGCCGACAGTGATGGCGTCCAGGCCCGGGACCGAACGGGCCGAGTCCGGAACCGCATAGGAGCTGTAGGCACCGGCGGTGGTGATGCGGCCGATGCTGGCGGGGAAGTAGGAGCGGCCGTCTTTGGGGTTGCCGCCGGCGCTCTGGGTGAACCACATGGCCCCGTCGGGCCCGGCCACGATGTCGGTGGGGGCGACGGTGTTGGCCGAGACCTTGCAGCCGACGGCCGGCGCCGAGGGCGAGCACGGCAGCGCCCCTAAGGCCTTCGGCGAGAACCTGAACACGCCCGAGGCCTCGTCGGTGTACCACAGGTTGCCGTCGGGGCCAACTGTTAGCTCTTCGGGCTGCGCCCCGTTGCCGGCTGAGGTGGCGACCCCGGCCGGGTACTGGCTCACCGTAGGGGACTCCCCGGGGGGCCTGCCGGCCGGGGGGACTGGAGCGCTGGCGAACACGACCAAGTGGAACCCACGGTCGGCGAAGCTGTTGGAGCACTGCTTGGTCTCTACGCCGATAACCGTGGCTGCCCCGCTATTGGCGTAGTCGGCGTTCGCCACTATGCAGTCTCCGACATAGACCTCCAGAGTCGGAGGCTGGTCGTCGGGCGTGACCGACAAGACGCTGTTGCCACCGTTGTTCTGGCCGAGGATCAGAGCGTTCGGGAACTTGAGGTAGTAGACCCCGCTACCCTTCGTATGGGTGACCTGGGGTGCGCCACCGAACTCGTTGAACCAGGCAAGCACGGTGCCCGAAGCGTTGACCCGGGCGCCGGCAATGGCAGCGATCGGGCTGGCGCCGGTGGCGGTGGCAGCTGGGGGGCTGGCGAACACGACCAAGTG
>CAYZVQ010000145.1:0-11785 GCA_964481925.1 uncultured Acidimicrobiaceae bacterium
CGGGGCCCAACAAAACGTGGCCGCGCAATGCGTGCGATACGGCCGGCGTATCCTCGCCGCCGGCGCCGGACCGGACGGCAAGCAGCCTGAAGCCTTGTTCTGCGACAACGACACCAACCTGGAGAAGCTTTGGGGGGCGCCGGGGCCGGCCTTCCCGAAAGACGGCATCTCCGACCATGTAGTCCACAACCTGGCCTCGGTGAACCCTGCCCACACCGGCACCAAGGCGGCGCTGCGCTACCACTTGGAGCTCGCCGCGGGCGCCACCGTGCAGATCCGCCTGCGTTTCGGGGCCGAAGCCGGGGATCTCGGGAACGGCTTCACCTCCGTGATCAACAAGCGACGCCAGGAGGCGGACGAGTACCACGCCAGCGTGGCCCCGGCCGACGTGACGGCCGACGAAGCTCTGGTCCTACGCCAGGCCGCGGCGGGGATGCTGTGGTGCAAGCAGTTCTACCATTACGACGTCCAACGCTGGCTCGACGGCGACCCGGCGCAGCCTCCGCCGCCCCCCCAAAGGCGCGAAGGGCGCAATTGTGGGTGGGTGCACGTCTCCAATCACGACGTGATCTCCATGCCCGACTCGTGGGAGTACCCGTGGTACGCCTCGTGGGACCTGGCTTTTCACGCCGTGTCCCTGGCCCACCTCGACCCCAACTTTGCCAAGGAGCAACTGCGCCTGCTGTCGCGCGAATGGTACATGCACCCCAATGGCCAGCTCCCGGCGTACGAATGGGACTTCGGCGACGCCAACCCGCCGGTGCACGCGTGGGCCGCCATGACGGTCTGGCGCATCGACAGGAGGCGGCGGGAAGCCCAAGGCCTGGGTCCGGACAACGACTTCCTGGAGCGGATGTTCCACAAGTTGATCATCAACTTCACCTGGTGGGTCAACCGCGAGGACCGCGAGGGCAACAACGTCTTCGAGGGCGGCTTCCTCGGCCTCGACAACATCGGTCTCTTCGACCGTTCCCGCCCCCCGTCGTCCGCCGGGGTCCTCGAGCAATCTGACGGCACCGCCTGGATGGCGACGTACTGCTTGACCCTGCTGGAAATGGCGCTGCGCCTGGCCGACATGGACCCTAACTACGAAGACGTGGCCATCAAGTTCTACGAGCATTACTCCTACATCGCCGCCGCCATGCACAAGGGGCTCTGGGACGCGGACGACGGCTTTTTCTACGATGTGATCCGCTTCCCCGACGGGAGCTCGACCCCGGTCAGGGTCCGTTCCATGGTGGGCGTCGTACCCGTGCTGGCTGTCACCACCCTGCACCCGGCCCTGGCCGCCAAGCTCCCCGAGTTCATGCAACGGGCGCGGTGGTTTGAGGAAAATAGGCCTGCGCTGGCCGCATGGACGGCGCACACACGGGTCCCGGGGATGAGCGACCGCCGTTTGATGTCAATAGTCGGCGAAGAAGGCCTGGAAAGGATCTTGCGCCGCGTGCTCGACCCCGAGGAGATGCTTTCGCCTTACGGCGTGCGCAGCCTGTCCCGCTATCACCTCGAACACCCATTCAGCCTGGACATCGATGGGCAATCGTGGTCAGTCGACTATGAACCGGCCGAATCCACGACCGGGCTCTTCGGCGGGAACTCCAACTGGCGCGGGCCGGTCTGGTTCCCGCTCAATGTGATGCTCATCGAAGCGCTCTACCGCTACAGTCGCTACTTCGCCGACGACCTAAAGGTGGAGCACCCGGTTGGGAGCGGCCACATGGCCACGCTCTCGGAGGTCGCTGACGACCTTTCGCGGCGCCTGGTCTCACTGTTCCTCGCCGGCCCGGACGGGCACCGGCCGGCGCACGGGCAGGACCTGTTGCTGCAGGAGGGGGCCCGGTGGAAAGACCTTGTGTGGTTCCACGAGTACTTCCACGGCGACACCGGCGCCGGGCTGGGAGCGTCGCACCAGACGGGCTGGACCGGATTGGTGGTGCACCTCATCGCCGGGCGCGACCTCGACCGCTAGCAGGTCGCCGTCAGGCGACGTCCTCCAAAGTGGCGGGAAGGCGCCAGGACGCGCCCACGGCGTCGCATGAAGGGCACGTCGGCTCAGGCCCCCCCGGCCATAGGAGCCCGGTCAAAGGACGCCCGTCCCCAGGCTGGGCTATTTCCGACCAGTCCGCCAGCCACTGGGCGAAATGCAGGGAACACTGAGGCCTGCTCAGCGCATATCCCTGCGCCACTTCCACGCCCAGTTTTTGGACCTGGTCCCAGTCCGAACGGGTCTCCACGCCCTCAGCCACCAGGCGCAGGCCGAGCGAGCGGGCCAAGGACACGGTGGCCCCGACAATGGCCTGTGCGCTCGGGCTGTCGGCAATGCCGGTCACGAAACTCCGGTCCAGTTTCAGCTCTCTTATAGGGAAGTCGCGAAGGTAGCTGAGGCTGCTGTAGCCGGTCCCGTAGTCGTCCACCGAGAAGCCGACGCCGAACTCCTGCAGTTCGGCGACGACAGAACCGACCCGTTCCGGGTCGACCATGATGGCATTCTCGGTGATCTCGAGCACCAGGTTCCGGGGCCGCAGCCCGTGGTCGACGAGCAGCCCGGCGATGGTGGAAGGCAGCGTGGTATCGAGCAGGTCGCTCACGGCGAGGTTGACGGCCACGCTGAGCTGGTGGCCGGCGTCGTGCCATTTGCGGCATTCGGCCAACGCATAGTCGAGGACGGCACGGCTCAGCGGGCTGATGAGCCCTATCTGTTCGGCCAGGGGCACGAACTCGGCCGGCGCCAGGAGGCCCCTGGTCGGGTGGCGCCAGCGGACCAGCGCCTCGGCGGCGACGACGCGCTCCGACCCCACGGTCAGCTGGGGCTGGAAATAGCAGACCAACTGGCCGGTACCGATGGCTTCACGAAGCTGCTCGATGGTCACGAGCCGGCTTCGGTGGTTGGCGTCGGACCCCCGGTCGTAGGCGGCAAAGCCACGGCGCGAGCGCTTGGCCCTGTACATGGCCACATCGGCACAGCGCATAAGTTCCGACCTTGACGTGGCATGGTCGGGGTATAGGGCGATACCGATGCTGACGGCGGCATGGATGGACACGTCGGCCAAGTCGAAGGGAGGGCCGAAGGACTCCAGGGCCCGCTGGGCGGCCAACAAGGCTGAACTTTCGCCTGAGCCCGGGGCCAGGACGAGGGCGAACTCGTCGCCCCCCAACCGGGCGGTCAGTTCCGCGCCCGGTAGTGCCCGCAGGCGGGCGCCAACCTGGTCGAGCAGAAGGTCTCCGGCCGTGTGACCGAGCGCGTCGTTGACCTCTTTGAACCGGTCGAGGTCCAGTAGTAATAACGCGAACCCTGTCCCCTCGCCGCCCCCGGTCATGAGCCCGTCCAGGTGTTCGTAGATACTGCGCCGGTTGGCCAGGCCGGTCAAGTCGTCGGTGTAAGCCTGGCGCCGGGTGTCGGCCAACGCCTGGACCTCCAGCTCCTGGCGCTCGCGTTGGGCCTTGACGCGTTCGGTTATGTCGAAGGCGATGGACGTGACCCCGGTGACCGTGCCGGCCTGGTCACGGGCAGGCTTGTAGTGGACGTCGACGAACTGGTCCGCGACCTGCACTTCGAAGGTGAACTCCTCGCCCCCCATGGCCCGCTGGATGCGCTCCAGCCGGGCCGGGTTGTCTCCCAGGACCTCGAAGACCGACCGCCCCACCACAGACGCGCCGGTGGGGTCGTCGGGCGGCGCCTGCCACGGGTACAGCGCGGCACCGGCCATCGACGGGCTGGCCTGGTGGAAAGTGATCCTGCCGTCCCGCTCGCAGGCGAACATGGCGATAGGCGCCCCCTCCAGGATGGTCGAGAGGCGGTCTTCGGCGGCCCGGCGGGCCAGTTCTGAAGCCCTTTTGCGGGCGATGGAAATGCCGACCAGCACGGCCACGGGGATCACCAGGACCACGGCGCTGACCGCCCCACCGGTCTGCGGGGCACCCAGGGCGAAGGGCACCATGTAGGCGGCCAGGGCCATGGGAGCGAAGGCCAGCACCGTGCGGGGGCTGTTCCACATCCCGGTCCAGACAAAAATGAGGACGAACCACACCCCGATCGTGGCGATCGGGAGGACGCCGGCGGCACTATTGGCGCCCACGCTGATAAAGGCGAGGACCGGCAGGACGAGGCGGCTCGGGCGGGGCAGGCGCGACCACGGCAGGAAAAAGACGATCACGCCGATGACGAAATTGGAGGCGTCGAGCAGGACCGGGAGGAGATGGCCCCCGTCGAGGGTCCCGGGCAGCACGTCGGTCAGCAGCCCCAGGAAGCCCACAAAGGCGAACAGCGCTCCGGCCTGGCGACCCCCGCTGTCAGCCCCACCTGACCGGAGGGACCGGCCCGAAGAGCGGCGCGCCGGATCCGGCTGCACCCCCTCCGCAGCCCGCATCTCCAGCCTCCCCCTCGACGCCGAGGTGTGCACCCCTTCCTATCGACCTGCCGGTACGCCGAGTTGACGCCTCGACGCCAGAGCCGAAGTACCCGTACCGACGTACCGCCGCACAGGTGCCGCGCCTGGATCCACCTCACCGGCAGTACTTTGGAAGAGGCGGCCCTCACCGCCCGGGCGAAAGGGACTCCGTGACCGACGTGATGGGCGTGACCGACGTAAGGGACTCCGTGACCGACGTGATGGACGAGGCCGACGTGATGGACGAGGCCGAAGTGATGGGCATTACCGACGAGGAGCTCACGGCGCTGGCCTTGGCCGCCGACCCCGATGCCCCCCTGGGCGACGACGCCCTCGCTTTGCCCCTTTACCCTGATGAACCCTTCGGCGCCCTACCGGCGTGGTACATGCCCCCGGCGATGGCGCGGGTGTCAGGGGGCTGGAAAAGGTGGGCCATCTTCGCCATAATCGCCGGCTTCCTGGTCATCGACGCCTTCGGCCTATGTATCACCTACGGCCAGCTGGTGGCGGCCTGAACTAACCCATAGCGGCGACAACGGCGGCGACGGAACGGTCGACGTCGGCCTCAGTCGTGCGCCAGCTCGACACGGAGATCCGCATAAGGCGCCGGCCATGCCAGCTGGTGGCGCCCATCCAGCACTCGCCCGAACGCTGGACGCGCTCCACCACCCGGTCGGTCCGCTCGGCGTCGCCGAAATCGACCAGGACCTGGTTGAGCACGACCTTGTTGGCTATCGTCACCCCCTCAAGGGCACCCAGCTGCTCGCCAAAGCTCCGGGCGAGGCTGCAGCACCGCTCCACCAGTTCGGCCACGCCGGAACGGCCCAGCTGGCGCAGGGCGGCCCAAGTGGCAAAGCCCCGGGCCCGCCGGGACGACTCGGGCACGTAGTCGCCCGGCGCTCGCAGGCCACCCTGGCCCTGGCCGGTCAGATACGAAGCGGTCATGGACATGGAGGCGGCGTGGGCCGCCGGGTGGGCGCAAAACACGTACCCGCTGTCGTAGGGGACGTTCAGGAACTTGTGGCCGTCCGTCGACCAGGAGTCGGCGTTCTCGGCGCCGGCCATCAGATGGCGTGTGCCCGGGTTGGCCGCCGCCCACAGCCCGAAGGCGCCGTCGATGTGAGCCCAGGCCCCGTGCCGGTGAGCCGCCGCGGTCGCCGCCGTGAAGTCGTCGAAGGCACCGCTGTTGACGTTGCCGGCCTGCAGGCACACGATCGTGGGGCCATCGGCGCCCCGGGCCAGGGTACGTTCGAGCTCGGCGACGTCTATGGCCCCCTGGTCGTCGGTGGCCACCGGTTCGAGCACCGCGGTGCCCAGCCCCAACAGCCGCAGGGCCCGGTCGATGGTGGCGTGCCGCTCGGCGTTGGCGACCACCCGTACAGCCGGGGCGCCCGCCAGCCCGGCCTGCTCGACGTCCCAGCCGGCCTGGGCCAGGACGTGGTTACGAGCCGCGGCCAGAGCCACCGTATTGGCCCCCTGGCCACCGGTCACGAAACCGAACGAGGCGGCGGTGGGCACGCCCAGCAGTTCTTTCAACCAGCTCCCGGCGATGTCCTCGACCACCGCCGCTCCCGGCGAGGTGACGGCGTTGAAAGCAGGCTGGTCCCATCCGATGGTGAGCACGTCGGCCGCGGCGGCCGCCTCCAGGGCGCCACCGACCACGAACCCGAAGTAGCGCGGGCCGGTGGTGGCGACCAGAGCCGGCTCGACCGCCTCGGCCAGCTCGGCGACCACCCGATCGGCCGGCACCGGCCCGTCGGCCAACGAGCCCAGGGCCACCCGCACGGCCTCGATGTCCGCGGCACCGGGGAACACGGGACCGCGGGCCACCTTTTCGTAATAGTCAGAAGCACGTTCTGCGGCTTGGGCGAGCAGGTCGCGATAAGAGGCCATCCCGGTTGCTCCCTCTGGCCTTCAGGCCCTGGCCACGGCCACAACACGGGCCGAAGTGATCCGCACCAGGTCGGCCGGCGCGATGGAAAAGACCGCTCGGGGCGTGCCGGCGGCCGCCCACACAAGGGCATGGTCGAGCAAGTGCCCGTCGAGATAGGTGACGACAGGCTGGGCGTGGCCTACGGGGGGGACGCCCCCGATGGCGTAGCCGGTGCGCTCCCGCACGAACTTCCCGGTCGCCTGCTCGACGGCCTCGCCTACGACCTGCGCCAAAAGGCCCTCGTCGACACGGTCCGCCCCCGAGACGAGGACCAGCACAGGCTCGTCGGAGACGACGGAGCGAAAGACGAGCGACTTCACGATCTGGGCGACGGCGCAACCCACGGCGGCGGCCGCATCTGTCGCCGTCCTGGTGCTCTCCGGCATCTCCCTCACCTCGGCCGTCGCCCCCAGACGGCGCAACTCCTCGGCCACCCGAGACGAGGCGCGGGCCAACCCTTCCACGTTTGCCTCCGGACTGGCACCGGCGAGCGACGAACTGGCACCGGCGAGCGACGAACTGGCGCCGGCGAGCGACGAACTGGCGCCGGCGAGCGACGGACCGGGGCCGGGCAGTGAGGGGCCCGCGTCGGGCAAAGAGATGTAACGGCCCGTGGTGCTCTCGACGTGGTCTGGGATCTCGCCTTCGTGGCGGTCGCCTGTCGAGGAGGTCCCTCCCGGCTCGAACATGAGGATGGCCCCGCCAGGAGACGAGGGTTTGTGATGGGTGCCCTTCGCCACCACGAACATCTCTCCCTTTTGCAGCACCACGGTGCGTTCGCGGCCTCCCGGATCCCGCAGGGAAACGTCGAACCGGCCCTCGAGCACGAGGAAAAACTCGTCCGTGTGCTCGTGGACGTGCCAGACGTGGTCGCCCTTGGCGTGGGCGATACGGACGTCGTAGTCGTTGACGCGCCCCACGATGCGGGGACTGTAAATGTCGGCAAACGACGCCAGGGCATCTCCGAGGTTGACGGGGCCCGTCTTGTCGGGCACGGCGGCGTGGTCCACGGGCCATGTCTACACGGGCTCCCCTGCGGTCGTCCAGGCGATTTGGCCCGGCCCAGCCCGTCCGGGCCTGCCTAGGCTGGGCGCATGGGAGCGGGCATGGGAGCGGGAACAGAGGAGATCCATGACGCCGCCGCCGGTACGACATGGCGTTTCGACCGGGATTTCCTGGCGTCGAGGTGGACGTGCCTGTGGGGACGGGGGTGCCTGGGGATCGGGACGGAGCCGGCCCCCGAGCTCGGCCTCGGTTGCTGTTCGGTAGGCGCCGAACTGGGCGACGTCGATGAAGCCCGGATGATCGCGGCGCTGACGGCCACTCTTGGCCCGGATCTCTTCGAACATCGTGCCCAGGCGACCGAAGGCGGCATCTTCAGCGACGAGGCCCGGACCAGTACCCGCGTCGTGGACGGCGCCTGCATTTTCCTCAACCGCCCCGGTTTCAGTGGCGGCGCCGGCTGCGCCCTCCACCTGGCGGCCATCGACGCCGGAGAGCCGCCTCTCGACTGGAAACCCTCGGTGTGCTGGCAGCTGCCCATCAAAGTGGACTGGGAACAAGGCGAAAGCGGGACCGAAGTGGCTACCGTGCGGCGCTGGTCGCGCCAAGATTGGGGCCCGGAGGGCGGGACCATGGCCTGGTGCTGCACCGAAGGACAGCTCGCCTACGTCGGCGACCGCCCGGTCATCGAATCGCTGGGAGCCGAGATCGAAGAGCTTGTGGGCACCGAGGTCTTCGTCGAACTGCGCCGGCGGATGGCAGGCTAGGTCGACACCTATCGGCGTTTGCTGCCTGTCCCGCGCCCATATGTTGGTTAGTTACCACTGCGTCCATACCGAGGCCCCAGCAAGGGCAGAAACGGAGCATACGATGCCCGGGTTCATCCAGCTGATCGAGTTCGAAACGAACGATGTCGAAGCGGTCGAGAAGGCGATCCAGAACTTCCGCGACGACCACCCCGGTGTCATGACCTTCACTACCAGCCGCGTGGCCGAGGACCGGGACAAGCCCGGCACCTACATCTCCATCGTCGAGTTCCCTTCCTATGAGGAGGCTATGAAGCAGTCGGACCACCCCGCCCTCTCGGCGTTCGTGCAGAGCATCGGGCCTGAGCTGATGGCCAACCGCCGCTTCCGCAACCTCGACGTCAAGGGCACCGTCTAGAGGTCACGCGACCGCCGACGGCCAGGTCGAGCCCGGTGCGGGCCTGCAGGCCCAACGAGCCACCATCCTGACCGAGTGCGAACGGCGAGGGCTGCCCCTAGTGAAGATAACCGAGGACGCCGGGCTCTCGGCCAAGACCCTCGACCGGCCAGCCTTGGCCGGCGCACTGGCGCGGCTGGAGGCGGGTGAGGCGGCGGTGCTGGTAGTGGCCAAGCTCGACCGGCTGGCTCGCTCGGTGGCTGACTTCGCCAACCTGGTCCGGGTAGCGGAACGTCAGGGATGGGCCCTCCTCGCCTGTGACCTGGGCATGGACATGACGACCCCACCGGCGGATTGCTCGCCAAGGTCACCGCGTCGGTGGCCGAGTGGGAGCGCAAGATCATTGGTACGCGGACGCGGGAAGCATTGGCCGTCAGGAGGGCGGCCGGTGTGAAGCTCGGCCGACCCCGCCAGCTCCAACCGGCCATCGCCAACCGGATCCGGGCCGAGAGGATTGCTGGCTCGACGCTGCAGGCTGTCGCCGACCGGCTGAACAGTGAGGGCACCACAACGCCGACGGGGCGGCGCTGGTCGCCCACCCTTATTCGCAAGGTTGCCCTGCAGGCATAAGGGCAAGAGCAATGCACCGTGGACGAGCCTCATCGCGTCTTCGGCACCTTTGATGGGGAGGGACTGGTAACGCTGGCGAATGTCAACGGGACGAATGGCCCCGTGTCCCCTGCGAAATCGATGAGGAGCCGGTCAATGACGGCGTCAAGAACTGCCGTGTCCTGGAAGGGCCGGGCAACCAGCATCCCTCCTTCCAGGGCCGCGATTATCGTTTTCGCCGCTTGTTCGTCCGGTCCCGCGAACCTGAGCGTGCCGGTCTGGCGTCCTGTCGCCAGCAGGGCTGTCAGCCAGCGCTGGTTTTGGTCGAAGAACCTGACTATGGCATCCCGCATCGGCTGGCCAAGGGTGTTGTACTCGGCGGCCAGCATCCCGCACAGGCACATGCGCTGGCCGCGAAGTGTGGCCCGATAGAGGTCGCAATAGGCCACGAGCCTGTCCGGGACAGACAGGGCCGCCGCGTCGATCGCGGCCAAGGCGTCGTCAAAGCGGTCCGTATAGCGGGTAATGAGCCTCTCGCCCAGCTCGGCTTTGCCAGCAAAGTGATAGTGCAGCGCCGCCTTGGTGATGCCCATCTCGGAGGACACATCGGCGTAGGAGAACCCGTTGAAGCCCCGGCTTTGTACCAAGCCCTCAGCAATGTCGAGGATGTCAGTCGCCGTGCTGGGCGAGACGGTCGGTCGTGAGGTGGCCATTCGGGTCTCCTTCAAAGTGGCCTCTTGACTTCTTACTTACTACTAGATAAGACTAGCTCGTGTTGGCCCGCCGAACGGGCCGAAGGGAGCGGAAATGGCCCAACAGGCAGAGCACCGCGGGTTTGGGACAGCCGATGAGGTGCGGGAGTTCCCCAACGGCCGTGCTGAGATCCTAAAGGTCGGCGGCTCCGACATCGGGCGGTTGGTCCTCCAACCGGGCTGGCGTTGGTCGAACGATGTGAAGCCGATTGCCGGCACCGACAGCTGCCAGGCGCCTCACTTCCAGTACCACGTGTCCGGTCAGTTGGCTATAAGGATGGACGACGAGACCGAGTTCCTCGCCGGCCCCGGAGATGTCACCTCTCTGCCCAGCGGGCACGATGCCTGGGTGGTGGGTGAGGAGCCCGTTGTCGTGGTGGACTGGTTTGGCGCCAGCGACTACGCCCGCTAGGTACATGTCGGCTCTCGAAGTCGTCGAGGCCTTCGGGCAGGCCTGGGCCGCTCATGACCTCGACTGCGCCCTGTCCTTTGTCAGCCCCGACTGCGTATTCGAAGCCACCGGCCCTGCTCCGGACGGCGCCCGCCACGTTGGCCCCACGGAGATCCGTCGAGCCTGGCAAGCCATATTCGAGGAGCCGTCGTCCCGGTTCGAGCCCGAGGAGACCTTCAGTGCTGGCGACCGGGTGGTCCAGCGCTGGCGCTACGACTGGGAGGGCGGCCATGTCCGGGGCGTGGACCTGTTCAAGGTCCACGACGACAAGATCGCCGAAAAGCTTTCCTACGTAAAGGGATAGCCGTACCCACGCCCAGATGGGCAGCACAAGAACACCGACAACAAAGGAGCAGGACCATGGGCCGGAAGGTTGCGGACTGCAGGGACTTCCCGAGCGAGAGCGGGTGCACCCTGACCATCTCGGGAGAAGAGGACGAGGTCATGGTCGCCGCCACCCAACACGCCGCCAGTGTTCACGGCCACCAGGACAGCGAGGAGCTGCGCACCTGGCTGAAGGAGAACCTCAAAGACGAGGTCCCCGTCTAATGTCTTCATAACACAGGTCCAGACTGTGTCTCTAACCTAGACGCATTAGACGAAGACGGGGACATATCATCCGGTCTGAGCCGGGCCATGCCAGCCGTGAGGTCTCCGCACCCCAGACGGGACCAGAGGAGCGCGGCCAACGGGAGGAGGCGTAGGGACCAATCTCACCACCAAGTCCAGGAGGCTCTCGCCCAACCTCGTGCCTTGGCCAGTACGCCGGCGTTACGCGCCCGAGTTGTCGACGACCTGGGCGATCTCCACGAAGTCGACAGTTGGTGCGACTCCGTAAAGCCCGGTCACCCTCTCGCGCAGCTCTGGGGAGAAGAAGCTCTCGGCCGCTCCTTTCGAGTCCCAGACGTAGAAGTTCGTCGCTCGCTGCCGCTCCTCGTCGAATGTGAAGAACTTGAAGCGGAGGTTGGGCATGGCCTCGAAAGTCGACCGAGCATTCTCCGCTATTTTGAGCACCCGTGAGCGCTCGAAGTTGCCGTGGTAGTCGAACGTAACGTAGACGCCGATCAAGGTCTCCCCCTTTGCTCCCGGCCCACACTATCTCAACACGGGAAACTGTCGCGCTGTCCGAAGGACGGCTCGCACGCTCGCTGCCTGCCAACGACGCTCCCGCTTTGTGCCGTCCTTCGGCGTCGAGGCTGGCAGCAACCGCGTGAAAGCTCAGTCCGGCTGGGCACCGCCAAGCTCGACCGCCTGAGCAGGAGCCTCCTCCACGTCGTCGAGCTGCTCGAACGGTCTCGGAAACGGGGCTGGACCCTAATAGCCCTCGATCTCGGCATTGACACGTCTACACCTTCGGGCGAGATGGTCGCAACGTCGTCATGAGCTTTGCCCAGTTCGAGAGGCGGTTGATTGGTCAGCGAACGAAGGACGCCTTGGCTATCAAGAAGGCGAGCGGGCGCGGCTGGGGCGCCCTACGAGCGCAACGCCGCTCCTTGTGCAAGAGCTA
>CAYZVQ010000146.1:0-11674 GCA_964481925.1 uncultured Acidimicrobiaceae bacterium
GCTTGGGCTTTGCTCAGCGCCTCTTCGTCCAGGTCGATCAAGTGCTTTGCCACACCCTCAAGTATATACGACGTTAGGCGCGTATATACGCCGTGTGGCCAGGAGCCGACAGGGGCCTGCCCAGCCACACGCGCTGGCGGTCCTGGGGCCACTGGCACAACAACCAAAACGGAGCGCGGCCCTCCCTTCGACGAAGTACCTGCTCAGAGCGCAGATCGACGGCATTGGCGTCAGCCAGCCGCTGCCATGGCCGAGGTCTTCCCGTGGGCGCGGCACCTGTTGGCAGCCGAGTGGCCATGGGCGCAGGGCTTGTCCTCGCCCTGGTTGTGATCTCTTCCGCCCTGCCCCTTCTCCGTCGGGTCACGCAGCCCAGTAACGCCCGTTTCGAATAAAAGCCCGCACTTTCATCAGTACCGCCGTCGTGGGACCGTGTTGGCCGGCGGGCTCAGTCAAACAGTTCCACACCAGCCGCTACCCCTGCGGGCGTGACTGGCGCAGGGCGCCGGCCAACCGGTCGAGCAGGCCGGCCAGCTGGCACTGCTCGGCTTTGGTCAATTCGTTGAACAGGTCGCTAATGGCAACCAGACGGGGTGCCAGCTCCTGCTCGGCCGCCTGGAACCCATCCTCAGTGAGCTCGACCAGGGTGGCCCGGCGATCGCTCGGGTGGGCCGTACGGCGCACCAGCCCGTCGACCTCCAGAGCGTCCACCGCCGCCGTCATGTTGCGGGGGCTGAAGCCGAGCTCGTCTGCCAGCTCGCGCATCATGTGCGGGCCCCAGCAGTGTAGGAGCTCGAGCAGCCGCAGCCGCGGGTAGTTGAGGCCGTCCGTGCCCACATGGTTCACCAGGCGTTGGAAAGCGGCCGAAAAAACCATGGCCGAATGCATCACGGCGGCGCGCTCAGGAGCCAGCTCAACCGCGCCCGGTTGGGGCGCCACCGACGTCCGACCCGGCACCATCCCCTCATGATACTCCGCTGCACTCACTCACGTGATAATTACGCGAGTGACTATATCGATGGTAACGTTCACCGACAGCACTATTCCGCAACAATGGAGGAACAGATGACCGCAGACCTCGTCGACACCAGATTGCCTCTCTCCTCAGGCACGTGGAACGTGGACCCCAACCACTCCAGCGTGAACTTCAAAGTCCGCCATATCGGCCTCACCAACGTGCGTGGCCGTTTCAACAAGTTCACCGCCAGCTTCAACGTGGGTACTTCGGTGGAAGGGTCGAGCGTGCAGGCCGTTATCGAGATGTCCTCGGTTGACACCAACCAACCCGACCGGGACGCACACCTCCGCTCGACCGACTTCTTCTCGATCGAGCAGCACCCCCAGATGCTCTTCAGCTCCCGCTCCATCGCGCCGGACGGCGACGGGTACGTGGTCGACGGTGACCTGACCATCAACGGGATCGCCAAGCCGGTCAGTTTGGCCGTGGAGTTTGACGGTGTCCAGGTCTTCCCGGGCGATGGCAGCACCCACGCCGGCTTCTCGGCCAGTACCGAGATAAACCGTGACGATTTCGGCGTCGACTTCAACATGCCGCTCGGCGTCGACCGCTTCGCCCTTGGAAAAAAGATCGCCATCGAGATAGACATCCAGTTCGTCGCCCCCAAGCAGGCCTGATCCCGGCCGAGCTGGCCGGCGGCCGGTCCCGGGCTCGTCGTTCGGGCGATGTCACTGATGACGCGCAGGAGGGTCAGCTCGTCAATGGGGGAAGGCTCCAAGCCGTAGTGAAGGGAGAACTGTCGGGCTTCCTCGTCCTGGGCGTGCACCAGCAGCCGAGCGCCGACCACGGCGGCCACTTCCATCGTCCTGGGCCCTCGTCAGGCGGAGGTTTGCGGGTGCGAGAAGTTGAGCGGCCCGTTGGGGCGCCAAAACTGGACAGGCTCGCCAGGACGGCGGGAACTGCTGGTCCTGGCGGCGAGAGGAACTCGGCTAGACATCCGTCGCCGCTCACCAGAGATCGTGCCTCTCAAGACGGTGGCTTGGTCCCGGTGTAGTTGGTGACCTTCCCGCCCGTGGTGATCCGCCCGATCGAATTGTTCTCGGAATTGGTGAACCACAGAGCCCCATCAGCTCCGGTCGTAATCCCGACGGGCCCGTCGATGCCCGTACCGGTGTAGTTGGTGACGCTGCCGCTCGTCGTGATGCGGCCGATCGAGTTACCGCCATAGTTGGTGAACCACAGAGCGCCGTCCGGCCCGGTCGTGATCGAGTCCGGTTCGTTGATCCCGGTCCCAGTGAACAACCTGCCCCCGCCGCCGGTCGTGATGCGGCCGATCGAGTTCCCGCCGTAGTTGGTGAACCAAATTGCCTTGTCAGGTCCAACCGTGATGCCGAGTGGCTCATCAAGGCCGGAATTTGTGTAAACCCTGATCCTGCCGTTGGTGGCGAGCTGTGCGATCGAGCCTCGGGTCGCGCTTGTGCCGGCGTTGGCAACCCAAACGTCGCCGTCGGGACCGGTGGTGATCCCGGCCGGGTCGTCGATGTACTTGCTGGTGTGGATGACGATATTGCCACCGGTCGAGATCAGGCCGAACGAACCGGGGTTGTAGGCGTCGGTGAACCAAAGGTCGCCGCCCGGCCCGCGAGTGATCCCGATCGGGTTGGCGATGCCGGTGGCGGAAAACTCGCTGAGCTTGCCGCTGGTCGTGATGCGCCCGATCGAACCGCTGGCGGAGTTGGCGAACCAAAGGGCGCCGTCCGGGCCCAGAGCGATCCCCGCGGGCGCGTCGATATCGCGCCCGGCATATATCGTGACCTTCCCGCTGGTCGTGATGCGCCCGATCGAGCCGCGGTTGGTCTTGTTGCCCAGGTTGGTGAACCACAGGGCCCCGTCCGGCCCGGTCGTGATGTACGCGGGGACACTGATCACGGCGGTAGGACGCGGCGCCGCGTCGAGCCTTGTGGTGGCGCTCGCCACCGGGACGGCTATCAGACCGTCGAGTGCCAGTACCACGCACCCAACCACTGACCGTCTCAGGCGTTGCACCCCGACCTCCTTGGCCTGCCGTTCCCAGGCAGTGCCCCCGCGGATGTTACGGTGCCCAGACAAGCCACAGGCAGGGAAAGGGCCACAACTAGGCGTTCTCCCGATAGGGGCCAGCCCCGGGGCCGAGGGGCCTTAATCCCCGGCCGGCTCCCGAGCCGTTCTCGGAAGCAGGAGGGGCGCCCGTGGCCGTCCCGGTAGGCTCCGCTTGTGCTTCTGGGAAGGGAGCCCGAACGCCGCCTCATCGACTCGCTCGTCGACGGTGCACGCGGCGGCCACAGCCAGGCTCTAATGGTCCTAGGCGAAGCCGGGATCGGGAAGTCCGCGCTTCTAAATCACCTAGAGAGCCGTGCGACAGGCTTCACGGTGCTGCGCGCCGACGGGACAGAGTCGGAGTCCGAGCTGGCTTTTTCTGGCCTCGCCGACCTCCTGCGACCGCTGCTCGGCGAGCTCGGAGCGTTGCCCCAACCGCAAGCGGCCGCCCTCGCCGGTGCGCTGGCGCTCGGGCCGCCCGTGCCCGGGGACCCGTTCGCCATCGGCACGGCCACCCTGGGGCTTCTGTCGAGAGCAGCGGAGCGGTCCCCACTGGTCGCGCTCATAGAGGACGCCCAGTGGTTGGACCGGCCCTCTCTGGCCGCTATCGTTTTCGCTGCCCGCCGCGTCCAGGCCGAGGGGATCCTGATCGTCTTCGCTGTCCGGGAGGGCGAGCGCCCGGCCGTGTCAATGGAGGGCCTGGGGACGCTTCGCTTGGCCCACATTGACGCCGCCGCCGCCAGTGCCCTCTTGGCCCTGACCTCCCCGTTGTTGCCGCCACCGGTGGCTGTTCGGATCTGCGCCGCCGCGGGGGGTAACCCACTGGCATTGATCGAGATGCCTCTGGCCCTCACTGACGCCCAGCGAAGTGGCACCGAGGCACCGGAAGGACCGATGGCGGTCGGCCCGAGGCTCACGGCGATCTTCAAACGGCGCGTGGCGGCGATGTCAGCCCAGGCACAGTCCAGTCTGCTGATCGCGGCGGCCAGCGACCGCGACGACGTCGGGCCCGTACTGCAGGCAATGAGGGGCACGGGGCTGGGGGCGGCGGCCATCGAAGAAGCCGAGACTGCCGGTTTCCTGACGGTCCGGGATGATCAGCTGACCTGGCGGCACCCTCTGGTGCGCGCCGCTGTCTACCACGGGGCCGCCCCTGCGGCGCGTCGAGCTGCGCACCGTGCGCTCGCAGAGGCCCTCGACGTGCACCGTGCCCCTGACAGCAGGGCCTGGCACTTGGCATCGGCAACCCTCGGTCACGATGAGCAGGCCGCGCTCGCCCTGGAAGGCTCGGCCGCAAATGCCAGAGAGCGCCGCGGCAGCGCAGCCGCCGCCCGGGCCTTCGAACGCGCCGCCCGCATTTCCGCTGACCCCGAAGCGCGGGCCCGGCGCCTGTTCGAAGCGGCCGTCGACCTGCTCTCCACGGCCGAACCGGGCCGGGCCCGAGAACTGCTCAGCGAGGCGCTCGAGCTGTCCACCGACGTCCTGCGTCGCAGCGACATCGTGCGCACCCTGGCCATGGCGGACATGTTCCGCGGGTCCCCCGAATCCACGGTCGAGATGTTGTCGGCCGAGGCGGACAGGATCGAGCCGCTGGACCGAGGACGCGCCGCGGCAATGAGAGCAGATGCCTGCGTGGCGATCACCATGACCGGAGACGTGGGCAAGACACTGGAGTTGGCGGAGCGGGCTCAGAGCACGGCGCCCCTAGGCGGGCCAAATACCGCGGCCCTGGCCCAGTCGATGCTGGGCAACGCGCTCATTCTGGCCGGCCGGGTCACTGAGGCCCGCCCGTACCTGGGAGCGGCTCGTGCGGCCTTCACCCGCGACGGCCTCCCACCGGTCCCTTTCCGGCACCATCTGGTCCAGACCCTCGGCCATTCTGCGATCTGGCTGGGCGAGTACGTAGAGGCCCGCCGCTTCCTCGGCGATGTCGTTACCTCGGCGCGCCAGCAGAGCGCAGTGGCCGGGCTGGCGTTCCCGTTGGCTTGCCTGTCCGAGCTCGAGTACCGGACCGGCCGATGGACGATCGCTTATGCTCTGGCCGACGACTCGGTGAGAATGGCCACCGAGGTCGGTGCGCGTAGCCAGCTCGCCTTCAGCTTGGTCTGCCTCGCCCGCGTCGAAGCCGGACTAGGCAAACAGGACGACTGCCGAGCGCACCTCCGGGACGCCCTGGCCATTTCCCGCGAGCTTTCCGTCGGCTCGATCGAAGTGTACGCCCGGTCCGTTGCCGGGCTCTTGGAGCTCAGCCTGGGGAACCCGGACCGTGCTGTCCTCGAGCTCGGGCCCCTTTCGGGCCTGGTGGACCGCTGGAAGCTGGCGCACCCTGATGTCGTCCAGTGGGGCTCGGACTTTGTCGAGGCGCTGGCCAGGGGGGGCGACGCCGCGGCGGCGCAGGCCGCCCTGGACAGTTTCGAACGACAAGCTCGGGCCACCGAAAGTCGCTGGGGGATCGGCGAGGCGGCACGGTGCCGTGGCTTGTTGGCCGATGCCGACGGTTTTGAAAAGTGCTTCGCCGACGCCCTGGAATGGCTCCAGGACGACGTCGCCGTCTTCGAGCGGGCGCGCACGCTGCTGTGCCTGGGCGAGCGTCGGCGTCGCAGCCGGCGCCTGGGCCCGGCTCGCGACGCGCTCGGCTCGGCCCTGGCCGGCTTCGAGCAACTGGGGGCGCAGCCCTGGATCCTCCGCACCCGGCGGGAGCTGCAGGCGACCGGCGCCCGCCTCGGGCCGTCGCCAGAACGGCCCGTCCAGCGCCTTACCCCCCAAGAGCTCCAAGTTGCCATTATCGCCGCCACCGGAGCCACCAACCGTGAGATTGCGGCCAGCCTCTTCCTGTCCCCGAAGACCGTGGACTTCCACCTGGGAAAGGTGTACCGCAAACTCGAGGTCCGTTCTCGCAGCCAACTGGCTGCCTACATCACGAGCCAGGAGGATATTGGGGGCTAGGGCCAGAGGCGAGGACACTGCGGGCCTACGGCCTATGGAGCGTTACCGGGACCGAGGGGAACGTGACCACGTTCGGGGCGATGGTAAGCGACAGGTTGTCGGCAAAGGCGGTGTTGTACTGGTTTGCCGCCCCGCCCTCGGCGCTCATCGTCACGTCGATTGTCCGCGTCTTTTCCGGGATTATTGCGTTTGCGCTGCGCGCCAGCAGCTCGGTCTGGTCGCTGCGGTCGGCCGCACTGACCGGGCCGATCGACAAGCTACCGAGGGAGGTGCCCCCGGCGCTCAGGAAGCCGGCCGTCACGGTCATCTCAGCCGGTCCCGCCCCGCTGCCGCCCAGGTCGCCGCTCAGCGTCGCCACCTGCTGACCACCATCTATCTGGGCGTCCAATGCGGCGTCGCTATCCAGGTCGATGACCTGCGTGGCGGCGGAAGTACTGTTGTCCGGCCCGCCGGCGAAGTAATTGGTACCGCCGCTGACGCTCTGGGCGTAGTCACTGGACAGGAACGTCGGCTCGGCCCCGAACACCGGTCGGTGGCGTGGCGCGGTGCCGTACTGCACCACGGTGAAATTGCCCGTGGGCGACCAGTCCGGGGGGGCGATGACCGACGCCGAGCCGGGGGTAACCCCCAGCTGCGGCTCGGCCGACTCAAAGCTGCCTGGTGGCGCGCCGTCTACCGTTATCAGGTTCCAAACCGACTCTGCCCAGTCTGCCCCGGGGTCGTTTAGCAGGTTCCCGATCGGTTTGGCCAGGGCCCACGGGGGCGTCACGAAGCTGTAGGGCGTTGGGAAGAAACCGTAGAAATGCAGACCCGAGTACTCGCTGCCGGCAGCGTCGTATGTCTCGATCTCGCTCGGGTACTCGCTCATGTCGCCGTAGGTATTGTGCGTGTTGAGGTACATGAACCGGCCCGGGAAGTTGGGGTCGTAAATCTGCACCACCAGCTGGCCCTGAGGACCGCCGCGATAGAAGTAGCCGGTCGCTAGCACCTGGTGGTTGTCGAACACCTGCGTCGGGCTCAACGCCTCCACGAGCAGCAGGGGGACAGGCTCCCCGGCATTGATCGACGCCGTGATGGAAGAGAAGTAGTGGCTCGTCTCCCTCTCGCGCTCGGACTCGTAGGGATCCAGGACCATCATATGGAGCATCTCTCTAACCGCGAACGCGTCGTCACCCTCAAGGCTGTTGAGCTCCCGGGCGTACAGGTAATTGAACACCGGCCCGCTGTCCAGAGGGCCCAGCAAGCCGGGCCCAAGCGAGGGGCCGGTTGTCGACCCCTCGGGTGTCGTCGTGCCATTACCGGCCAAAAAGGTGTCCAGTGCCGCGTAGACCATGCCGCCACACAGACCGTACGTCCGGTCGAAGGCCAGGCTGTACCCGCCGACCGACAGGGTGAACTTGTTGTTCGTGAAACTGTTCTCGAAATCAAAACCTTGCGAGTTGAAGCCACCGGCGGGGCCCGTGAAGGGGTCGAAGTTGGTGACATGGAGATCACTGATTATGGGCGGAGGTAACGCCGCCCCAGCCGGGCTCGTCGTCAAGCCCGCCCCGGCCGCAAGGAGCGACAAGCATGACGCGACCCTCACAGCTTTGAGCGCGCGCACCTCAATGACCTTATGTTGCCCCCCGGGCATTGGCCATAGGGCGAACGCCTAGTTGCGCTCCTGGCGCAGGGTGCGCTCGGGTGGGGGCAGCGGCCGGTCGAGGTTCATGACCTCCACAGCCGAGCAGCGTAACGCTTGCTCCCTACCGGGGATCAGATCGAGCGAACTAATCTTCGTGCTCGGCACGCACGCTGAAGACAGGTAAGCTCCCGGCCACCTTGTTGAGCTCCACGACAGTTGGATGCTTGCCCAGTCCCTCGAAAAACCTCCCGACCTCGAAGGCCCATCTATCGAGATAGGCCTGGAGCACGGGCGCCTTGTCCGTGTCGGGAAGTTCGACGGCCTCAAAGCGCTCGGTCCGATGCCCAAGCCGCAACTCGCCCCGACCGGCGGCCCGCAAGTTGCGCACCCACTCGGTGTTGCCGCGCGGGGCAACCAGATAGCGCCCGTCGTCGGCCTTGAGCACGTTGACAACATTGCTGCGCACCAGGCCGCTTTTTCGGCCGGGGACACGCAGTTCCCGGGCGCCCCACGGCCCGATCCCCATCCGGACCAACCCCCGTAACAAGCGGGCGGTCACGCGGTCGGCTTTGTGGGGCCGGGCATAACGGACGGGGTTTTCCTCGGAGCTGGTCGGGGGCATGCTGACCTCCTTTGTTTGGAGAGCGACGCTCTCGCTTGAGATCAATGCTCGCACAATCAGCCGGGATTGTCAAGAGCGGCGCTCTCTAACGTGAGCTATGATCTGGGATGTGCCCGTCAAGCCAGCTCAGGGTATACGTGCCCGGGCGCGGGCCGCTTTGACCGACGAGATCAAGCGGGCGGCCACGCGTCAGATCGCCGAGGCCGGGGCGGCCGGTGTCTCTTTGCGGGCGATCGCCCGAGAGCTCGGCATGGTCTCGTCCGCTCTGTACCGCTACTACTCCAGCCGAGACGAGCTGCTCACCGCGCTGATCGTCGATGCCTACAGTGATGTTGCCGGCGCGGCAGAACAGGCCGTGCGCGAACCTGGGGAGTTCGTGGCCCGCTGGGTGGCGATGGCGTGTGGTATCCGCGACTGGGCCAGGGCTCATCCCCACGACTACGCCCTGATTTACGGGAGCCCCGTGCCTGGTTACCGGGCACCCGCGGAAACCATACCGGCCGCTGCGCGCGTCGCTTTGGTACCCCTGGGCCTCCTCGAAGAGGGTTTTCGGTCTGGCCAGATCCGGGCCGAGCCCATGCAGGCCATTCCAAGTGTGGTCCAAAACGACCTCAGTGCCCTCGGAGCCGGACTGGGCCTGGACGCCCCAGAGGACGTACTGGCCCGGGGGTTGGCCGCGTGGTCTCAGCTTCTTGGGTCCATCAGCCTCGAGCTGTTCGGCCATCTCCACAACGTGGTCCACGACTACGACGCCTTCTTCGTCTTCCAGATGACATACGCAGCCCGTCGTCTCGCCACACCGCCCCTACCGGAACACTTGGCGCGGTAGGAGGTGTGCGGTGGACAGCGAGCTCGAGAGGATGGCGGCGGCGGCCCGGCAGTTGGCGGCAGCGGTTGCAGACCGGCCTGAGCTCGCCTCGCGCTCGGCTCGCCTGGCCGAACGTCTGGCCCGGGGGAGGTTCCACATCTCCGTGCTCGGCGAGTTCAAGCGGGGGAAGTCCACTCTTGTCAATGCTCTTCTCGGGCTCGAACTGATGCCGACCGGCGTGCTCCCCCTTACCTCGGTCGCCACGCAAGTCGCTTATGGCTCTGAAAGCGTCACCGTAGTCTTCCTGGACGGCGGGACTGAGGAGATCGGCCCGGCGCAGCTGGTCGACTACGTCACCGAGGCGGGCAACCCGGGGAACCAGCGCCGCGTGGCGCGTGTCGAAGTCCGGGTGCCGGTCGAACTGCTGCGGCCCGGGGTGGTGCTGGTGGACACCCCCGGCATCGGCTCGGTGTACCACCATGACGCGGCCGCGGCCCGTGCCGTGCTGGAGGCGGACGGGGCCATCCTGGTGCTCTCAGCCGACGCGCCACTTTCCGAAGCAGAACATGGGCTCCTGTCGACCATGGCCGAGCGGGAGGCGCCGGCGTTCTACGTCCTCAATCGAGTGGACCATTTGAGCCCTACTGAGTGCAAAGAGGTGGCCCGCTTCGTCGAAGCCGTTATGGCGGCTGAACTGGGGCGCCCCGAGAGGCTCTGGTGTGTGAGCGCCCGCGCGGCCCTCCGCGCCCGCATGGCTGGCGCCACCCATGACCAAATCGAAGGCGGGGACTTCGCTGCCTTCGCCGAAGCGTTGTCCCGCTTCGTGGAGCGCGACCTCGTCCAGGCCCGTCTCGGTACGGGGCGCGCCGAGCTGGCCCGCCTGGCCCACGAGCTGGAGGGCTCGTTGGCCATCGAGGCAGCCACGGCAGAGCTTGATGCGGCCACCCTGGCCCAGCGCGTAGCCCGGATGCGGGGCGCCGCGTCCGAACAGCGCCAGGCCTTCGAGGACGAGCGGACATTGTTGGGCCGCGATGTCGCTGCTTTAGAGGCGTCGATCGGTCGGTCGCTGTCGGCGTTTGCCACCGACGAGCCCTCCAGGCACGACCAGCAGTTGGTCGATGTGGCGAACTCTGCTCCCGTGGGCAAACTCGAGGACGCGCTCCGGGGGGCCGTCCAAAGCGCTGTACTTGAGAGCTTCGAGCAGTACCGGTTAGCCGAGGCAGCCCAGGCTGAGGAGTCGTGGAGGCGGTTGGCTGAGCGCTTCCGGGACCGCACCCAAGAGCGCGTCGACACGGTCAGGACGGCTGCGGCCGACATTTTCGAAGTCGAGCTGCCCCGGGTGCCCGTGCCCGAGGTGGCCGAGGAGCGTGAACGCTACTTCCACCTCTTTCTGCACGTCGGGACCTCCACCGAAGGCGTCGACCGGTTGGTCCGCCGGCTCCTGCCGCCGGCCACGGTACGCCGGCGCCTCTTGGAGCAGGCCCGGCGCGAGCTGGCCGAGGAGTTCGACAAACATGCTGGGCGGGCCCACTGGGACTTGGCCCAACGCCTGGGCTCGGTGCGCCAGCGGTTCGAGGCCGCTATGGAGGCTGAACTGGACCGCTCGGTGGGGACCATCCTGGCCGCGACCGCCCGGGCCGAGGAGCTGCGAGAACTAGCCGAGGTCGACCGGCGCCAGCACCGCCGACGCGACGACGCCGCTCGCCGGGCTGTTGGCGCCGCGCTCAGCGTGTCGGTCAGGCATGAAGGCGCAAGGGTGACTGAGGGGCGCAAGGACGCTAAAGTGTCATTGCCGGATGAGGCTCCGGTGGTCCCGCCCAGCTAGCGGTCTGGCCCGAACCACCCCGAAGGGGTTGATGGCCTCTACGTCGTGACGTCGGTCTACGTAGAGGAGAACTGGAACGGTGCAATTGCCCCCGGCGGCGGTACAAGCGCTCCAGGTGCTGGTCGTCCTGTTCATGGCTCCTCTCGTAAGTGGGGTCATCGCTCGTGTCGAGGCGCGACTACAGGGTCGGCGCGGCCCCCGTTCCCTGCAGCCCTATTACGACATCGCCAAGCTTTTCCGTAAAGAGATGCTGGCGCCTGAGGGCGCCAGCTGGGTCTTCCTGGCCGCTCCCGTCGTGGCTTTCACGTCTTTCTTGACGGTGCCGCTTCTCATCCCCGTGCTGACCGACTTTCCTCTCCCGCTCGGGTACATGGGCGACATCATGGGCGGAGGCCTCATCCTCGCCCTTGGTGGCTTCTCTGTGGCCTTGGCCGCGCTCGACACGGGCGACCCCTATTCCCAGCTCGGGAGCAGCCGGGCTATGACATTTGGGGCTCTGATCGAGCCTTCGGTCCTTTTTGTGGTTTTCGCTGTCGCCCTTATCACCACGACCGACTTGCCCTATGCCATGGCCGCGGTGGACCGCTCGTCTTTGGCCCAAGCGCTGCGGCCCGCCCATCTTTTGGCCGCCGTCGCCTTCTTCCTGGTCGTGCTGTCCGACACCGGGAGGATCCCGGTCGAGACCCACACCAGCACCCTGGAGTTCGGGATGATCGACGAGGCCCGGACCTTCGAGCACTCCGGCCCCGCCCTCGCCCTTCTGAAATGGGGCTCGGCCATAAAGCAGATGGTCCTTTACGTGATCCTGGTGGACGTTT
>CAYZVQ010000147.1:0-11632 GCA_964481925.1 uncultured Acidimicrobiaceae bacterium
GCCGGGGTGCCCACGGGCGTGGCCGTCACCTGGGCCATCCACCACGGTGGTCCCTGGCCCGCCACCACGGCGCCGCTGCACACGTCGGTCGGCGCCCACGCCATCCGCCGGTTCCTGCGCCCGATCGCCTACCAGGACATCAACGAGGCCTTCTTGCCGCTGGAGCTGGCCGACGACAACCCTGCCGGCATAGTCCGACGGGTGGACGGCCGGCTTACTCGCCAGGCGGTCGGGGCCGGGCCGGGGAGCGAGGCCCAATGACCCGGGCCGCGGCCGAACCCGTGCTCGAGGTCCGGGCGACGCTGGGGGAGGGGCCGGTGTGGGACGACCGGGAGCAGCGGCTGCTTTTCGTGGACATCATGGGCGAGCGTGTCCACTGGTTCCACCCAGAGAGCGGGGCTCATTCCTCGTCTGCGGCCGACGGGTACGTGGGCGCCGTCGTGCTGCGCGAGGACGGCGGCCTGGTGCTGGCCCGCCAGGACTGCTTCGTCTATGCCGGGCCTCAGGGGGAGGGGCGGGCCGTCGTAGAGGGCTTCACGGCCGACGGCACCGCCGTGCGCTTCAACGACGGGAAGGTAGACCCGTGGGGCCGGTTCGTGGCCGGCACCACGTCCTGGGAAGCAACGCCCACGGCGGCGCTGCACATGCTCTGGCCCGATAACTCGGTCACCACGCTCCTCGAAGACGTGACGATATCCAACGGCCTGGCCTGGAGCGCCGAGGGCGACGTCTTGTACTACATCGACTCGCCCACCCGCCGGGTCGACGCCTTCGACGTCGTTCCCGCCAGCGGCGCCATCATGAACCGACGGACGGTGGTCGAGATGGGCGACGTTTTCCCCGACGGGATGGCGATCGACGACGACGGCTGCCTCTGGGTGGCGCTCTGGGACGCCGGGCTCGTGCGCCGGTACGCACCGGACGGCCGGCTGCTCGAGGTCGTCGACGTCCCCGGGGGCGGTCACGTCTCGAGCGTGGCCTTCGGGGGGGCCGGGATGTCCACGCTCTACATCACCACGGCACGGGCCGGGCTGACCGAGGCGGAACTGGCACGGGCGCCCCACGCCGGGGACCTGTTCGCCCTCGAGGTCCCCGTCACCGGCCCGGCGCCCTTCCGGTTCGCGGGCGGGCCGTCGTGAGAGCCGCCGTCCTACGCGCGGCGGCCGGATTTAGGACCTTCAGCTCAGAGCGTGCGTAGCCTCGGCCACGGCCGCCAGCTCGGCGGCCAGATCGGCTCCCGAGGCGCAGACGAGCGTGGGCGCGCCGACCGCCCACGGTTCCCCGCGCAGGTCCGTGACGGTAGCGCCCGCTTCGCGCGCCAGAGCCGTCCCGGCGGCGACGTGGAGCGGCGGCGCGCCCATGAAGACGCAGGCGGCGAGCCTGCCGGTGGCCATGTACGCCAATGCCACTGACGAGCCGAAGCACCTGAAGTCCCACTTGTCGGCCCGTACCAGCTCGGCCACGAAGCGAGCGGCACCGTCCCTGCCGGGCCCGGCGGCCGGGAACCCGTCGACGGTGATGGTCTGGCTCTGGGCGCTGGTCGAGATCGGCTCCCAGGTCCCGTCCTTGAGCGCGAAAGCCCCCCGGGGGTGCTCGGCGCAGTAGATGGCACCGCTGGAGCCATCGGCCACCGCTCCCAGAGTGACCTGGCCCTCTTCGACCAGGGCGACGTTCACCGCGAACAGGGGTATGTCGGAGGCAAAGTTCCTGGTCCCGCAGATCGGGTCCACGAGCCAGTAGGGCGTGCCCGGCGCTGGTTGGCCGCCCCTCTCCTCGCCCACGACGGGGAAGCCGAAGGCCCGGCCGAGGACGTCCCGGACCGTGTCTTCGACGGCGATGTCCGTCGCCGTGACGAGGTCCCTACCACCTTTGGACCGGATGTCGCCGGCTCCGGCCCGGCTGAAAGCAAGCCGAAGACCTGCCTCGACGGCGCTCACGGCAGCATGGGTCTCCGGTCTGAAGTCGCTCTTCGCGTCTGGTGCCACTCCAGAGAACCTAATGGGCCTAGCTGTCGGGGGGCGTAAGGCCCCGGTGATCGGGGTATGGCAGGGACGGGCTCCCGGCACGTGAGCCGGTCGGTAGCCTCTGTGGGTCAGTGCCGGGCGCGGACGTGCGCCGTGCCGTCTGAGCCGCACCCGGCCCCGACATCGAACCTAGGAGAAGACGAGTATGAGCGGTTTGAGGTGGCCCGGTCCGACTTTGAGCACCCGGTGGCGGGGGGCGGCGGCATTGGCATTGACCACGCTGGCCATGCCCGCCTTGGCCTTGGCCACCGCTGCACCTTCGGCGGCGGCCGGTGACCAGGCCAGGGCGGCTGCGCCGGCCAATACTTTGGACGCCCCCGCCCGGACCGTGGCGCCGGGTGTAGCCATCCTCGACCTGGACAGCCGCCGTGGTTTCCTCGGGGCTCCCAACGGTGAACCTTTGGCTCCGGTCATGAGCGAGGACGGCGACCACGCCATCTGGCAGTACAACAACTACCACGGCGCGTTCGGCTTGGTCTGGCGTGACCTGAGCACGGGACAGACCATCGTGCGCCAGGGCCTTTGGCCGTACGGCACCGACATTTCCGCCAACGGCTCGTTCGTCGTTTATGCCGCTGCGGCACAGACGGCGCAAAGTGGCCTGGTGACAGGCATGAACGTATGGCTGTGGGACACCCAGACCGGTCAGCTCACGCTGGTCAACCGGGCCGCCACCGGCAAGAGCGCCAATGACGGGGTGGTCAAGGGCCTGCATATCAGCTCCGACGGCGACCATGTCGTCTTCGCCTCTACATCGCAATTATTGGCCCCCGCAGGTTATAAAATGTGCGTGTCCCAGTGCAATAACGGCTTGGGATATGTGTACTTGTACAACCGCCTCAACGGGACGCTGCGGGCCGTGCCCAAGCAGGCCTCCTTCGGCGCCTCTCCCTCTTTGGCCTACCCGGTCGTCTCCGGCAACGGCGACATCGTCGCCTTCCACGCCGGGGACGATGTCGACGTGTGGTCGACGGTCACCAACAAAGTTTTCACGGTGACCTTCCAAAAAAACATCGGCATGTCGGACGCCAATTCCCTGGCCATTTCGGCCGACGGCAACGTCCTGGCCAATAGCGGGCCGGGCGGTACCGGGGTCGTCCAGCTAACCGCGGCGGCCGGCAGCTACCGCCTGGAATGGGCGTACTACGACAAGGCCGGGGGGCCCCAGCTCGACAGCAACTCACTGTCCGGCGATGGGAGCGTCCTGGCGTTTTTCGGGGCGCAGGGCCAAGCGGGCTGGGGCCACTGGCCGCTGTGGCGCGTCGAGCTGCCCAAAGGGTCGATGCGGTTGGTCTCGGCGCCGCCGGTCGTTTCGGGCCTTGACCTGCAGCCGGCTGTTTCCGGGTTCGGGGACCAGCAGGTCACCGTGAGCGCCGACGGGGCGCAGATCGCGGCCCTGGCGTGCTCGCTCAAATTGCCGACCGCCCAGGCCCAGGGCTGCCCTCTGCGGGCGGACGTGTACCGCTGGACGGATTAGTGGACCGTTACGGGAGGGCTCGGCCCCCGGCAGGTAGGTCGTTGGGCCGAAGCCGGCCGATTTGGGCCGCCGTCAGGACCATGTAAGGCCCTTTGTCCCTGGCTGAGAGGCACAAGGGCCATGGCCCCGGCGGCTGGTGGAAATTTAGATTGGGCAGTATGCCATCCGGCGTCGACCGCCCAAGCGTCCATCCCCCCAACGACCCGGGCATCCATCCGCCCACCGAGCAGTACATCCAGGCCATCTCCAACCTGGCAGATGAAGGGGCCCCGGTCATACAGGCGCGCTTGGCCGAACGGGTGGGGCATTCGGCGCCCACGGTCTCCGAGATGGTGCACCGCCTGCGGGACGCCGGGCTTGTCGAGTTGAACGGGCATGCCTTGGCCCTTACCGGCTCGGGCCGAGAACTGGCCGCGCGGGTCGTCCGCAAGCACCGCCTGGCCGAGCGGCTCCTGTCCGATGTGATCGGCCTGGCCTGGCACAAGGTTTACGCCGAGGCGGACCGCTGGGAGCACGTCATCTCCGACGAGGTCGAAGAGCTCATGGTCGAGGTGCTCGGGCACCCGACCACCTGTCCCCACGGCTACCCCATCCCGGGATCGGGTTTCGAGCCTGTGCCTACAAGCCTGCTGGCCGATGCCAAGGTGGGCGACCACGTCCGGCTCAACCGCGTGATGGAAATGGTCAACTTCGACGCCAAGGCGCTCATCTACCTGGAGGAGCACCACTTCCTCCCCGGGTGCGAGGCCACCGTCATCGCCCAGGGCCCGGACTCCAGCCTGGTCCTCGAGGTCGGCGACAACACCGTGGTGATGGGGACCTCGCTGGCCGAGCTGCTCTGGGTCACATCGGCGGACGGGCCGGACGATAGGGCAAAAGCCATCGCTCTGCGGGCAAAAGTTCGGCGCTGAGGACGGTGCCGGGCCGGGGGCTACTGCCGGCCAGGGGAGAGGGGGCGTGACCGAGATGCCGCCACCGACCAGGGCCGTCCTGTCCCTAGGGCTCGACGCTAGGTTTAAACCTGGTTCCTGCTCCTATCGGGGCAGAACGGCGGTCAGCGCCCGGCGCGACGAGATGTCGAGCTTCATATAGATGTTGCGAAGGTGGTACTCGACGGTCTTGACCGAAACGAAAAGCCGGTTGGCCACTTCACGGTTGGTCAGCCCGGTGGCGACCAATCTGGCCACCGCCAGCTCGGCCCGGCTGAGCCCCAGCAGGGTCGCCGTGCTGTCCGGAGCGGCGGTGACTTCCAAGGTCGCCAGTTCGGTGGCGCAGGCCTGTACATAAGGGTCTGCTCCCAGGTCGGAGAAGACGCGGTGCGCGTTCTCGAGTTGGGCCACTGCCCCCGGCGGGTCTCCGGCGGCCCGCAAACGGCGACCGTCGTCGAGGCTCAAGAGCGCATGTTCGAACGGCATCGGCACCTCGGGCTCGCTCGAGTGGGCCAGTGCGAAAGCCGCCGCGGCCGGGGCGGTGTGCCCCGCGGCGGCGGCGAGGTTGCCCCGGCAACGGGCCAGGGCCAGGGCCGCCGACGCCAGCCCGCCCTCGGGGACGGCCGCTTCGAACTCGTCGAGCGCGCCCTGGGCGTCGTCCAGGCGGCCCAGGCCCACCAGTGCGTCCACTTCCATGGCTCTCCAGTTGAGGATGCCGGGGCACCCGCCGGCACCGAGCCGTCCGGCACCGAGCCGACCGGTACCGAGCCGACCGGTACCGAGCCGACCGGCGGCGCGCACCGGCTCTATGGCGCTCAGCACCCCGCCCAGGTCGCCGCGCGCTGTCGCCAGGGACGCGCCTGCCATAGCTGCCGACGCCACCGCCAGCAGCACCGGAGCGCGTTCGGCCGCGGCCCGGGCCGCGGCGACGTGCGCTCCGGCGGCGGGCCACTGGCCGCGCCAGGCGAGGACCTGGGCGGCCCGTGCGTGTGCCCGGGCCAGGTCCAGGGGCCGGTCGGCGTCTTGCGCCCATGAGGTCGCCAGCTGGGCGTAGGTGACGGCGGCGTCCCAGTCGCCCCGGCGGAAATAGGCGTCGCTCAGATGGGACAGGCACGGCCCCGGGTAGGTCGAAGGCAGCCCGGTGCGCAGCCGGGCGGCGGCGACGCCGAGGTCGGCGATGGCTCCCGCCAGGTCGTCGCTGTAGAGCTTGAGCATGCCCCGCATGATGAGGACGTCGAGCTCGTACATCTGCACCTCGCTCCCCGGGCCCGGAAGGAAGCCGAGGACGGCCAAGCCCTCCCGGCTGCGGCCGGCGGCGGCGAGGCCGTAGGCCTGTGCGGCTCGGGCCACGGCCCGCAGCGGCGAGCCGGCCTCGGTGGCGCCCACGGCTCGGTCCGCCCACTCCAGTGCCTGATCGGCGCGTCCGGATATGACCATCCAGTTGGTCATCGATGTCGCCGCCCGTGCTCCGATCTCCCGCTCGGTGCCGGGATCGTGGCCTTCCCAGGCCGCCAGCAGGCGGGCTTCGGTGTTGGGCGAGCAGGTAAAGACGCCCAGCAGGCCGGTCAAAGCATCGCGGCGAGCACTGTTGGCCTGGCAGGAAGCGAGGGCCCGTGACGCCGCCGCTGTATCGGCGGCGGCGAGGTGGGTCGCGGCGGCATCGAGCAGCCTGCGTTCCCGGTCCTCGGCGGACGCGGACAGCGACGCCGCCTGCTCGAAGGCCCAGGCCGCCGCCCCGATGTCGCCGCCGGCCCGGCTGGCCAGGGCGGAGGCCTGGAGCTCGGTGGCCAGCGCCTCATCTGGTCCTAGCGTCGCCGCCACCCGGTGGACCAGGCCGGCGTGGCCGACCACATGCTGAGCCGCCCGGGCGTGCAGCCCCCGCCGCCGCGTCGGGCTGAGATCGGCGTAAACCGCGGCCCGGTAAAGCGGGTGGTCAAAAGCCAGCTCTCCTAGCGCGGCACCTTCGCGCATCAGGCCGGCGGCGACGACGGCGTCCACTTCCGCACCCGCAGCAGGCAGGTCGGCGACCGCAGCGATCGTGGGCGCCGGCGCGTGCTGGCCCAGGACCGAAGCGGCGGCCAGGAACGCCTGAGTTGACGCCGACAAGCCGGCGACCCGGGCCAGGATCACCGCCGACAGCTCTCTGGGCGCGGGCAGGCCGACGGCCTCGGTGCTCAGCCCGTCGACGCCGATCTCATCGAGCAATGCCCGGCAGTACAGCGCGTTGCCCTCGGTGTGGGCGACCAACCGGGACGCTCCCCGCGGTGACAGGGCCCCCAGGCCCAGGGCGCGGGCCAGTTCGGTGAGCTCGACGGGACCGAGCCCTCCCAGGCGGAGCCGAGTGACCCGCGGGTCGCCGGCTACGAAGCGCGCCCAACCGGTGTCAGCCATCCCACCGATGCGGGCTGTCGCGACCGTGAGCACCTTGTCGGCCCGGAGCCGCCGTAAGGCAAACAGTATGGCCCCCAAGGACGACCGGTCGGCCCAGTGCAGATCCTCGATGGCGAGCACCACGACCCGACCGTCGGCCTGCAAAGCGTCGAAAAGGTCCAATAGTTGCGCCCCGACCGCCATCGGGTCCGCTCCCGGCTCTGTCCGCACCTCGTGACGTAACTGGTCCACGACCCCATATGAGAGGAGCGTCTCCGCCTCGTCGGCCCCGACCGCCACCACGACGGCGTCCGTTAAAGACCGGAGGAACTCCGAGACCAGAGCCGATTTTCCCGCGCCCGCCTCGCCCTCCACGTAGACCACCTGGGGGTGACCGAGCCCGGCCGCGGCCAGGCGTTCGCCCAGGACGTGCAGCTCTCCTTGCCGCCCGACAAAGCTTTTAGGCGAACTCGACAAGGCCAACCTGGTGGGGCCCAAGAAGCCATGCTATGCCCCGTCGGCACCCCGCTCTATTCCCGTTCGGTAGCCTGTCCGGCGATGGCCATTGCGGGTGTGCCTGCTCAGCGTCCCCACTTACGCCTGGGGTCTTGCGTCGTGACGGCGGGAATGGTGGCCGGCCTGTTGGTCACCGTCCCCACAACTACGGCGGCGGCGGCGACCGCTTCTCCGGTACCGTCGGCCGGGTGCGCCGGGATCCCGGTGCCGAGCGTGCTGCCCACGACCTCGGCCGTCGCCGCCCCGGTCGGTTCCGGCACCGTACAGGTCCCCAGGGACGAGTCCCCTCACAGCTCACCGGTCGAGTGGTGGTACTTCAACGGGCACCTGCGAGGCACGGCCCCTTCGGGGCAGGTGCGCTGCTACGGCTTCGAGTACGTGACCTTCCAGATCCTGGGCCTGACCCCTCTGCCGGCCTACGCAGACGACTTTGCCGTCACCGACCTGTCACGGCGCAACTTCCATTACGGCGTGCGGACGGCCCTCGGCCTGATCCCCGCCACCAAGGGTTCCTTCTCATTGCAAACCGACGGCTGGTCCATGAGCGGGGGGAGCGGGCGGGACACCCTGCACGCCGGCCTGCCGGGTTATACCCTCGACCTGCAGCTCCAGGCCACCGAGCCCGCCGTCCTGGAGGGCACCGACGGAGTCGTCTCGCTGGGGTCGATCGGCATCTCCAAGTACTACTCGTGGACCTCGTTGCTCACCACGGGCACCATGGTCGACCATGGCGTGAGCCTGAAGGTCACCGGGCTGTCATGGATGGACCACGAATGGGGGCCGCTCGACCTCACCGCGGGCGGCGGCTGGGACTGGTTCAGCGTGCAACTTTCCAACGGTCAGCAGTACATGCTCTATTTCATCCGCAACCGGAAAGACAAGATCGTTTCGAGTTTCGGTACCCATGTCAGCTCTACCGGTAAGTCCGCCCGCCTGTCCCCGCTGAGCGAAACCGTGACAGGTTCTTGGCATAGCCCGCTGACCGGCATCACCTACGGCTCGGGCTGGCACCTCATCATCCCGGGTGGGCACCTCGATATCACCCCGGACCTGAAGGACCAGGAGCTCGACCTCCGCAGTACTCAGGGAAATGCCTACTGGGAGGGCGACGTCACCGTGCAGGGCAGAGCCGACGGTGCGCCGGTGAGCGGCGTCGGCTACACCGAGCTCAACCCACCGGGGGCGGTAACCCCGCCCGCCGCTCAGCTGCCAGGACTGTGACCCCGCTGCCAGGACTGTGACCCCGGGGCCCCGGTCCTACGCCGACCGGCCTGGTCCACGGAGCTCGGCCGCCGCGGCCAGGCGCGTGAACAGATCGGCAAATATGGCGTCGCGCCGCACCTCAACGACCTCACCGATGAGGTGGCGGCGGGGATCGGACGACCACGTCATCGCGTCTGTGAGGACCGGGCTGTGGGCCAGCACGGTGGTGGACCAGGACGCGTCGAGGGCCCACCCGACGGCAGCCAGGTCCCAGATGACCCTGGACACCCCGGCGGCACCGTTTACGTTCTCCGCGTAACGTCGAGCCAGGAACTCGCCGATGCTTCCCGCCGGGCGGACGAAATGGTCGATCTCGTCCCGGGTGGTTATTAGATGGTCGGCTACGTTGGCGCACGGGACGTGCACCAGGGCCACCCCGGAGTCGAACAGCAGGCGCGACGCGTACAGGTCTTGGCGCAGGTTGAACTCGCTGGCGCTCGGCCAGTGCAGGGCGTTACCGCCGAGCCAAATAACTATTACCCGGTCGAGGATCTCGGGCGCCAGGAGCAACGCGTTGCTGAGGTTCGTGGGGGCCCCTATCGCCACGACGTAGAGCGGGCCCTCGTTTGTCGACAGAGCCCGGCGGACGAGATCTTCTGTGGCGGGGTTCGGACGAGCGTCCCCGGTACTGCTCAGCCACTCCGTCGCGCCCTCGTGCACGGGAGTAGTCCCGTCGCCGACCAGGGCCATGATCCTGTGGATCTCGTCGTAGCTCTTGCGCATCCCGTCACCGGGGCCCAGTGACTTCTCGTTGTGGAACGGAGCCGCGTACACCGCTTCCAGGTTCACCCGGTCGGGGGATAGCAGGACGTGGACGAGGGCGAACTGGTCGTCGACCTCATTGAACGCGTCCGTGTCGAGGACCATGCGAGGCAAGCCCTCGCCCGCCTGGCGGCTTGGTCCTTGGGTGAGCAGCGGGACGAGGTCGCCCCCCCGCTCCGGCGCGCTCACAGGGTCTCCGACCGGGCTCAAAGGCCGATCTCATGGCGCAGGGCCTGGGTAGGACCGGAGCCGGGACCGACGTTCCAACGTCCCCACGCGCCCAGGCCCCCCATGGGGTCGGGGCCCCAGTACACCGGGACGTGGACGAGGCAGAGCCCGTCATGTGAGAACGCCTTTTCCATGGCTTGCTCCAGCTCTGCCACGGTCGTGCCCCCCCAAAAAGCGGCCACTCCCTCCACCGAGCGGGCCCAGGCCACGTAGTCCACGGGCACGTGGTCCCAGGTGGCGTGTTCGCCGCCGGGCCCGTAGTGGTCGCGCTGCAGGGTGGAAATGGCGCCCATCCGCCGGTTGTCCAGGACGACGATGCAGCCCCGGGCGCCGTGGGCGACACCGTCGATGAGCACCTGGGGGTTCATGGTGAACGAGCCGTCTCCCGTCACCGCCATGGCTCGGAACTTCTTGTCCGGGCCGTGCACCGCCGCCGTGGCCAGCACCGCCGACACCGCAAAACCCATGTAACTGGCCCCGGTCTCGGTGAAGGTGCGCCCCAGGCGGTCGTCCTCGACGACCTGGAACCCGTTGGCCTGCACGTCACCGGCATCGAAAAAGGCCACCACATCACGTTGTCTCGCCATGTCCGTTACGACTTTGATGGCCGCCGGCTGGGAAAGGACATGAGCGCGCCAGACGTCGTCGTAAAGGCCGGGGCACCCGTAGCGCAGGGACTTGAACTCGTCCCATTCGCGTTTTTTCGCCTGGCACGCCGCCAGCCACACCGACGGGGTGCCGTCCGCCCGCGGGCGGGCCTGGCCCGGGCCGGCCGACTGGCGCCGGACCTCTTCGATGAGGCGCTCGAGCGTGGCTACCGCGTCACCCACTAGAGCGGTCGTGCGCTGGTAGTGCAGGGCCGCGTCCGTACCGGCATTGATGTTGACCACGTACTGGACGCGCGGGTAGCCCGTGCGTGACGAGTCCGACTGGCAAACGGCGCGCGTTCCGATGGCCAGGAGAAGGTCGGCCTCGTCCATGGCGTAGTTGCCCCCGATGGAGCCCTTGGACCCCCCCACCGTCATGTTGCGCGGGTGATGATAGGGCAGGACGCCGCTCACGAGCGGGCTGGTGACAGCCACGCCGTCGACGAGGTCGAGCAGGTGGTCGATCTGCGGGCCGGCGTGGCGCCCCCCGCCGCCCACTTTGACCACGACGCGCTCGGCTGCCAGCAGCAGGCGGGCGGTGCGCTCGTAGGCCCCGTCGAGCTCAGTCGCCGCCCCGAGAACGGGCGGGGCGCCCACGGGGAGCTCGTCCAGGTTGAAGCCGGCGATCACCGCCGGCTGTACGTTTATCGGCAGCAGCAGGAAAAATGGCCCCGCCCGATATGGGTGGTCGACGACGTCGGCCCCCCGGCGCAAGGCGGTCGGCAGGGCGGCGGGGGTATGCAGCGAATAGGCACCGCCCATGGTCGAGCACAGGCGCAGGAACAGGCCCTGCTCGGGGCGAGGGATCTGCTGCATATTGGGCCCCTCGTCCTCGGTCGTCTCGTCGCCGTAGATGTGCCACACGCCGATGCCGTCGCTGGCCGCCGCCAGCGAGGCCGCCAGCGCCTGCAGCGCACCGGGCCCGATGGAGGTGACGACGGCCGCCTTCTCGCCCGTGACCCAGCGCAGGGCGGCGGCGGCGTGGGCGGCTTCGGCTTCGTGGCGGACGGCCATGGTGCGCACGACGCCATGCTTCTCGTAGGTACGCAAAGCGTCGGCGAAAGCGGTCGTCCCGTGCCCGAGCACACAGATGTAGGTGCGCACTCCCAAGCCGAGCAGACCGAGCACCACCGCCTCCGCCACGGCGATATCGGCCCGGCCCGGCAACGCCCCCGAGGCGCGGGCCGGGGCCAGGCCGCCGGCGCCGGCGATGACCGCCGCCCTCTCGTCGCACCCTGCGGCAGGCGTGCCGACGCCGCCGAGCGGCATGCGGGCCGCAGGCCCCGTGCTACCAGCCACGGCGTCACTGTACCGGCGCGTTGTAACCGGCGCGTTGTACCCACGTGACCGTGCCACTGGGCGGCCAGACCCTTGACCGATCGGCCAGACCCTTGACCGATCGGCCAGACCCTTGAC
>CAYZVQ010000148.1:0-11545 GCA_964481925.1 uncultured Acidimicrobiaceae bacterium
TATTCGGTGTCCGGATTCGTCCGAAACGAGTGTCCGCTTTCGGCCGGATTACACAGGGAGAGGCCAGAGGGAGATGATCTCGACGGTCCGTGGTCGGGTCCTCTCGGCCCCCTCACCGTCATCGGCGGGGCGGCGCCCAGCGCTTGACAGGGTTTAAACGCTGTGCAAGAATAACGATTGATGATAAAGCTAGTTGAGGCGGCGAGCTGGCGGGAAGCACGCCGGCGCTCGGCGCGCGATGCGATCCTAGATGCCGCCTGGGATCTGGTGGGGCAAGAGGGCCTGGCCGGTTTCTCGCTGCGGGACCTAGCCCGTAGCGCGGGCATCACCCCGCCGACGGTGTACGCCTACTTTGAATCGAAGAACGCCATCTACGACGCTATGTTCGGCCAGGCGGCCACTCAGTTCGCCGAGAGGATGGACGAGCCGTACGACGAGGCGGCCCCTCATGAGCTTCTCAGGGCGAGCGTCCGGCGGTTCTTCGATTTCTGCACCACCAACCCGGCGCGCTACCAACTGCTGTTCCAACGCACCCTCCCGGGGTTCGAACCGACGTCAGAGTCCTACGCACCCGCGGTGCGCGCTCTGGCTGGAGCCGCGGACTTGCTGGCCCTCAACGGCGTCACCGAGCCGCAGCACCTGGACCTGTGGACCGCTCTGTTGACGGGCTTGGTCAGCCAACAAGTTTCGAACGACCCCGAAGGCGGCCGTTGGGCCCGTCTGATCGACGAATCGATCTCCATGTTCCTTGCCCACTGTTCGGCGAGCAGTGCCTCGAATAAGCCCAAGCCCGGCCCAACTCGGGCCAAAGGAGCGGACCATGACCATGACGATGACCGACGTCACGACAATCGCACCGTTGAGCCACGACGAAGCGATGCGACTACAGGGCCAAGAGCTGGTACGCCTGCTCGCGTTGCTCCGCTCGCTCGACGAGGGCGCGTGGGCGGTGCCAACTGACTGCCCGGCCTGGGACGTCCGTGCCATGTGCCAACACCTGCTGGGCGCGTGCGAGGCGGGGGCGTCGATGCGCGAGAACGTCCACCAGATGCGCCGGGCCCGTGCGCACCGCAAGCGGCACGGTGGCCCGCTCGAAGCGGCTCTGTCGGCTGTGCAGGTGGGCGAGCGTGCCCGCCTCACCCCGGTGCAGGTCGTCGAGCGGCTCACCGCCGTCGCGCCCAAGGCTGTTAGGGGCCGCACGCGCATCCCGGCACTGGTGCGTAACCACGCGAAGCTGAAGGTCGACGGGCCGGTCTACGAGACCTGGGAGCTCGGGTACCTCATCGACACGATCTACCTGCGGGACTTATGGATGCACCGCGTCGACGTGGCCCACGCTCTTGATCGGCCCCCGGGACCTCAGTGCCGACCACGATGGCCGGATCGTCGCCGACATTGTCGCTGAGTGGGCGCACCGTCATGGCCGACCGTTCGTGCTTGAGCTCACCGGCCCAGCCGGGGGCACTTACGCACGGCGCCCGGACGGCCCAGAGATGGAGGATGCGAAGCTCGACGCCGTCCAGTTCTGTCGCACACTGGCCGGGCGGGTGCGGGCAACTGGCCTCCTCGCCACGATCATCCCGTTCTGAAACCCGAGACAGGGCTGACGCCACGGCCATAAGTGCCCACAGAGGCGCCGATATGTATCATTTCTCGTCTCACGCCGCACGGGTTATTGCTCGCGTGTCATGTCAGAACTGGGCAGCCCGACCCCACATTGCGGCTGGAAGTCAACGAATATTATGCGTAGCAATCTGTGTGCTTACCGTAGGAGTCACGCCGCACCGCCGGGACTGTGCTGTCGTGCTAACCGTCTGATGCACGCGGCGCAAGGCCGGGTGGTCGCCACCATGCTCTAACCAACGAGGTCGTTGTCATCCGCTGCCGGGACTGCGATCATCTTTTCGGGCGCCACCTTCCCTGCTCTTGGGCCGGCGAAACAGCCGCTAGCCCTTTACCGCCCCCGAGAACATCGAGACCCCGCCCGTGCGCTTGGAGAGCAAGACGTACAGGACCACGGGCACCGCCGTAAATATGAGAGCGAAGGCGCACAGCCCGCTGTAGTTGATGGTGTGCTCGCCGAAGAACTGGTAGATCGTCACCGAGGCAGGAAGCTTGGGCGTTTGCAGCAGGATGAAGGGCACGAAGAAGTTGGACCACGACTGGATGAAGGTGTAGATGGCGATGACCAGCAGGCCCGGTACGCAAAGCGGGGCGGTGATATGCCGCAGCGTCCTCCACGTGCCGGCGCCGTCGGTAGACGCCGCCTCTTCTAGCTCCAAGGGGACACTGTCGATGAAGTTCTTGCCGATCCACACCGCAAAGGGAAGTGAGGTGGCCGTCATGAACAGCACCGTCCACCACAACGAGTTGATGAAATTGAGCGTCACGAAGATGTCGTAGGTCGGGATGATCACGGCGATGATCGGCAGGCCGGTGACGAAAACAATGGCGTACACGAGCACATTGCGTCCGGGGATGTTGAACCGCGACAACGGGTAGGCGGTCAGCACGGCGATCACCGTGGTGATCACCATGGTGCCGCCCGAGAGGTACAGCGAGTTGAGCAGGGCGCCCCCGACACCCTCGCCGATCGCTTCGGACGCGCTATTGGCAGCGAACAGTCCCGAGAAATTACCGGTGGTGAGGCCGCCGCTGAAGGAAACTGCCAGCGTCCCGTTTTTGGTGAAGGCGGTGATGACCAACCAGATGAACGGCACCAGGAACAGCACCCCGACCGCCAAGGCGAGGATGTTCCAGCCCCGGGGAGAGGCGCGCAGGGTGCTACGGCGGGCCGCCGCCGGGGCGGGACGGCCCCGGGTGACACCCATGTCCCCGCTGATAGCTATGGTTTGGGCCATTGGTTCCTCACTAGCTCTTTCGCAACGCCCGCACGTAGAACGCCGACAAGACGACACCGATTATCAGCAGCACGACCGACACGGCGGTGGCGTAGGCGATCCGGTACTCGGTGAACCCCAGTTGGTACATGTAGGTCGACAGGACCTGGCTCTCCTCACCCGGGCCGCCACCGGTCATAGTGAAGATGAGCACAAAGTCGTTCAAGGTGGCCAGGGTTACTAGGACGATATCGACCAGGAAAGTGCCCTTCAGGTTGGGCAGCACCACAAAAAGGGTGCGTTTGACCGAACCCGCACCGTCCACTTGAGCCGCCTCGAGCAGGTCGGTGGGGAAGGCGGCCAGGGCGGCCGTGAACAGCATCATCGAAAAAGCGACCCCTCGCCAGCTGTTGGCCAGGTTGACGGCCGCCATGGGGTGGGTCACCAGGATCTGGCTGTAAGGCAACCCAATGGAGTGGGCCGCCTGTTGCAACACACCGCCCTGGCCCAATAGGGCGTACCACATGAAGCCGGCGATGAGCTCGGGCACGACCCAGCTGAGGATGATGATCCCGCCGACGATGGCCTGGACCGCGCGCGAGCATTGACGGAACAACAGGGCGAGCACAAAGCCGAAGACGACCTGGCCTATGTAGGCCGAGCCCACCAGGTACTGCAGGGTGTGGACGAGCGAGGCGCCGAAGTTGGAGTCGCTAAAGAGCTGGCTGAAGTTACTGAGCCCGATGAACTGGTGGTGCAAGGCGGTGGGGCCGGTGAGCTCCTCGTTGGTCAGAGAAAGCACAAAAGTCCACACGATGGGCCAGCCCAGCAGCCCTCCGAGCAGGACGGCGAAGGGCGTCATCATCACCGCGGCGGTAACTATACGGGTGCGCTGGCGCCGGCGAGTGGGCCGGGCGCTCTTGGGCCGGGGGTTCACCGCGGCCGGGGTGGACGGCCCGGTCTCGACTACTAGCTCAGTTGGCGCTACCGACATCGGGCCCTCCTAAAACTGACGAACACGGCGGTCTTCCCCTTCCGGCGGTCAGGTAAGACCGCCGCGCTGCGTCTTTTGACATAAAAGCTCTGACTAAGAGCTCATCTTCCTAAGAGCTCATCTTTTCGGTGTTCCCGGCGCCGGCGGCCTGGATGACGTCCTTGGCATACTGCGCCTCGGCCTGAGCGGCCGTGGCCTGCCCGAGGGAGATCTCCCCGGTTATCTGAGCGATGTCAGCCGAGATTTGGGTGTAGGGCCCAAAACCGGGACGATAGGTGGTGTGGGCCACGTACGTCGTGGCCTTCTGGAACAGGGGGTCACCCTTGATGTCGTTGAGGAAGGTGGGGTTGGTGGACACGTTGGGCTCGACCGGGAGCTGGCCCGAGATGCCGTCGAAGCCGGCCAGAAGGGCGGGGCTTGTGGCCGTCTCGATGAACTGGAGGGCGACAGCGGCATTGGGGGACTTGGCCGGCACGGCCAGGGTCCAGCCACCCGATTCATTGGTCACGCCGGTGCCTTGGCCATTTTCCGTCGGCCAGTCAGCGACGCCGTAGGCGCTGAAGCCCTGAGGCCACGGCTTGACGGCACCGGGCTCCCACTCCGTGCTCACCCAACTACCATCGGCGTCGATCCCCACCTGCTGAGCAGGCATCAACTGTTGGGCTACGGTGTTGCCGCCGTTGGGGTTGGACCAATAGCTCGTCCCCTCCTCGATGCCGTCGGCATGAACGGTCTCGAGGAAGTTGAACACAGCATTGAAGCCGGGGCCGCCGGTCTCCCACTTCTTGGTCGTGCTGTCGTACAGCCAATCCTTGGTGCCACCCAGCAGCACCTCAAAACCTCGGAAAGATGAAGCCTCCCCAAGCGGTGTCCCCGTGTAAAGCCATAGCGGGACGATGCTCGAGTCGGCGGCCTTTAGGGCCTTGGCGGCGGTGATAATGTCCGCCCAGCTCTTGGGTTGCCAGTTCGTGGGCAGTCCCGCCTTCTTGAACAGTGCCTTGTCGTAGTAGAGCTGTTGGACGTCTGTCTCTACCATCATGGCGTAAGGGACGCCGTTGTACTCGGTCATGTTGTGGAAGGTGGAGTACTGCTGCTTCCACTCGGGGTCAGTGGTCAGCTGCGGGAGCGCACGGATATAGCCGGCGGCGGCATCGGACTGGACGAGGAAGGAGTCTTCATAAGAGATGTCGGGTGTGGTCGACGAGCTCCGCTCCGCCAGGTCGAGCTTGGCGTAGTAGGTGGACTCGCTGGTGGTCACGATGTTGCGGATGACGACGTTGACGTTGGGGTGGGTGGCGTGGAACTGTTTGCCCGCTGCCGTGATCCAGTTGTCCAATTGGTTATTGCCGTTGTACTGAGAGGTGAAGACCAAGGTGACGTTGCTGGCGGCGCCTGCGGTGGCGGCGCCAATCGCAGTGATGCCCGTCGTCACACCGAGGGCAGCCAATATCGCAGCTGTGTTTTTCCTGGCCTTGGGCGTTGAAAACATGTTCGGTTCTCCTTTTTCTGCGGATGAAACGGAGGTCAGGCACAACGCCGGAACCTACCGGTCGAAACTAGCATTAAGACGAATTGTGATGTTGCTTGTCAGTATTCGTATTGATATTTCCTAGCGGATCGGTGTGACATTAGCCCAACGTGCCCCCCTTCCCCCCTACGCCTGAATTACGAGCCCGTTCGGCCACCTCAAAAAGGCTGGGCGAGAGCGGCCGGGGCAAGCGTTCGTGCAGGACCAGTGCGCCAGCGCCGATGGCATTGGCCTCTTCGCCCACGCTGGCCGTCCGCAGGGTGACCGGGGCCACATGGCGGCGGAGCACACACTTGGACACGGCCTCCCTTATTACCGGGAGGAAGACCTCTTCCACCGCGGCAAAGTGGTCGCCACCGATGATCACCTCGGGCACGTCGGTTACGTTAATGGCGCTGACCAGAGCGGCCGCCATCCGGTTGGCCCCCCGTTGGAGCAGGCGCCGTATGGCCGGGATATCCGAAGCTGCTACCGACTCTATGGTGGTAAAGTCACCGTACTTACGGGCATCGCGCACCAAAGCTGAGGCCGACGCCTCCGCCTCGAGGCACCCACACCCCCCGCAGGCGCAGGCGTGGCCGCCGTCGTTGACGACGATGTGGCCGATTTCGGCCGCGTTCCCGGTGCTCCCGCGGTAGGCCTCTCGGCCGAGGACAAGGCCACCCCCTATGCCCAAACCCCAATAGCAGTAAAGAAACGAGCCATGAGCGGGAGGCATCTGCCACTCCACCCCGAGGGCGGCGGCGGTGGCGGCGTTGTCAACGAGCACGGGGAACCCCACCGCCTCCTCCAGGAAGCTCACGATGGGGACTTTCTCCCAGCTGGGAAAATCAGGAGGACCGACGATTGTCCCGTCGGCCAGGTTTATCGGACCCGGGACAGCTATGCCAAGGCCCCGAAGGCGCTTGCGGGCGGGACGGAAGCTCCGGTCGCCGAGTACGGACCGCACTGCCGCCACGACGCTCTCCATGGTCACCATGGCCGGCTCGCCTATTTCCACGGGCCGTTTGTACTGCCAGTGCGTGTTGCCGACCAGGTCCACCAGCACTCCTGAGAGAGAGTCCCGCTCCAGACCGAAGCCCAGTGCAAACGCGCCGTCGGGGCGTAACTGGATCCCGGTGGCCGGCGCCCCCGGGCCTCGTCGCCGTGCCATTTCCCGCTCCTGGATGAGGCCCAGGTCCAAGAGGCTGCGCACGATCGTCCCGGTCGCCTGGGCGGAAAGCCCCGTCCTTTCCGCTAGCTGGCTGCGGGATATGGGCGCATTACATCGGATCTCGTGAAAAACGGCGCGTTCATGACGTCTTCGCTGGGCAGCCTGAGGCGTCCTATCCGCCTCGGTCGTCATGACCTGACCTGTAGCTCGGGAATGTCGACCTCGTACGCCGCCGTGGCGGCGCTGTCAGGGAAAAGGAGAGTTTTCACTTCGAAGGGGCCTAGCTCACCCTGCCATTCCCGGTCCAGCTGCTTGACGTTCAGCTTCACCGTCGCCGGGCGACCGGCCACCTCCACTACGCGCAAGACCCATCCGCTCCCATCTTCGGCCCGCTTGACGACCGGGACCGTGACGGTGGCGGGGGTTACTTCGACAAAGCTGGCTGCGCGCGGAAGTACTCCCTGGTGCCAGGTCTCGGTTACCAGGGGGAAGGTCGTGCAATGCTCCTCCGCCCGCCGGGGCGCAACTGCTCCTGACGCCCAGTCGCCCGGGTGGGGTGCGAGCAACAACGAAACACGGTGTACGCCTTGGTCGGTGTGGGACGGCTCCAACCCCCGGTCGTGGGGCCAGGCGGCGCCGTGGTCGGCCCAGCGGGGGCTGCGTAGCAACGTCAGGCGCAGCCGGCCGGCGGCCAGGTCGTAGCCGTATGTGAAATCCGAGGCGCACGTGAGGCCGCCCTGGGATGTGGCTATGTCCACCCAGCGCTGCATCACTTCCTCGCGGCCGTCCGAGGGGCGGGTGATGGCGCCGTAGGGAAGGGCAACGGTGGCCCCGGCCCCGGCCCCTGCGACAGGGACGACCATCTTCAGCAACTGGGAGCGCTCGGCCCAATCGACCACCAGCCTGACGCCAAGAGCCTCATCGCCCTCGTAGAGGTAAACGTCCTCGCGCACGGTGGACCCCTGCCAGGCGAAGGCCAGGCGCACCGTGGCCCGGACCGGGCCGGTTTCCACCGCTTGCGCCCCCAGGAACTCAAGGGCCTGCTCCTCGCCCTCGTAGCGGACGACGCCATGGGACCAGGTGTCGGATGGGTCCTCCAGCACCACCGGACGCACGCCCTCGCCGGCGAACCACTCACGACCTTGCTTGTCCCGCACGGTGAGGGCGCCGCTGGCGCCGTCGATGACGACTTCGACCAGCCCGTTGCTGAGACCGGTGGGCGAAGCCGTCAGCTCCGCCGCGGGCCCATCGGCCCCGCGGGCCAGGGGCGTGTCGTGGAGCCAAAAGATGCGGTAGCCGCTGGCAGGTAGCTCGGCCCGGACCAGGGGGTGGTCGGGGTAACGCGTCCCCTCACCGGAGGCGACGCGCTGCATAGTTAGCGGGCGAGAGCCGTCGTCAGTGACGGCGGCAGCCTCGTGGGGCATGGCAATGGGGACAGTCACGTCCCACGACAGCGGGTTGAACACCACCACCGGAACGGGGTAATGCTCGACATAAGGCCGCAGGGACCGGTAACGGTCGGCAGTGCTTGCCTCCGGCACCCAGGTGTCGACCCGAGCGGCAATGACCTGCGTCGCCTTGGCCGTTACCTCGTCGGCGACGGCTAGCGCATGGCCGTAGAGCTCTCGCAGGGCGTCGTGCGCCTCGGCCGTGCAGGTGCCGCCCAGGCTGTCGTGGAACTGGTTGAAAAGCACACGCTGCCAGGCGCCGACAAGCTGCTCGTGGACCACCAAGGGCCGACCGGTGACCATCTGGGCCATAGCCGCCATCCGCTCGGCATCGACCAGGGACCTTTCGCCCCGGGCGTTCAGCTCCTTCATCCAGGAGACCACGCTGTAGCAGCCGACGGCATGCATGTGCAGGTCCCCGTCCACGACGGGCAGCGGCTCGGAGCGCCCCGTCAGCGCCCGCCCGAAGTACGCCGTCGGGGACGAGAACTCGATGGCGCCCCCGGTCTGTGCCCGCAAGGCCCTTATTTCCTCGATCGCGGCGCGGGTAGGGCCGCCGCCGTGGTCGCCAACGCCGAAAAACAGCATTAGCGGTTGGCCTTCAGACTCGGCCATCTTCAGCAAAGCCGACACCCGTTCCCGGACGACTTCGGTCTCGCTCTGCTCACCGTGCAGACTGGTGGTGTAGGCGAACGGGATGCGGTAAGTGGGCAAGCCCGTGCCGTCGATCCCTCGCCACGTGAACAGCGAAGACGGGATGTCCTTCTCGTGCTGCTGGGGCCTCATCATCACATAGGCGCGCAGACCGCCCTTGGTGAACAGCTGCGGCAGCGATGCCGCGTGGCCGAACGAGTCGATGTTGTAGCCGATTTCAGCCACGGCCCCAAAGGTCGTATGCAAATAACGCTGGCTGTAGAGCAGTTGGCGGCACACGGCCTCCCCCGACGGAAGGTTGCAGTCCGGCTCGACCCATTGGCCGCCTACGACCACCCACCTCCCGGTGCTCACGTGCGCCTTGACCCGCTCGAACAGCTCAGGCTCGAGTTCCTCCACCCAGGCGTAGTAGGTGGCCGAGCTGGCAGTGAACACCACGTCGTCGCTGCTGTCGAGACGGTCGGCGGCGGCTGTGAAGGTGGCCAGCACTTCGCGCATTCCCTCTCGCCAGTCCCACACCCACACCGGGTCGATGTGGGCATTGCCGATCGCGAAAATGGTCGCGCCTGTACCCGCTTGCGCTGTCACTGCATTGCTCCCCTCGCTGGTCCACACCCCACTGACCAGAATTCTAAAGTGACATTATGAAACCTGGTTGCAAATGTCAAGGCGGGGCCCACCAGCACCCGGGCGGGCACCGAGGGTCTCCAAGCGCTGGCTGAGCCGTCCCCTCGGCTCTACCCTTGGGACGACCGAGGACTGGGCCACGACCTGGCATGCGGTCAAGCTGGGCTCGTTGCGGCCATGGCTTCGGGCGCGGCAAGGCTTAGGCCTCCAGGGAGAGCTGCCGTACGTCGGTCGCCGACAACAGCTAGGGCGAAGAAGTGCAGATGGGCACCAGGGCATCGGGCGGCGGCCGGCGCTAGTCTGTGAAGACTAGGGAGCCGCCGGCCGATGTGGCTTGCCCCCCTTGCCTTCCGGCCGGGGCTCCCTCTTTTCGTACCGTAGCGCCCGCCACGCACCGGTGGGCGTCAGCCCCTCGAAGTCTGAGGAAGTCTGAGCCCGATCTCGGTTGAGTCCCGCTCAAGCCGATAGTTCTGCATGGACCAGCTTGACTCGGGCCGCGCCGCGACCGGTGGGGGCGTCAAGCTGGGATGGCGCCAACTTGGTCCGCGGCACTGGGGCGCCGGGTCACGGGAATGGTGGTTGCAAAGCCTCATCGGCTCTTTGGTGATCGCCTACGGCCTGTCCGCCTTGGTCGTGCACCGTCCAGCCAACGGGTACACCACGCTTTGGGATGGGTGGGACTACAACCTCGCCCTGGCTCTGCCCGTGGTACCCGTGGCCTGGCACGTGCGGCGCTGTGCCCGCCAGCGCACGGCCTGGTCGGCCATGGGAGCGGGATCGTGCTCAATGCGGCGGCCAACCTCGTCTTCACCTACCACGACCAGAACCTGAAGCCCATCCCAAGCCCGGCGCCCAGTGATGCTTTGTACCTGCTCTGCTACCTCGCCGCCATCGTCGGCGTGGCCCTGCTCACACAATCGTCGTTCGGGCGTGTCCACGTGAGCGTCCGCCTCGACGGCGCCATTACCGGTCTGGCCGTGGCCTCTGTCGCCGGCATCTTGTGGTTCGGGGCGTTGTTGCAGGCGAGCGGCAGGCCCCTGACGGTCGTGGTGAACCTGGCGTACCCGGTGGGCGACCTGGTGCTCATCGTCCTCTTGGTGGCCGGCCTGGCCCCGCGGGGTTACCGGCCCACCTGGCCCACGGCCCTTCTCATGGCGGGTGCGGCCTCTTTCGCCATTGCCAGCGTTTTCGCCATGCACCAAAACGTCACGAACACCTTTCGGGCGGGAGGCTGTCCGATGGCGCCTGGCCCGCCGGCCTGTTCTTGGTGGGCCTAGCCGCCTCGGTGCGGGAACGTCGCTCCTCGGGGGGCTCACGCCCCTCGCTCAGCGCACCCGCGGGCATCGCCGCGGTGCCGGCGCTGTTCGGGCTGGTGTCTGTGGGCGTGCTCGTTGTCTCCCTTTTCACCGGGCCAGGTCACGCAGCAGATCGTCGTAGCGGGCCCGCGACCCAGTCTCGTCCTTCCACCACGCCTGTGGGTCGGGTCCTAGGGACTCGGGGTCGACCCCACGATTGCGAGCGACCTTCCGTATGAGGTCGGCGACGATCCGCTCACCCGTCAAGACCCCGGCGGCGCTAGACAGCCCACTCCCGACGAGGAGCGCATACACTCCGGGAGACGCGAACAACGATGTGGCAAGGGAGTCTCGGGGATTGATCCGGGCGTCGGCGTCAGGACTGGTTCCACCGCGAACCCGCTATGCCTCGCAGCCCAAGAGCTGCTCGCGTGGTACCGATACGGGCGCCCATTGAGAAGCTATGATAGGCCTTGCTACGTCAGGTCTAACGAGGACAACCTCGTAGTCGAGCAGTGCGGCGCGTTTGAGCTGACATGTCCTGAAGCTATGCATAAGTGCCGATATGTACTACGAGCGACGCTTACAAGCTCGAATTATCGATCGTGCGATATGTCGTGGACCCGCTGCTCTACCTGGCCCGCTATTGGTTATTTATGACTGCGACCACCCCAGACGTTCTGTCCTGCCTCACGTGGCCGAGCCGCAAGGGCCCTTGCGCATCAGCTAGCTTGCCGGGCTTGCAACGGGAGAGAGCGGGACCTGTGGCCGGTGACGGTGAAGGCCGCGTTGGCAACCGCCGGTGCCACCGCGATCATCGGTGTCTCGCCTGCTCCGGCTGGAGGCAGGTCTGGCCGGTCGACCAATACGACATCGATAGTTGGGATGTCGGCAAAGCGCGGCACGCGATAGCCGGCGAGCGAAACCTCAGCGAGAAGGCCGTCCTGCCATGGCAGCTCCTCGAACAGTGCCCAATAGCGATCCCGCGCCGCGTCACCGTAGGTCG
>CAYZVQ010000149.1:0-11536 GCA_964481925.1 uncultured Acidimicrobiaceae bacterium
TGGTGACTCTGCACGTACTGATCGCTGAGAACCAGTTCCGTCTCGACCAGCTCCAACAGCAGGCGAGTGCCCAGCAAGAGCGGTACGAGAAGCTACAGCTCGAAGTGGCGGAGCTGGAGGCCCCGGCCCGTATCGTGTCGGCCGCCGAGGGCCCGTTGGGCATGCGCCAGCCCGGGTCGGTGACCTACCTCGCCGCCCCGCTCACGACCGCCATGCCCACTTCGGGAGTTGCGGGCGCGGGCACGGCCGCTGGGCCCGCCTCGGCCACCGTCTCGCAGGGTGCCGCTACCGGGCACCGCTCCTCGGCCGCCCCGGCCGAGGAGGGCGGCTCGGCCGCCAGCGTCGCCGCGCCCCAGGGTGATGCCGACTGGCCTTTGATCAAGCCGTACCTGAGTGGTACCCCATGACCTCCAGTCCGAAAGGTGGACAGAGGCGTCCGGTACCGGCGTCCGGGGCCCGGGACGCCAGCACCGGAACGCGCCGCGCCCGAACGGTTGACCGTTCGTCGCGGCGCAAACTCGACAGCAACAACGGCGACGGCACCGGTGGCGCCGGCCGCAGCCGCTCCCGGCATTTGCTGGCCATGCTCGTCATGGTCGCCTGCCTAGGGGGGATACTGGCGCGGTTGCTGCTCGTCCAGGGCGTGGACGCGGCGAAGTACCAGGCGGACGGTCGCTCGGAGTATGTCCATGCGATCTCGTTCCTGGGTGAGCGGGGGGCGATCCTTGACCGCAACGGCGACGAGCTCGCCATGTCGGTGCCCATGACCACGGTCTATGGCGACCCCTACCAGGTGACCAACCCGCTGGACGAGGCGGAGGCTCTCGCTCCGGTGCTCGGCACCAAGGTCTCGGTCCTGCAGGAGGAGCTGAGCGAGGCCAGCGGGTTCGTCTACCTCGCTCGGACGGTCGCCGACGCCACCGCCGCCAAGGTCGAGAAATTGATAAATGGCGGCCACATGGCGGGCATCTACACGATGCAGGAGCCTAAGCGTTTCGACCCGGCCGGGCAGCTGGCGGCCCCTCTCATCGGCGTGGTGGGGACAGACGAGCAGGGCTTGTCCGGCCTCGAGTACAAGTACAACTCTCTGCTGGAAGGCAGGCCGGGGCGGCTGATCGAGGACATGGACCCGGCCGGGGGCCAGATACCGGGCGGTCTCCAGCAGTACCAGGCCCCGGTCCGCGGCGACGACCTTGTCGTTTCCATCGACGAGCCCCTCCAGTACGACACCGAGGAGGCCCTGGCCCGGGCCATCGTGGCGGCTCAGGCGCAAAGCGGGATGGCCCTGATCATGGACTCTCGCACGGGCGAGCTCCTGGCCTTGGCCCAGCTGACCATGCCGACACCGGGCGAGCCGGTCACGATGGAAGAGCCGCCGGCGCTGCCCGTGTGGTTCGTCCCGCCCGACCTCAACACTTCGGGCCCGGCGGGGAGCGAAAAGCATGTGGCCGCCTTACAGCCGGTCGAAGCGCCCACGGCATCGGCGTTTACAGACGTCTACGAGCCTGGCTCGGTCGAAAAACTCGTCACCATTTCGGCGGCGCTCAATACCGGCGCCATTGCGCCGACCGAGTACTTTTCCGTACCGAACACCTATGAAGTCGACGGCAGTATTTTCAGCGACGCCTGGGCCCATCCGACGCTGGAATGGACCGCCTCGGACATCCTGGCCCACTCGTCTGACATCGGGTCCATCGAGATCGCCCAGCAGCTGGGCATGAACAGGTTGCTGCCATATATCAATTCTTTCGGTATCGGGGAGAAAACCGATATCGACTTCCCCGGTGAATCCTCCGGTCTGGTCCCCGGGCCCTCGCAATGGTCCGGAACGACAATAGCGACCGTTCCCATCGGTCAGGGCCTCGCCGTAACCGCCGTGCAGATGCTGGCCGCTTACAATACGATCGCCGAGGGCGGCACCTATATACCGCCCAAATTGGTGGACGGGTACATCGACGCCGAAGGTAACGAACACCTCTTTCCCTCGGCCCCGACGCACCGGGTGGTGAGCCCCCTGGTGGGGAGAGAAATGACCTCGATGCTCGAAGGGGTCGTACGGGTCGGCACCGGTACGGCCGCAAGTCTCGAGCCCTACACCGTCGCCGGGAAGACCGGTACGGCCCTGGTCCCCTCTCCGCAGGGTGGTTACATCGCCAACGACTTCGTGTCGAGCTTCGCCGGTTTTGTGCCCGCCGAGGACCCGGCCATAACGGCCATGGTCGTGGTCGAAGGCACCCATCAGTACGGGGCGGAGGCATCGGCGCCCGTCTTCGCCATGATCGCCCGTGATGCCCTCCAGGAACTCGGAGTACCGCCCCACAAGACGGAGCCGCCCGTGCCCGGGGTCCCGGAGGCCAGCGTTTATGGGGGAGAGGGCGAGGCGGCCGGACCGGCGCTCCCCGGCCTCTCCGGAGCGCCCGACGTATTGGTCAGCTCCGGACCGGGGTCGCCCACGACCACGAGCACGACCACTGTCCCGGTCACCTCGACCACTGTCCCCGCCGCCACTACCACGGCCCCGGTCGCCGCCACTAGTACTGCCCCGGCCACCGCCACCACAACGGCCCCGGCAGCCGTACCGACCACGGCCCCAGCCGTACCGACCACGGCCCCAGCCGTACCGACCACGGCCCCAGCCGTGACGACCACGGCCCCAGCCGTAACGACTACGGCCCCGGCGGTCGCCTCGTCCACCACGGCCCCGGCCGCCGCCACCACGACCACGCCGGCGACCACGGTGCCGCCGGCGAGCTCAGTCCCCTAGGCTCGGGCCATCAGGGTCGGAGAAGCTTGACGAGACGGAGCCTGTACCTCCGAGACCTGCTGGTCGCGGCCGGACTGGGTGGGGCCAGTGTCGTGGTCCGGCCCGGCTCGGGCGAGGACGTGACCAATGTTGACGCCGACCCAGTGGTGAGGGACGTGGAGATCGTCTCGAGCCGGGCACAGCCGGGCGCGCTCTTTGCCTGCATCAAGGGGAACCGTTCCGACGGCCATGATTTTGCCGCCGAAGCGCTGGCGCGGGGAGCGGTCGCCCTGCTCTGCGAGCAGGCCCTCGAACTGCCCGTGCCGCAGGTGGTCGTCCCCTCGGTCCGCCAGGTCCTCGGACCGGTGGCCGCGGCATTTTGGGGCTTCCCGTCCCGGGACTTGAAGTTGGTCGGCGTGACCGGTACCAACGGCAAGACGACGACGTGCGCCATGCTGGCCGGCATCTTCAACGCTCAGGGATGGCCGGCCGGGGTCATCGGCACGTTGACCGGCGAGCGCACCACGCCCGAAGCCACGGTGCTGCAGCGCCGTCTGGCCGAGTTCTGTCAGGCAGGCACGATCGCGGTGGCCATGGAGGTCTCGTCTCACGCCCTGGAGCAGTTCCGCGTGGGGGGGACGAGCTTTGCCGCCGGCGTTTTCACCAACCTGAGCCAGGACCACCTCGACTACCACGTCACCATGGACGCCTACTTCGCCGCCAAGCTGAAGCTGTTCAGCGCCGACCAGCTCTCGCTGGCGGTCGTCAACCGGGCCGATCCCTGGGGGGCCAAGCTCATCAGCCGGCTGTCGGGGTCGCCGATCAGGGTAGTCACCTTCGCGCTCGAGGATGCCCGGGACGTCGTGGTGGACCAGGGGGGAGCTTGGTTCACGTGGTGCGGCAGGCATATTGGGATCAGGATGGGGGGGCGTTTCAACATCGGCAATGCCCTGGCCGCGGCGACAACAGCCCGGGAACTAGGAGCCGACTGGGACGCCATCTCCGCCGGCCTTGCCGGCGTGGAGCCGGTACGGGGCCGTTTCCAGGTGGTCGACGAGGGCCAACCCTTTCGGGTGCTGGTCGATTTCGCCCACACACCGGTGGCGCTGGGCGAGGCCCTCACAGCGGTCCGCGAGCTAACCGGCCCGTCGCCTCTTCACGGTCGCGGCCGCGTCCTCGTCGTCTTCGGCGCCGGCGGGGACAGGGACCGGGCCAAGCGCCCGGCGATGGGAGAGGTGGCAAGCACGTTGGCGGACGTGGCGATCATCACATCCGATAACCCTCGCAGTGAGAAACCTTGGGCCATTATCGAACAAGTCGCGAGTGGGGCGCGGGGTGCGACGCCCCTGACCGACCTCGACCGCGGCGAAGCGATACGACGTGCCTTGGCCATGGCGAGAGAGGGCGACGTCGTCCTGATCGCGGGCAAAGGGCATGAGACGGGTCAGGACTTCGGGGACTACGTCGAACCATTCGATGATGTCGAGGTCGCTCGCCTGGCTCTCACGAGCTGGCGGCGTGGCCCGGGCCGGGGCGGGGCGCCATGAAAGCTTTGCTGCTGGCGGGGGGCGTCGCCCTGCTGGTGGCCATGCTCGGTACCCCGCTGCTGATCGGTGACCTGCGCGCCCGGGGGATCGGCCAGCAGATACGCGAGGATGGCCCCGCCGGGCACTTCTCCAAGGCGGGCACGCCCACCATGGGGGGCCTCGCCATAATGGCGGCCGCTGTGGTGGGCTGGATCGTGGCCCATGTCTTCGCCACGTTCACCACCCGTGGCCTGGCCGGCATGCTCACAATTTGCGCCGCCGCGCTGGTGGGTTTCATCGACGACTGGTTGAAGGTGACCCGCCAGCGCAGCCTGGGCCTCAACAAACGAGCCAAGATCGTCGGCCAGTTGGTGGTGGCCCTGGCCTTCGCCCTGGTGGCAGTCATCTGGTTGAAGGTCGACACCCATCTTTCCTTTACCCGCTTCAACTCTCTCGGCTTGCAATTGGGCAAGGTCGGGTGGGTGCTGATGGCGGTGCTGATATTTGTGGGCTTTACGAACGCCGTCAACCTGACCGACGGCCTGGACGGGCTGGCGGCCGGATCGTCGGCCTTCACGTTCGTCGCCTTCACCGTCATCGGCTTCTACCAGTTGAAGCATGAGGTGATGTACCGCAACCCGGCGTCCCTGGACGAGGCCGTCATGGCCGCGGCGATGATCGGCGCCTGCACGGGGTTTTTGTGGTGGAACGCGGCGCCCGCTCGCATATTCATGGGGGATACGGGTTCGCTCGGTATCGGGGCCGCCGTCGCCGTCCTGGCGCTGCTCGAGAATGTCGACCTCCTCCTGCCCATCATCGGCGGTCTCTACGTCCTGGAGACGCTGTCGGTGATAGTCCAGGTGACCAGTTACCGACTGTTCGGGCGCCGTGTTTTCCGCATGGCCCCTTTCCACCACCACTTCGAGCTACTGGGATGGCCCGAGACCACCGTCATCGTCCGGTTCTGGATCCTGGCCGGCCTGTTCACGGCGCTGTCACTCGGCGTCTTTTATGCTGACTTCCTCGCCCACGGGGGGACGGCATGACCGGGCGGGACGGCCTGACCCGGCGGGACGGGCCGGGGAGAGCGCTCGTCATCGGTTATGGGCTCAGCGGGCGCGCCGCCGTTTCCTGGTTGGCGGGGCAGGGTTTCGAGGTCGTCGTGCTCGAGGACAGTCGCCCGGCCGGTCTCGCCGCGATGGAGGCGATAACGGAGGCCGGGGCGACCGGTGCCGGGACGACCGGTGCCGGCGGCATAACGGTCGAAATCGCTCCGGGCCCGGCCCGAGCGGCCGAGCTGGCCCGCTCCGCATCGCTGGTCGTCCCGAGCCCCGGAGTGCCGGTCGGCCACCCGGCGCTGGTCGCGGCGGTCTCCTCGGGCGTGGACGTGGTGAGCGAGATAGAGCTGGCCTGGCAGGTGCTGGAGGCTCTCCGTGGGGACGAGGGCGGGGCCCGGGCCTGTTATCGGCTGTTGGCCATAACCGGCACAAACGGCAAAACAACCGTCACCGGGCTGGTGACGGCCATGCTGTCGGCTTCAGGTATGACGGCGGTGGCGGCCGGCAACGTCGGCTACCCGCTGCTCGACGCGGTGGCCGCCCTCACCCGCGCCGCCGGCGACGGCCCCCGCCCCACCGGCGACGGCCCCCGCCCCACCGGCGAAGTTGTCCTGGTGGCCGAGGTCCCGTCTTTCCAACTCGAGTACACCGACCGGTTCAGCCCGGACGTGAGCTGCTGGCTCAATTTCGCTCCCGACCACCTGGACTGGCACCCCAACGTGGAGCACTATGTCCGGGCCAAGGCCAAGATCTGGGCCCGCCAGGCCCCGGGCAGCGTCGTCGTTGTCAACGCCGACGACCCTGTCGTGCTCAGCCGTTCGGCGGCCGTCCCCGCCGGCGTGCGGCTGGTGACCTTCGGGGCGACGGGGACCTGGGCCGTGGGGCCCGAGGCGGTCGAGGGCCCGGACGGCTTCGTGCTCAAGGCGGCGGACCTGCCCCGCGCCTTCCCCCACGACCTGGCCAATACCGCCGCGGCTCTGGCCGTGGCCATGGCCGCCGGCGCTGACGAGGAGGGTTGCCGGCGGGCAGCCCGCTCGACTGTCCCGCTGCCCCATCGGGTGCAACTGGTGGGCGAACAAGATGGCGTCCGCTGGTACGACGACTCCAAGGCCACCACCCCGGCCGCCGTGCTGGCGGGCTTGTCCGCCTTCGCCTCTGTCGTGCTCATCGCCGGCGGGCGCAACAAAGGGCCGGACCTATCAGAGCTGGCGACGGCCGTCCCTCCCGTGCACGCCGTGGTGGCGATAGGGGAGGCGGCTAGCGAGGTCACCGTTGTCTTCGGCGACCTCGTGCCCGTGCGGCGGGCCACGTCGATGGGACAAGCCGTGGAAATGGCCGGTCAACTGGCGGGAGCGGGCGACGCCGTGGTCCTTTCGCCCGCGTGCGCCAGTTTTGACTGGTACTCGTCGTACGCCCAACGAGGCGAGCATTTCAGCGCCCTGGTGAAGGCGAGATTGGCCAAAAACGCCAATTACGACGCCAGCAATACAAAAAGCAACGACAACGGCACCGAAATCGCGATCGACAAGCCCGGGGAGGTCGGCGAGAGATGACGACAACGACGACGACATTTGGCCTTTCTGGCACCGCGGCCGACGCGCCGGCGGCACGCCGGCCGGGTTACCTATTGATGGTGGCCGTGGTGGCGACGCTGTGCCTGGTCGGTCTGGTGATGGTCCTGTCGGCGTCGTCGGTGGCGAGCCTGCGCAGCTTCGGCACGCCGTGGCGGTACTTCGAACGCCAGGGGATGTACCTCGGGGCCGGCGCCGTTGCCTTTTTTGCCGCCCAGGGCATCAAGATCTCGTTCTGGCAGAGGGTGGCCCGGCCCATGATGTTCGTAGCCGGCCTCGCCCTGTTGGCTGTGCTGGTCGTCGGGCGGAGCGCCGGCGGGGCATCGCGATGGCTGGGGAGCGGCTCGTTCCAGTTCCAGCCTTCGGAGCTCGCCAAGCTGGCGCTGGTGATCTTCGCCGCTGACGTCCTGGCCCGCCGGGAGGGCAAGGGCACATGGCTCTACCGGACGGTCCCCGTCCTTATCGTCATGAGCGCCTATGTCCTGCTGATCATGCGCCAGCCCGACATGGGCACTGCCGTCGTCGTCTGTTGTGCGGGGGCGGCCGTGCTCTTCGCCGCCGGCATGCCGCTGCAGACCATGTTGTTGCTGGGGATGGGCGGCGGCCTCGGCGGCTTGGTCCTGGCCACCTCGGTGAGCTACCGCGCCGCCCGGATCACCTCGTTCCTTCACCCCTTCGCCAGTGCCAGCACCACCGGCTACCAGTCCGTCCAGGGCTTCATCGCCCTGGGAGGCGGGCACTGGCTCGGCACCGGGATCGGCCAGAGCCTGGCCAGTTGGGGTTATTTGCCCAACCAGTACACCGACTTTATCTTCGCCGTTATCGGCCAGGAGACCGGCTTTGCGGGCAGCGTGGTCGTCATCGCCCTTTTCGCCGCCATCGGCGTCATAGGCACCCGGGTCGCCTGGGGGGCCAGGACCACTTTCGAGAGCCTGTTAGCTGCCGGCATCACGGCGTGGCTGGTGTCGCAGGCCATCATCAACATCGGAGCTGTGGCCGGGGTCCTCCCCGTTACCGGGGTCCCCCTGCCCTTCGTCTCCTACGGCGGGACGTCGCTGATCATCGTCCTGTTCGCTGCCGGCCTGCTCGCCAATGTGGCTCGGCGCGCCGGCGCCCCCAACACCCGGTGAGCACAGGCGGGCCTCCGGTCACGGGTGAGCCGGCGAGCCCGGGCGGGCGCTCCGGGGCGACCTGGGCCGTCATCGCCGGCGGTGGCACGGGTGGTCACCTGTACCCCGGCGTCGCCATCGCCGGGGCGCTGATGGAACTGGGCCACGCCCAGGGCGCCCTGCGCTTCGTCGGGTCGCGGCGGGGGGTCGAGGCGCAGACGCGGGCGCTCGAAGGCTTCCCGGTAACACTGCTGCCGGGCCGGGGGCTGTCGCGGCGTCTGTCCGTCCGCAGCTTGGCGGCCAATGCCGGCGCGGTGGCGGGCCTCCTGGCGGCCGTGGCCATGGCCGTCCGCAGTTTCGCCCGCTGGCGCCCGGCCGTCGTCATCTCCCTCGGGGGTTACGCCAGCCTGCCCAGCGTCGTGGCGGCCACGGTGTGGCGGGTGCCGGTGATTGTGGTAAACGTCGATGCCGTGCCCGGAGCTGTCAACCGGTGGGCGTCGAGGGTGGCAGTGGCCTGTGCCGTGAGCTCCCCCGACGTGGCCCTGCCCCGGTCCGTTGTCACCGGGGTGCCTGTCCGGGCGGACATGGCCGGCGCTCACCGGAGCCCGGCCGAGCGCCGCCAGGCCCGGGAGCGCCTCGGTCTCCCCGAGCGGGCGCGGGTGGTGGCCGTGTCGGGCGGCTCCCTCGGATCCCACCGCATCAACCGGGCCACCCTCGAGCTGGCCCGGCTGTGGTCTGGGCGCCACGACGTCGCCATACGCCACGTCGTGGGCCGGCGGGACTGGGAGGAGCTACGCTCCGCCGGTCTTGCCCCCGGCCCGCTGGTCTACCAGCGAGTGCCCTACGAAGAGGACATGGCCTCGTTGTACGCGGCCGCTGACATCGCCGTGCAGCGGGCCGGGGCCAACACCGTCGCCGAGCTGGCCCTGGCGGGCGTGCCCTCGGTCCTGGTGCCGCTGCCCGGGTCACCGGGGGACCACCAGGGTGCCAACGCCCGCGGCATGGCGGAGGCCGGCGGGGCCGTGGTGGTGGCTGACGCAGACCTCGACGGCGAACGCTTGGGGCGCGAGCTCGATGCTTTGTTCGCGGAGCCTGACCGCCTGGCGGATATGGGCGCGGCGGCCATGGCCCGGGCCCGTCCTGACGCCGCCGCGACCGTCGCCCGCCTGGTCGAACAGAGCGCCCGGGCCGACAGAGGCGGGAAAGAGGACGTCGGTGCCGCCTGAGCCCCATCCGGCGCTGACTGGTCTGGGCGGCGCCCCGCGACGTTTCCACCTAGTCGGGATCGGCGGCGCCGGCATGAACGCCATCGCCACCGTCCTGGCCGCCATGGGGCACCAGGTGTCCGGGAGCGACATGCACGCCTCGCCGGTGCTGGAGCGCTTGGAGGCCCTGGGCGTGCACACCTTCGTGGGCCATGACGCCGCCCACGTCGGCGACGCCGACATCGTGGCCTTCTCCACCGCCGTCAAGGCCGACAACGTCGAACTAGTCGAAGCGAGGAGGTTGGGCGTCGCCTGCATAAGCCGGGCTGCCATCCTGGGCGCGATCTGCCGCACCCGGCGCACCCTGGCGGTGAGCGGCACGCACGGCAAGACCACGACGACGGCGATGCTGGCGCAGATCTTGGTGCGGGCGGGCCTCGCCCCCGGCTACATCGTGGGGGGGGAGGTCCACGGGGCTCAAGGCGGCGCTGCCTGGGGCCAGGGGCAATGGCTGGTGGTCGAGGCGGACGAGTCCGACGGCACCTTCTTGCGACTGGGGGCGCAGGGCGCCGTGGTCACCAACGTGGAAGCCGATCACCTCGATCACTACGGGACCGAAGAGGCCCTGGCCAGCGCCTTTCGGACCTTCCTGGAGCAGGCGCCGGGGCCCAGGGTCGTGTGCCTGGACGATCCCGGGGCTGCCGCCCTGGCGGCGGTCGTGCCCGGGGTGACCACCTACGGGACGACCCCCGCAGCGGCGTACCACATTGAGGGGGTAGAACTGTCCCCCGCGACTACCCGCTTCGATGTCTCCGCGCAGGGGTTGTCCCTAGGTACTTTCGAGCTCCCCGTCCCGGGCCTGCACAACGTCCGCAACGCCGTTGGCGCCCTGGCCACCGCGGCCGCTATCGGTGTGGGGCCCGACGTGGCCCGGGAGGCCCTGGCCGCTTACACGGGCGTGGGCCGCCGTTTTGAGTTGCGCGGTTCGAGGGACGGTGTGACCTATGTCGACGACTACGCCCACCTGCCCAGCGAGGTGCAGGCCACGCTGGCGGCGGCGCGCCAGGGCCGCTGGGACAGGGTGGTGGCGGTCTTCCAACCTCACCGCTACAGCCGCACGGAGGCTTTGGGCCGTGATTTCGGCGCCGCCTTCGGGGATGCCGACGTGGTGGTCGTGACCGGCATTTACCCGGCCGGCGAGGAGCCCCGGCCGGGCATCAGCGGGCTGGTCGTGGCGCAAGCCGTGCGGGCCTCGCGGCCGGACCGCCAGGTCGAGTACGCCGAGACCCGAGCGGACGTCCTGGCGACGGTGCGCGGCCTGCTACGGCCCGGGGACCTTTGCCTCACCATGGGGGCCGGCGACCTGACCACGCTGGCGGACGAGTTGCTGGCTGGGCGGCCGGCCCCGGGGGAGGGGCCATGAGGGATATAGCCCCTTCGCCGCGGCACCGCTACAGCGGAGGCCCGCCCGTCGACCCCCGATTCCGTCGGCGGTGGGCCGAAGCCAGAAGGGCCGAGGGCCGCCGCCGCCTGCGCGTGCTGGTCTGCCTGCTGTTCGTCATGGGGCTCCTGGGCGGTGTCCTAGGGGTCCTGCACTCGCCGCTGATGCGGGTGCGCCATGTGGTGGTGGAAGGCAATGTGCATACCCCGAGCGGCAGTGTGCTGGCCGCCGCCAACCTCATGGGCCAGCCCCCCACCCTCATGGTCGACGCCGGTAGCCGCCGCGAGCGCCTTGCTGTCGAGGCTTTGCCCTGGGTGGCCACCGCCTCGTTCGCCACCCGCTGGCCCTGGACCGTCGTGATAACCGTAAAAGAACGCGTCCCCGTTGCCGTCATCGACGTGACCGGGGGGGGCGATGTGGTCGACGGGAGCGGCCGCGTGCTAACGGTGACCAAGACGCTTGTAGGAATGCCACCGCTGCCAGTGGTCAGCGGCGCGCTGCCAGCGATGCCCGGGGCGCGCATTTTGCCGGCGGCCCCGCTCGATGAAGTGCAACTGGAGGAATTGCTGACCACCGCGGGCGCCGTCCCGTCCGTGCTTTCCCGGCGCCATCTCGATCTCGCATATTCGGCCGGCGTCGGCCTGGTGGCCCATCTCGGCCCGGCAAAAGCATTGATTTTGTTGGGGGACACCTCGTCCATGCCCACGAAATTGGCCGTGCTCGAAGAACTCGCCACGACCGTTGGTCTGGGTGGCTACTCCGAGGTGGACCTGACCGTGCCGCAACGACCGGCCCTCACCCCCGCCTCGAATTAGGGCAACGACTAAACGCGCCACTTGATCAGCAAGTGACGCCGGGGCTAACGTTAGTTCAACTACTTGTT
>CAYZVQ010000150.1:0-9471 GCA_964481925.1 uncultured Acidimicrobiaceae bacterium
ACATCGGGGCCCTCATCATCTATACCGACGAGTCCTGCCTGGGGTCAGAGATAGACCTGACCCCGGTCGGGGCCCCGCGCAGTCACCACCTGCACACCATGGTCCGGCGCCGCCGGGCGACCGGCAAGGATGTGATCGCCGGCCTCTACCCCGAAGTGCGTGAAGGTACCTACATCGTCTGGGGGCTCGAAGACAGTGGCCCCCTAGGTGAGGTTACGGTCATGGGCGGGCAGGTGAGCGAGTTCCGCGCCGGCAGCTGCCGGCCCTAGTACGCCCGGCGGGCCTCCGCCCGATCCAACGGACGGCCTGCCGGGCACGTCTACACCGTTCCGCCGTGGCCGCCGTGGCGCGGCGGCGCCCTCGACCAGAAAGCGGGCCCTTTTCATGATTGCCAACATTCTCGGGTCGGACACCCTCATCGTCCTGGTGGTGGCTGTTGTCGTGCTCTTCGGCGGCAGCCAGCTGCCCAAACTGGCCAAGAACGTGGGCTCGGCGGGCCGTGAGTTCCGCCGGGCCCAGGCCGAGGCCGAGCTCGGTCACTCCCGGACCGAAGCAACGGCGACCGTCCCCCCGGCGGCAGCGCTCCCCGCGGCCGTCCCCGCCGACGACATGATCGTCGTGAGCCGCTCCGAGCTCAGGCAACACGTAGCCAGCCTGATGGAAGAACGGGACAGCTCGTCGCTGCGCTGAGCCCCCGGGGCGGGCTTAAGAGTCCCGGAAACCGGTCTCCTTATGGCTGCCGTCGCACAAGGGTTTGTTGGCCGACCCGCCGCAACGGCATAGGGTCATCCGGGGGCGGGGCTCGAAGGGCTGGCCGTCGGAACGTTCGACGGGGATAGTCCCGGTCACGAAGTAGGGGCCGTCGGCGGTGACGGCGATCCCAACTGGGAGCTCGCGTTCGACGTCAGGGCCGGCGGCGGTCAAGCGGTAGGTCAGGGCGCCGGAGGGGCATTGCTCGATCATGGCCATCATCTGGCTGCTGGTGGCGGGGTCTTCGGTCCCTTCGACCATTTTCCAGACGTTGGTGAGACGGTTGCCGCAAAAGCCGGCGTGCTCGCAGATGGCCCGGTCGTCGCGCACCACTACTCCGGCGCCCTCGTACGATTTGGCCCGTTCGTCATAGGTGGAGGTCGGTGCGGTCTCCGTACCGTCGAAGTGCTCCACGGCGTGGGTGCCGTCGCAGAACGGTTTGTTGGATGAGCCACCGCAGCGGCACAGGGCGACGACGTTGCGAGCTCCAAGCTCGGCGGCGGTCCGCACCCCTGTCGGCTCCCCCTCATCGGAGGCGACGATCGTGCGGCGCGTCACCGGGACCGCGCCGCTAACCAGGTAGGGACCATTGGGCTGGACCTTGATCCTGGCCGGGCGGTCGACGTCGGGCATGGTCATGTCTCCTTCTAGAGCGCTCGGGGGAAGTCTGCCATACCTGGCAGAATCGCTGCGTCCGTCGAGGAAAGGTGGCTACCTACCGGTGCCCAGCCGCAGTCGGTTGAGGGGCAGGCTCTGGCTGTTCGTGGGCGTCGCCCTGGGCATCGCCCTCGGCCTCGGGCACCTCGCCTACTTCCACGGGGCGGCCGTTTCCCTTTCGGACACGGCTCTGCGCATTGTCAACACGGCCGGGCTGACGGTGGTCCACGACGCGGCCAAGCACGGTGCGCCTCGCCGGGCCGTGGAGGGGCTCACCGCCGTCTTGGCCGTGCTCTTGCCGGGGGTAACGGCCTTCCTGTTGGTACTGGCCGGGCGCTCCACCTTGCGCCTGCGCACCATTGTGGCCGTGCTGTTGGCCATCCTCGGGATCGCCGCCTTTTTCTACCTGCCGGGTGGCAACGCCACCGGGGTTGCGGTGATGGCCCTGGTCGTCGCCGGGCTGTTGGTGGCGGCCACCGGGCCACTCGTGGTGGCCCCGCTGGTGGCGGTGGCGACATTGATCGGGCTGGTGTTCCTGCCCCGGCTGCTGGCCAGTCACAGCACTCTCCCCAATGCCCCCGTCAGCGCCTTGCACGAGGCGCTTTTCGCCACGGCCGGCTCGCCGCTGTGGTTGCGGGTCATCGTGCTCGTCCTGGCGGCCCTGCCATTCGCCCTGGCCGCCCGGCTGATCGTCCGGTAGCCCAAATTACGACCGGGTTAGCTCGACTTATCGCCCGGTAAGAGGGAAACTGGGGCCATGGCCGACACTTGCGCGCATCAAGGTGCCATACTCACGACCAACGCCAGCGGCAATGGCTGTGCCGAATGCCTGGCCATGGGGGCCCGCTGGGTCCACTTGCGCCGCTGCGGCACCTGCGCTCACGTCGGGTGCTGCGACAGCTCTCCCAACCGGCATGCCACCGCCCATTTCCACGCCACGGACCACCCGATCGTCCAGTCGTTCGAGCCGGGCGAGAACTGGTACTGGTGCTACATCGACGAGTTCGTCTTCGAGTTGGAAGGCGAAGGCCCCAGCCCCTCCCACACTTGAAAGCACCGGTCCGTACACCCCCGGGGCGGCGGTTTGTGCAGGGCGCGCCTATAACCAGGCCACGTCGTCGTCGGCCTGGTCGGTCACCCTCTGGCACGTAGGGCAGTACCAGCGTGCCTGTAGGGGGGTCCCGCAGGCCCGGTGGCGAGGGCCTTCGTGCTCGCCTCCCATCGCCCGCGCCCCCCAGCTGGACAAGAGCCTCATGGCCCCGGCCAGCTCCCGCCCCTCTGCGCTCACCCGGTACTCGTAGCGGGTGGGCCTTTCGGAGTAGGGCACGGCCACGACCAGGCCGTCGCCCTCCAGCCGGCGCAGGCGGGAGGACAAGACATTGGGAGCCAGGCCGGGCACGGCGGCCTCGAGATCCTTGAACCGGCGGGGCCCTTCGATGAGCGCGTCGATTATCAGCAGCGTCCAGCGGTCGCCAACGCGCGCCATGGCGACGTCCAGGGCCGAGTTGCCTGGTCCCTCGTCGTCCGGGCCGGGAGCCGGGCCCGGAACGGCGCCTACCGTGCCGGGGCCTACCGTGCCGGCGCCTACCGTGCCGGCGCCTACCGGGCCGGAACGTGGTCCCGGGCGCCGCCGTTTGTCTCCTGCCCTGCTGAGCTCAGTCATGGCCTCGTCCTTATCGGTCTCGCCGGGAATTCTTTGCCGCTGTGCTCTTCGTTGGGAGTAACTTCGTACTTGCAAGTCACAAGTTACCTTTGTAAGTGGAGAGGAGCACCATGAGCGTGTCTTTGGTTGAGTTCTCGGACGCGGTGGCTGAGATTATCGCCACGGCCGCACCGTCGGTCGTCGGAGTGGGTAGAGCAGGTAGCGGCGTCGTCGTGGCTGATGGGCTGGTGGTGACCAACGCCCACAACCTGCGCGGCGAGGTCGCGGTTTCGTTCGAGGACGGCCGGGTGGCCGTGGCCAGTGTGGCCGGCGCCGATATGGACGGTGACCTTGCCGTCTTGTCTGTCGACACCGCCGGTGCCCCCGCTCTGGCGTGGTCGGAGGACGTGCCCGCCCTGGGCCACGTCGTTATAGGCCTGTCCCGGCCGGGCGGCCGGAGCCTGCGCGCCGGTGCCGGTTTCATTTCCGGGCTCGGCGTCAGTTTCCGAGGCCCGGGCGGCAGCAGCGTGACCGGCGCCCTCGAGCACGGAGCGCCCCTCGTCCCTGGGTCCTCGGGAGGGCCTCTGGTCGGCAGCGACGGCCGTCTCGTGGGCATCAATACGCACCGCGAAGGCGAGGGCTTCTACCTGGCCCTGCCGGTCGGAGCGGACCTGAAGGCCCGGATCGACGCCCTGGCCCGGGGCGAGGTGCCCCGCCGGGTACGGCTCGGGGTCGCCCTGGCCCCGCCCAAGCTCGCCCGCCGTGTGCGCCATGCCGTGGGGCTGCCCGACCGGGACGGTCTGCTCGTGCATGCCGTCGAACCGGATGGTCCTGCCGACAGGGCCGGGCTGCGCCGGGGCGACCTCATCGTCTCGGTGGGCGGCCAACCCGTCGGCTCGGCCGGCGAACTGGCGGCCTTCCTCGGTTCCATAGATGACGGCGGTACGGCCGACGTGGTGGTGGTCCGGGGCGTGGAGGAGGTCTCAGTAGCGGTGCACTTCGGCCCGGCGGGGCCGTCCGAGCAGGGCACAGCCTGATGCTGGCGCCGGAGACCTTGCCGGCGCCGCCGAGCACGGTCGACGAAGCACTTCTCGACCCGTACTCGCGGACGGTGTCGTGGGTGGCCGACCAGCTCCTACCCTCGGTGGCGGCGCTGCGGGTGGCGGAGGGGCCCGGCCGCCCGGGCGGAGCGGGCTCCGCCGTGGTGTTGTCGGCGGACGGGATGCTCGTCACGTCCGCCCACGTCGTCCAAGCCTCCGCCCGGGGAACGGCGACTTTCACCAGTGGCGAAGAAGTCCCGTTCGAAGTGGTGGGGACGGACCGCCTGAGCGACCTGGCCGTCGTCCGGGCCCAGGGCGGCGGCTACCAGCCCGCCCGCCTCGGCGACGCCCGCCGGCTGAAGGTCGGCCAGCTGGTGGTGGCGATCGGCAACCCTCTCGGGTTCGAAGGCTCGGTGAGCGCCGGTGTGGTCAGCGCGCTGGGCCGGAGCCTCGTCGCCTCCGCCGGGCCTGGAGGCCGACTACTCGACGACGTCATCCAGACCGACGCCGCCTTGCACCCGGGGAACTCGGGGGGAGCATTGGCTGTGAGCTCGTCGGAGGTCGTCGGGATCAACACCGCCTTGGTCGGGCACTGGGCCGGCCAGGGCCTGGGGATGGCCGTCCCCATAAATGATCGGACCAGGACGATACTCGGGACCCTGGCCGCCGGCCGCCCTGTCCGGCGCGCCTACCTCGGCATTGGCGGGGGCTCGCGCCCACTGCCGCCGGCTGTGGCGGCGGCTACCGGCGCCTCCCGCGGGGTCGAGGTGGTCTCGGTGGTCGCCTCGAGCCCGGCGGCGGCGGCCGGCTTACGCCCGCGCGATGTGATCGTCAGCGTGGACGGGGAGCCGGTCGGCGATGTCGGCGAACTCCAGTCCCTGCTAACCGAACGTTTTATCGGGCGGCCCGTGGCCATTGGGTTCGTCCGCGACGGCCGGTTGACGACATCCCAGGTCAGCTGCGTCGAGCTGCATTGAGGTTGATCCCCGGGGCCGCTCTGCCTCATCACCTAAACAGATGGCACACGAAATTTACCAGCTGTTCAACGAATATGAGGTATATTGAGCCTCATGAAACACGTACTTTGCAAACTCGTGGGGCACCGTGATTATGACCCCGAGGTCCTGGCTATAAAGCCTTGGCGAGACCCTGACTTCTATGCGTATGCCCCCGAGGATTTTCGTGAGCCGGTCTGTCTTCGCTGCGGAGAGGCGCTTTCGCCCGTAGCGGCTTAGCGCCGTCCCGCCGAGGCCGCGCCAGCCCCGGCGGTGTAAGATAAGTCCCGCATATGGTTGACCCGTTTAACCTGGAGCGCTTTATCTCCGCCCAGGACGCGGGTGGGACTTACGCCCGTGCCGTCGAGGAACTGCGACGGGGCCAGAAGCGCAGCCACTGGATGTGGTTCGTTTTCCCACGTCCCAGAGGTGGTGCACCGTGTCGTGGACCATGTAGCGAGCAATGGTCTGGACCTCGAAAGACGCTCCATCACTGCGACGGCCGGTGCGGTGCCAGGCCGGTCCTACCACCCTGTCGAGCTGTGACGCTACGGCCTCCGCGGCCCCGTTTAGCTCGTCGACGACGGTGGCGGGGACCTGGTGCTCATAGGCGTCTGCGACGGCGGAAGCGTCTTGGTCCCAGTTTTCGAAGAGCGGGCCCTCCTCGCTCAGCATGAGGTCGATCCTCGTGAAGAAACGACGGTAGACATCGCGGACGTGGCAGGTGTACTCGAGCGTGGACCAAGTCGACTCGTCCGGGCGTCCGGGCCGGATGGCACCGGCCTGGAAGAGACGGTGCCAGGCCTGCGAGTTTTCCCTCACCAGGCCGGCGACCTCGTCCGCCCGGCACGTGCTGGCGTCAAAACCGCACTCGGGGCAAGCCCGGGTTAGTACCCAGGTCCAGTTCTTGGTGTCAGGGACGACCATGGCGACGACATTAACGGGCGCCGCCCGGGCCCGGTAACGAATAAACGCCTCCGGCGCGGCCCCGTCAGGCTCGACGCTGCCTTGTCGCCGTGGACGAGAGCCCCCACGAACCCTCGCTCTGGCACGAGTGGCCTCGCCCGGAGCGCGTCGCGTTCGCCCGCCGCCGTTTATGCCTCGGCCCTGACCGCGACGCCGAGATCGGGGCTTACCTCGACCGGACCGCCGACGTGCCCCGCCGGCTCGTCACCTTCTGGTGGGACCGGGCGTCACCGGGCCAGGGGACCTGACGCCGAGGCCTCGGCGCTGGCTGTCGGCGTGGAGGACCACTTCAAGTCCTGGGCCTCGGCCAGGGCAACGTGGCAAGCGGCTAGCTGATTGGGAGCCACTTCACCGAGACGGGGCGTCACAGTGCGGCACACTTCGATGGCGTACGGGCACCGAGGTTGGAAGCGGCACCCCGGGGCCGGGTCCACCGCCTTCGGCGGCTCGCCGGCATCTGCGGCGCCGGAACCGTCGAGGGGCGCCCGGGGATCCGGGGCCGCCGACAGCAGGAGCTTCGTGTAAGGATGGCGGGGAGCAGCCATTAGTTGCTCCGTAGGGCCTATTTCGACAACGTTGCCGGCGTACATGACGACGACCCTGTCGGCGACATAGCGGGCCGAGGCGAGGTCGTGGGTGATGTACAGGATGGAAACGCCCTCGCGCGTGCGCAGCTCGGCCATGAGGTTGAGGATGCCCACCCGGATCGACACATCGAGCATGGAGACGGGTTCGTCGGCGAGTATCAGCTTGGGCCGCAGCGCTAGCGCCTGGGCGAAACCGATCCTTTGCCGCTGGCCACCGCTCAGTTCGTAAGGGTACTTCGAGAGCATTGTTTCTGCCGGTCTTAGACCGACGGCCTCCATTACCCGTAGCGCCTCGGCGCGGCGCGCCGACCGGTCGATGTCCGGCCGGTGCAGTGTTACGGCCCGTAGGATGCCGTGCGAGACGCGGTAGGCCGCATTGATCGAGCTGTAGGGGTCCTGGAAGACCATGGGGACATAGCCCCGGTAAGCGCGGCTCTCCTTGCGTCCACGCAGCGCGGCGAGCGGTTTGCCCTCGAAGCGTATGTCGCCGGAGGTGGGTTTGTAGACCATCGCCAGCAGCCTGGCAACCGTGCTCTTACCGCTGCCGCTCTCGCCCACGAGAGCCACGATCTCCTTCGGGGCGATGCTGAAGCTCACGTCGTCGAGGGCGTGCAACTTCCTCCTCTTCCAGAACCCGCCCATATTGAAGTGCCTGGTCAAGCCCAAGACCTCCAACACAGGGCCCGGCGCCTGTTGGTCCGGGGCTGCCTGTGGTGCCGTCGGGGGCAGAAGGAGAGAGGGCGCGCCTTCGCCGGTACCCAGTGGGCCGTCGCCTCGCCGCGCCGAACGACTGGCGAGGCTCACCGTCCCGGGCGCCGCACCTTTGTACAACAAGCACCGCACGACCGACCCGCCTCGCTCGTATAGAGGCGGTTCGGTCGAAGCGCACTCGGGCATAGCGTCGGCGCAGCGGGGTTGGAACCGGCAGCCGGGCGGGGGCGAAGCCATGTCCGGGGGCGAACCGGCAATTCCAGTGAGAGCGATCTTCTCGCCCCGGATGGAGGGGAAGGCTTCGAGCAGAGCGCGCGCGTAAGGGTGACGCGGCATGTCGAAGATCTCCGAAGTCGGCCCGAGCTCGGTGACCTGGCCGGCGTACATCACCATGAGACGGTCGGAGAAGTGGCTCACAAGTGATATGTCGTGGGTGACGAAGATAACCGCGAACCCGAGGCTGTCCTGCAGCTCCTTGATCTGGCGCATGAGGGACCGTTGGGCCACCACGTCGAGAGCCGACGTGGGCTCGTCCATGATCACGAGATCGGGGGTGAAAAGCAGGGCCATGGCGATCATCGCCCGCTGACGCATCCCACCGGAGAGCTGGTGGGGATAGCTGTCAAGGTGCACGGGGTCGATCGAGACGAGACGCAACACTTCGGCTGACCGGTCGGCGATCTCCTGGCGCGTCATCGTCGAGTGGGCTTTGCAGGCGTCGGCCATCTGTTCTCTTACGGTCATGACCGGGTTCAGAGCGTTCATGGCGTTCTGCATGACGACCGAATACTCCCGCCACCGCACGTGGCGGAGCTGCCTTTTGTTCATGGCCGCCATCTCCCGGCCTCGGAACAGGACGCTCCCACCCGTTATGCCCGCAGGTTTGTTGAGCAGCTGGGCGATGGCGAACAGGAGCGTCGATTTCCCGCAACCGGACTCGCCGACGACGGCCAGGAACTCGCCGCGGTCGAGGTCGAGGTCGACATCGTCGACGGCGACGACCGAGCCGGCGTCGGTGGCATACGCTACCGAGAGGTGACGCACCTCGAGCAGGTGCGTGACCGGGGGCTCGCCGGCTACGGGCGCCTTGGTCGAGGTCCGACTGCCGGCGAGGCCGTTGGCCGAAGGCTTGGTCACGCCTTCCCGTTCCAGGGCGTGAGCGGCCGAACGGGCAAAAGGTATGCGGGCGCGGCGGCGCACTGGTCGCAAAGCCGGGTTGGCGATCTCGTCGAAGGCATAGTTCAAGAAGGCGAACGCCCCCCCGAGCAGGGCGATGCAAACACCGGGCATGATCGCCCACAGGGGCATCCCCGCCCCCAGCGCTTCGTTGTTTTGTGCCCAGTACAGCATGGTGCCCCAGCTCTGGGCATTGGGGTTGCCGAGCCCGACGAACTGGAGCCCCGCGGCCGTCAACACGGCAAAGACCGCCGAGCCGAGGAACGTGGCCATGATGAGCGACGTCAGCGTGGGCATGATCTCGGCCACGATGATGTAGAAGCGGTTCTCTCCCCGTACTGAGGCGGCCTTGAGGAAGTCACGGTTCCGCAACGACAACACCTGCACCCGGAGCTGCCGGGCGCCGTAGGACCAGCCCAGGGCGCCCAGGACGATGATCATGTCCGTCAAGCCGGCGCTGCGGAGGTAGGCGGCGATGACGATTATTAGGGGAAAGATGGGTATCACGAGCAGTACATCGGTCACCAGCGAGAGGATCCCGTCCGAGACACCACCCAGGTAGGCGGCCGAGACGCCGACGACGACGGAGATGAGAGTGGCCAGGCCGCCGGCGGCCACGGCGATGATGAGCGACTGTCGTGTGCCCCATATGAGCTGCGAATAGACGTCCTGTCCCTGCGACGTCGTACCGAGCCAATGCGCGCTTGACGGGGCGAGGCCTTGCCCGAAAGTGATCGTCGTCGGGCTGTAGGGAGCTATGTCACCGGGGAATATGGCCAGCACGACGAAGAACAGCAGTAGTAGTGCGCCCACCGTTGCTTTGCGGTTGTGGCGCAGGGCCCGCCACAGCTTGGCCCCCGGCCGCCGCCTCGCCTTCGCGCTCATCCGGGCTCGCTCATCCGGGCTCGCTCATCCGGGCTCGCTCATCCGGGCTCGCTCATCCGGGC
>CAYZVQ010000150.1:9571-11509 GCA_964481925.1 uncultured Acidimicrobiaceae bacterium
TCTCTCGTCCGGGGGTCCAGGAGGGCCGTGACCAGGTCAGCGCCGAGGACACTTAGGAGCACGGCTACGGTGATGAGAAGGAACAGCGCTTGCATGAGCGGGTAGTCGAGACCGTTGACGGCGTTTAGGAGCATGGTCCCCACGCCCGGGTAGTTGAACACGTACTCGACGACGATGGCGCCGGAGACTACGAAGCCAACCGACATGGCAAACCCCGTGAGGTTGGGCAGGACGGCGTTCTTGCCCGCGTACTTCCACATGATCCTCCATGGCTTCAGGCCCTTGGCCCGGGCCATGCGGATGTAGTCGTCGGCCATGACCGTGATGACGTTGTTCCTCATCGTGAGGATCCAGCCGCCAATGGAGGTGATGAGGATCGTCATCGCCGGTAGGACGGCGTGGCGCAACACGTCGATGATGTAATGCCAATCGAAACCGGGCGAATTGCTGAGGAAATTGTACGCTCCCTCCGAAGGGAGCACACCCAGGCGGATGGAGAAGAAATAGATGGCGAGCAGCCCGACCCAGAAGTACGGGAAGGCCGAGGTGATCACGAAGATCGGCGGCAAGGCGCTGTCAAGCCAGCTGCCGCGCATCCACCCGCTCAGCAGGCCAATAAACGTCCCCAGAAGGAAGGCGATGACGGTCGTCACACCGACCAGGCCCAGGGTCCAGGGCAGGGCGTGGAAGACCATGGTGTTGACTGACGTACCAAAGCTCGTGGTGATCGAGATGCCGAAGTTGAAGGTCACCACTCGTTTCCAGTAGTCCAGGTACTGGGCGACGAAGCTCTGGTTGCCGCCCCCCCCGAGCAGGACCGTCAAGGCGTGGATAGCCTGCGGCCCGAGGTGCGGGTGCTGGGCCTCGAGGGCCTGCACGGGGTTCCCGGGCATGAGGCGCGGGATCACGAAGTTGAAGCTGATGGCCGCCCACAAGGTGACGGCGAAGAAGCCCAACCTCCTTAGGACGAACCTCATGCTTGCGCCTTCCTAGCTACCCACTGCGGCATGGGCCTACTACTTCCTGGGTTGGCCCATGCCGCAAGATCCTGCTACTGGCAGCGGCTGCTACTTGTAATAGAGGTGCAGGAGCACGACGCCCCAGTCGGGCCACGCATACTGCGCCGGCTGCGCGTACGGGTTGCTCGGGGTCGGCCAGCCGGCGACGTTCTGGGTGTCGTACTGGTACCAGTCGACTGCTTCCGTGACCGGGATCACCGGCACCTCCGAGAGCATGACCTGTTCGAGCTGGTCGACGATCTTGTGCTGGACGGCTGCGTTCGTCGTCGCCGCGTACTGGTCTATTAGGGCGTCGGTCGATTTGCTGGAGTACCGCTCCCAGTTGCTGGCCGCCGAAGTACCGATCGGTGCCGAGTTGGGTGAATAGAGCAGTTCTCGCAACTCGTAGTAGGGGCCGGGCCCGCCTACGTCCCAGTTATAAGCCAGGTCGAAATGGCCCTCGTAAACATCGGAAAGGAATGTCGTGTTGGACATGTTTTCCGGGGTGACCTGGATACCCACGGCCTTGAGGTTGCTCTGGACCACGTTCACCGCCGCCACCCAGTCAGAGAAGCCACCGTTGTTGATAATGGTAAAGGAGAGCTGATGGCCATTTCTCTCGAAGATGCCATTGCTACCCTTCTTATAACCGGCGGCCTCCAAGACCGAGATGGCCTTGGACGGGTTGTAGGCGTAGGCGTTGCCGTACTTGGCGGCCAGGCTCGGGTCGTACCAGCTGGAGAAGGTCGGCAGGACGATGGACGTCTGGTTGGAAGCCGGCTCGTAACCGTACTCACCGATCTTGGAGACCTGCGGACGGTTGATGGCGTACGCGATGGCCTCCCTCACCGCCAGGTTGGACAGGAGCGGGTTGGTCAGGTTGATGTACATGTTGACGTTGAACAGCGGTTCGAACCAGTAGTGGTAGTACTTGGGGTCC
>CAYZVQ010000151.1:0-11486 GCA_964481925.1 uncultured Acidimicrobiaceae bacterium
ACAAACCCATCGGCCGCCGGGCCGTGCTTGGCATCCTGGGCCTCGGTGGGCTCGGGATCGCCTTCGGCGAGCACGTGCAGAACGGCATCTCAGACCTGCTGAAGCCGCTCCGCGGCACAGGGCTCGCCGGCCTCGTCCCCGGTGGCGGCAACTTTACCCTCTACACCGTGACCAGCGGCTTTCCTTCACCGCCGCCCGACTACAAGTTGAGCGTCAACGGGATGGTCGAACGTCCCCTCCAGCTGAGCGTGCACGACCTAGAAGCCTTGCCGGCCACCAGGCTCACCCACGATTTCCAGTGCGTTACCGGGTGGGTCGTCGACGACGTGCACTGGACCGGCGTCCGCCTCACCGAACTGGCCAACTTCGCCGGGGCCCATCCGAGCGCGACGGTGTTCCATTTCTCCTCCTTCGACGGGGTGTACACCGAGACCCTTACGATGGACCAGGCCGAGCGCAGCGGCGCCATCGTTGCCTACTCGATGCTCGGCGGGCCGGTCAGTAGGGCCCACGGTGGACCGGTGCGCCTCTACGTCCCGGGGATGTTCGGTTACAAGTCGATCAAATGGTTGTCCACCATCACCCTGACCAGCGTGGTGCAGGAAGGCTATTGGGAGCAGAACGGCTACCCAGTAGATGCCTGGGTCAACGGCCACGGGCCATCGGCCGCCTGAGGCGATGGCGAGCCCGACCGCACATCGCAGCGCCGTCCCCCTACCCGAGCAGGAACGGCCTGGGCTGCTCAACCGCTTCGACCGTGTGGAGCGGGCGGTCCATTGGACCAATGCCGTACTGTTCGCCGTGCTGGTCGTGACCGGTGCCGCCCTGTACTTCGGACCGCTTACGGCCATCGTCGGCCGGAGAGAACTGGTCGAGCGCATCCACCTCTACGCGGGCCTGGCGCTCCCCGTGCCGCTCATCCTCGCCCTATCGGGAAGCTGGGGCCAGGCTCTGCGCCGCGACATCCGGCGTTTCAACCGCTGGAGCCGGGACGACCGGCGTTGGTTGCGGGCAGTTGTCCGCCCGGCCGCAGAGAGAAGGCGGGTATTCGCCCGCGTCCGCGTGGGCAAGTTCAACGCCGGCCAGAAGGCCAACGCCGCCTTTACCGCAGGAGCCGGCCTGGTCATGCTCGCCAGCGGCGCCATCCTGCGGTGGTACAGGCCCTTCCCGCTCTCAGTGCGGGCCGGCGCCACCTTCGTACACAACTGGCTGGCGCTCGGTTTTGTGATCGTGGTCTCGGGCCACGTCCTCATGGCCCTGGCCGACCGCCAAGCGCTGAAGTCGATGCTGTTCGGTAGGATCAGCCGGGCCTGGGCGCGCCACCACGCGCCCGCCTGGCTCGACGAGCTCTCCGAAGAGGAGAGGGAACCCGTCGAGCAAACAGGACGCTGACCCATCGTCACCAAGGCACAAGGTGGTGTGAGCGATCCGCAATCGGTGCCCAGGTGGGTGATGGACTTTGGTTTGCCAACAATCCCGACCGACCGGGCACCCTGGTGGTATTGAGCCGCTCCCAAGCCATTGAGGTCTTCAACACAGGATGGTCCCGGACGCGGCCCGAACTGCCGAACTGATAACCAGACCCCCCTGCTGGTTGCCTCCCCGCGTTGGCCGGCCTCTCTCAGCCAGGTTACGTACAAAGGCATCACCACTGGGGAGGAACTCCCACCCCTCAGGCTGGTCCGATGCGTGCGGCAGGGTAAGCCAGTATCACCACGGAAAGGCAGGCTCGCCTGGTGGTGCCCGGCCCGGGAAGCGACAAGCATGATTGACCGTATGAGGAAGACCTTGGCCCCGGGTTGCCGTCGGGACCCCGGTCCAGCGCCCGCGCCGCACCGCGCGCCGCCGTGAAGGAGCGCGGGAACAGAGCTCGTGGGCCGGCGCCGGCGCTCCGGCTAGCGGTCTACCGCCTAAGGACCATGCTTGGGGCGAGATTTGGTGGTTTATTGGGCCTCACCGTCTTGGTGGGCGTGCTCGGCGGGGTGGCAATGGCTTAAGTTACAGCAGCTCGCTGGACGGCATCCTCGTACACGCGTTTCCTGGCCAGCACCAACCCGCCAGACCTGCTGGTGCAGCCGACAACAACCGTTACGTGCGGCTCGCGCTTCGTGGCTGAGATCTCCCGGCTACCACTGGTGAAGCAGGCGGCGTGTTCTGTGGCACTCAATGGCGCGACTGTCGCTCCTCGGGGCGGGTTGGGGACGATCTTGGTGACCCAAGTCGAGCTGGTGGCCAGCAGCAACGGCCTGTTCTCCAGCATGGACCGCCCCACCCTCACGGCAGGGCGTTGGCCCCGACCGACTGAGCCGGACGAAGTGATGGCAAGCCCTGAGGCCGTCACGCTCTTCCATCTTCACCTCGGTTCTCACCTTCTGGTCGGAGCCGAGAGGTTCTCTGGGAACGGGTTCCAGGGACCTGCCCTGGCGGAGCCTTTTTACAAGACCCTCGACCTGCACGTCGTGGGCTTGGCGGTGACCAATTACCAGGTGGTCCAAGACGACGTGGACAGGGGTCATACCGGGCTGCTTTTCGGGACCCCAACCCTGGCGCGTGAGTTCTCTTCGTGCTGCACCGGCCTCACCTACGTCGGGATCAAAATAAGCGGGGGGAGCGCTAACGACGCGACGGTGGAGCGGGAGTACTCCCAATTGGTCTCGGCCACCTTCAAGACAACTACCGCCCAGCTGCAGGTCTACGTCACCGCTGCTATTGCCGTGGCGGCCCAGCGCGCTATCCGCCCCGAGGCTGTCGCCCTCGGGGCTTTTGGCGCGATCGCGGCCCTCGCCACGTTTGTGATAGCTGCCCAGACCATCTCGCGCCTGGCGCGCGCTCGAGCGGGTGAAGCGACAGTCCTGCGGGCGCTCGGAGCGACGCCGTTCGTACTGCTCTGCGATATGGCCTTGGGTAACGTCGTCGCCCTGGTGACGAGCGGCTTTTTGGCAGAGGGCCTGACGGTCGCGCTTTCCCCGCTCTCAGATGTCGGCCCTGTGCGCCAAGTCGACCCTGCGTCTGGCGTGCACCTCGACTGGACGGTGCTCGGCCGGCGCCGGCCATGCTGGGACTCAGGTTCGCCCTCGACCCCGGTCGCGGCCAGAACGCGGCGCCGGTCCGGTCCGCCCTAGCCGGGACTGCCCTCGCTGTGGCTGTTATCACAGCAACGATCGTCTTCGGCGCGAGCCTCGGCAACCTCATCTCGCACCCCGCCTTGTACGGCTGGGATTTCGACTACGCCTTGTTCTCAACCGACGGCTACGGTCCCGTCCCGAGCGCCCTAGTAGGCCCCATGCTGGGCCACGACCGCTACGTCGCCGCTTCCACTGATGCATGGTTCGCCACCATGGAGGTCGACCGCCAGACCGTCCCCGTCATCTTCGAACCAACCCACGCGCAGGTAGCGCCACCGGTCCTTTCGGGCCACCCTCTGGAGGCCGCCAACGAGGTAGTGCTGGGAGCCGCCACGCTGGCAGGCCTGCACAAGCACCTCGGGGGCACGGTCCTCGCCCAAGGTGATGGGCTCCCGCCCGTGCGGCTGCGGATCGTCGGGAAAGCGACGCTGCCGACGATAGGCGAGACACTCGGGGCTCACCCCTCGATGGACACCGGTGCCGTCGTACCGGTCTCGGTCCTGCGTTTACAACTGCAGACCCTCCACGAGGCTGGAGGGCTCACCGAGGACAGCTTCAAGAGCTGTTAGCGCGCCCTGCCACCTCTGGCGCATGGGCTCGGTCAGGCCGGCGTCGGGATCGGCCAGCAACTTGCGTATGTGATCAGCAAGCTGGTCAACCTCGGTGAGGGTGAGGGCTCGTGACGCCACAATTGCCAGTCTTCTCCACGACAGCACTTGTCCACAACGGAGCTGCCGCTGAGCTTCAGCTGGGCCAGCGGGCGGGCCGGCGAGTAACCGACGCATGCGCTCGGCCAGTTGGGCGACTTCGCTCTGGTTTGGATGCCCCAACCCCACAATGGCGGCTTTGGCCAAGCTGTGAAGCGGGGTCCACTTTTGGCCGCACGCGCCACCCCTGAAGGTGTACGGTCACCGAAACACGACAAAGGTCCCCGACGTGTTGGACCAGCATGCGCTGTCGGGGGCGTTACTCCAGACCCTGGTAGAGCGGCACGCGTCGCACAATCCAAAGAAGGACGGAACTAAGAAGGAGAGAAATGACCCCCCAGTGCTCAATCCACGATAGCGCGCCTCGGAGTTCGAGCAGAACGCCAGGTGCTCGACCTCATACGACCAAACTGCCCGCGCTTACGAGGAGAATGAGGACGGGGGCGGTGTGTGCGCTTGTCGCCTTGGCAAGCTCCATGCTTGTTGCACCAACCGAAGCCTCGGCCGGTCCTTTTGGCCCCTTCGCACCTGGGAGCGTCGTCGTCGCCCAGGGTGGCACAATCGCCGGGACCGGCGGTAGCGGAACTGGCGTCGAGGCGAATGGGGAAGTGAACGTGTACTCGCCCAACTCCAGCGGTGACGCGACACCAGTGGCAAGCGTCACCCAGGGCATGTCCGGCCCCTTCGTCGCGATCTTCGACCCGTCAGGCGACTTGTGGGCAGCCAACGAAAATACCAGCACTCTCGTCGGGTTCACCCGGGCCCAGTTGGCCACACCCAACCCTATGCCGGCCGTGACCATCTCGTCGTCCACGGGCGCGCTCACCTACCCCACCGGCATGGCCTTCGACAGCTGGGGCAACCTCTGGGTCGTCGCCGATAGCGCCTTGGGCCGGGTCTACGAGTACGCGAAGTGGCAATTGGCCAGGACGGGCTCGCCGACGCCCGTCACCACTATTTCGGACCTCCCGGGCATCCCCCTTGGCGACGTTTTTGACCCCTGGGGCAACCTCTGGGTGACGGTCCAACTTTCTCCAACTTGTCCTCAGGGCTGTGTGGTCGAGTACCCGCGGGCCGAGCTGGCGACGCGGGACCCGGCGCCGACGGTCATTATCTCTTCGACCGGTGGCGCCAACATGGCCTTCACGCACTCAGGGGACATGTGGATGGTCACCGGAGGGGGGCCCCCTCCCGTGGTGGACTGCTTCGGCACCCCCTGTAACAACGAGCTGGTGGAGTTCACCAGGGCCCAGCTCTCCAAATCGGGTGACCCCGCTCCTGCCGTCACGATTAGCTCGACCCTGCCTGGGTGCTCGATCAACCAGGCTCCCTCTACTTGCGACGGCGGGTCCCTATATGGGCCCTACGGCGTCGCCGTCGACCTCTTCGGTGACGTGTGGGTTTCCAACTACAACACACCCACTACAGTCGAGTTCGGCAGGTTCCAGCTTTACAGGTCGGGGTCGCCCACTCCTGTCCGGACCATTGCCGGCCCGGACACCGGGATGAACTGGCCCTCCTTCGTCGTCCTAGCACCGTAAGCCTTGCCCGACGCCTAGCGCCAGCACGGCGGCGTCACGCTAGCCCAGGACCCCTGGTCCTCGCGCTGGGGCCGCCGGTGCTTTCGCGCACCTGAGCGACCTGGGAGGGCATGGGCGGCACTTGGGCAGGCGAAGACTACAAGGGCTTGTGGCAAGTGCAGAGGAGCGGTCCATCGAGGAACTGGCGGGTACTGGGGCGGTCGACGTTCTGGCCCACCCGGACCTGGCTAAGGTCGCCGGCCACCGCCCCGAGGTGTCGGATGAGTTCTATGACCGCATCGCCGAGGCGGCCAGGTCGTGCGGGCTTGCCGCCGAGCTGAACTCCAGCGGCTGGCGGAAACCTTGTGCTGAGGCCTATCCGGCCCCCGCCCTGCTCGCCCGGCTCCACGACCTGGGCGTCCCGATTACGACAGGGGCCGATGGCCACCAACTGGACGACGTGTCCTGGCGGGTCAGCGACCTGACGACAATGGCACGGGCCGCCGGGTACAGCGAGGTGAGCGCGTTCCGGGGACGGAAACGAACGCCGTTGCCACTCTGAACGTGGCATGTGGTCCAATTCGACCCGCCGGCGATCGTGGGCACGCCTTCATTCTGCTACGCCAGGCCTCACCCGGTCACGTGGCGTATCAAGGCTTGCGCCGGTAACTCTTCGGGCCGCCACCCGGTTATCAGAGGCCCCGGGTGACCAGTCAGTGGGGCGAGGACGCCGTTGCACCCGGCATGCCTCATTCCGTCAGCAGCGACCTTGACATGAACGAGATGGCCGGAAAGGGAAGCGGCGCCGGACCGTCAACAAGATGTGTCCCTGAGCGACAGCCTGATCCCATTGTGAAATACCGTGATAGCAATCGCGGCGGACGCTTCTTTTGCCCCAAAGAAACTCCTCCTCGTGACCTGCTCCGTTAGGGCCCCTACCCCACCAGCCAAGAACTTCGCCAATTCCACCGCACGCCTCCCCTCGCGTTGTGGTCAGATGAATAGCGTCCCCGTTGAGCATGCGCTCGGAGCGTGGATGATATTCCTCCCCGCACTTGCCACAGCGCGCCTCCATGCCGATCATGCCCGTCTCGTCGACCCGGGCCCAGGCCTTGCGGTGCTCCACGTTGCCGACCATGACCCTCACGTCGGGGTCGCACCGGTAGAGCTGGACGTGCAGCAGGCCGTCCCGCAGCTCGAAGGAGATCAGGCCGCCGAGGCCGGCGTCGGGACAAAAGAACTCGATGACGCGTGGCGCCCCCTCCACCCCCTCTTCGGTGAGGTTGGGCAGGCAGTCGATCTGGATGCCATTGACGGCACTGATGAGGGCCTCCTTGAGGCCGGTGCGGAAACTGGTGTCAGAAGCCGTCATTGCTGGCCCTCTTTCGCCATCAGGCCGGCCACGATCCGGTCGGCTATGGTCTCGTCACGCTGCTCGTTGAACTCCTCCAGCGCCCTCTCGATCTTGCCGGACATATCGCTCAGGCCCCCGGCACAGCCCTGCAGGAACAGGGCCGAGAGCCGGTGGTCCCTGCCCTCCAGCTTGTCGGCTTGCCAGGTCAGCCCATCGGCCGTTTCGAGGAGGGCGGCACTGATCACGGACCACTCGGAGCGGGTGAAGGGGATGACAAACTTGTCCGGTTCGATGAGGGGTTCCTTGGTCTTGGTCTTCTCATGCGCCACCGCTCACCTCCTTCACGTCCATGGCTTGAAGACTGCTCATCCTGCTCCGGGCCTCCTGCAAATCTTTGAGGCACACGGCCAGGTACAGACGGGCCTGCTGGTGCGCTTCCTTGAACGTCCTGAACACGGCACGCCGCCCGTCCTTGCTCAGGCCTACAGGCTTGTCCGTGAGCCGTATCCTGGTCTCGGCCCCGTCGAAGAACACGCGGTAGTTACGCGCCATGGCCGGGCGTCCTTCGCTGGTCGTTCCAGAAGTCCGGCGCCCACTTGGGGGCGAGCAGGGTACCGCTGAGCCAGTTGAACAGGATGGCGCCGGTGCGGCCGTTGCCATCGACGAACGGGTGGATGCTTTCATAGCGGAAGAACCAGTCACCCCAATCGGAACAGCCCTCGATGGATTCCAGCAGCTGGGCCGTCATCTCCGGGACCATGGTCCACGGCGCCTTCTCGTCGTTGCCCACCCACACGGCGCATTTCCTCATGCCGGTGCGGTTCTTGTGCGGCTCGACCAGCTTGCCCAGCTCGATGATGTCGTGCATGAGCGGGCGCTGGACGAACCCGGCCGGCCTGGGGCGGGGCAGGGCCAGGCTTTTCTCCAACGCGTAGGCCCAGGCGTTGCACATAAAGCTCACCGAGTGCTCGCCCGACCGCTGCAGCTCGCACTCGATGGCACAGAAGTCGATGATCTTCAGGGACAGGGTGTTGACCGGCGCCATTAGGGCCTCCCCCTGCGAGCGGCCTCGGCCTTGTCGGCCGCATAACAGGGCTTGCATATGTCGATGGGCGTGCCGTCTTCGAGAGCCAGCTCCTCCACGGGGAAACGGTCGAAGCACAGGCAGCACATGACCTTGCCGTCCTCGCACTGAGGGCCCCAATGGCGCTGTAAGCAGCACAAGCGATAGGGAGCTGGTTCTGGTCTTACGGGGCCCAGGTTTGGAGCAGGGTTCATGCCACCACCACCGCCTTGAGGTCCATAGGGACGAACTGGTCCATCAAGCACTCTTCGGCCGTCTTGTCCTTACGCAGCTCGGGGTTGGTGCACTCCCTCATGCGCCCGTTCTCGGTGAAGGTCAGGTACTCCACCCTTACCACGTCCCCCACTCCCACGTCGGGCGCGTTGTTGAGCGACTCGCTCGATGAGGATGGCGGGCTGATTTAGCGACATCTAGAGGCGGGACGGGCACGTAGGGGCCGTCTATGTGGCGAGCCACGATGCCCTCGGCGTGGGCTTCCCGCAACCACATGAACAGCTCCAGCTTGTGCTTTGCAGAGGTGGCCCGGGCCAGCATCTTGATGGATCTTTCCTTGGCCCACACGTCCTTGACCAACGTGCGTAGGATTTCGATGCGCTCGTAGTAGGGGCTGGAAAGCTCTGTGAAGGCGTGGCCGCCGATCGTTACGGTCGGCGCGTCGAACAGCTGAAGGGTGCCGTCCTTCATCAGCTCCCCGTCGAGGATGAACCGGCCCGATGGGAGCCGGCGGAAGGCGCGCTTGAGGTGCTCGGGGACGGAGGTTTTGTTCCCGTTGCGCCCGTAGGTAGTGATGCCATCGTCGATCAGCACAACTGGTGTTCGCAGTCGACTGACACGGTCATGCTTATAACACCAAAGCGATCAGGCTCCTTTTGGCGAGAGGAACCTGATCTCCACAGATTTGCAATTCTGAAGGGACACGACCCTACAGGTTTTCACGGTACTCATCAGGTCATGAACCGTGTGCCTTCAAACGTATTCGGCATGACCTGGCGCTTGCTGCATGACGTTTACACCAGAGGCTCTCAATCCTTACAGATATTCACTTTGGTGACACAGGAACCCGACTGCGTTAGCCAGAAATGCAAATCTGGCGGGTGAAGAGTCCAGCGCGAGCGAGTGAGGAGGGACCAAGGAAGGTTGGATAGTTGGATGTTGGATATGGCGTCTGACCGGCCGGAGGGGGGAAGTTCACGACGCCGAGGCGGTCAGGCGGGGCGATGCGGGTGACGCAGACTGAGGGCGCCAAGGTCGCGGCCCGGCCCCCGGTGGAGAGCCCTCTGTTCACCCTGAAGGAAGCAGCTCAGTTCCTCAACGTCAGCGAGCGCCGCGTCCGTTACCTGTGGGACAAGCGCGACATATACGCCGTCAAGTTTGGGACCACCGTGATGTTTCGCAAGACTGTCCTGAGCGCCTACATCGACGCTCAAGACACCGCCCTCAAGACGAACTACTAGCCGAGCGCCGCCATGCGCTCGGCTAAGGCCCGGTCGCGCTCGGCGCTGGCGTGCTGGTAGCGCATCGCCGTGGCAGCGCTGCTGTGACCTCCACGAGCCATCAGCTCAGCGATGGTCGCCCCCGCCTCAGCTGCCAGCGTAAGAGCGCAGTGCCTGAGGTCGTGGAACCGATAGGACAGCCCCGCTGCCTCCAAGGCGGGCAGCCACACACGGTGCCGGAAATTGTGGGGTTGCAAGTAGCCGCCCTCGGGCGCGGGGAAGAGCAGGGCCGTCGGTTCAGTCCCCACCGTCTCCAGGTGGGCGGAGATGGCCGGCAGAATGGTGGAAGGGATAGCCACGGAGCGCCGACCGGCCTCGGACTTTGGCGGGCCAGGGAAGCGCACCCCGCTCTGCAGGGTGGTGACCGTCTCGTCCACGCTGACCGTCCCCGTCCTCAGGTCAATGTCGTCCCGAGTGAGCGCGGCGAGTTCGCCGTAGCGCAGACCCGCCCAAGATGCCAGCAGGACCATCGCCCGGTAGCGCACGGGAACGGTGTCGGCGAGCCTTTGGGCTTCGGCCATCGTCGGGATGGTGAGCTTGGCCACGGCCTCTCTCCCGGCGCCCTTGATGTTCACGGGGGAAGGCCCCTGGACCCGTCCGTCGTCAATGGCTGCCTGCATGAGCTGGCGCAGCAACCGGTAGGCCTTGGGGGCAGTGCCGGGGAGCTTGGCCTTGAGGGCCTGGAACCACGCCACGACCTCATCGGCCCTGATAGCCACCAAGGGCCGAGGACCGAAGGTCGGGACTAGGTGGTCATTGATGAGGTACTCATACAGCTCGACCGTGCGCGGCCGCAGGTGGCTCTGGTTGCTCAGCCACTTCTCGGCATGCTCGGCAAAGGTGAGCTTGCCCTTCGGCGCTGGGCGCCAAGTTCCTTCGTTGATCTTGGTACGCTCGCCGGCCAGCCAGTCGGTAGCACCTTTCTTGGTGGTGAAGGTGTCGGGGGCGTTGCGCCACACCCCGTCGAGCCGGTAGCGGGCTTGGTAGCGACCGGAGGGGAGTTGGCGGGCCTGGCCAAAGTCCCGCTGCTTCGTCATGTCACCATCATAACCGGAAGTGACACACAGGTGACACGACAAAAGGGCGAGCTACACGTTCGCTGTTTGCCTTACCGCCCCTGAACTGCTGGTTCTCTGGTGGAGACGATGGGACTCGAACCCACGACCCCCTGCGTGCAAGCAGGGGCGGAGGTGCTGTTCAGCCCGAGTTGTGCCTTATGACCTGCACGTTTACAGCCGGCAGGTGCCGCCGTCTGCCAGCCATTGCCGCCTCCTTATGGCACGGATGTGGCACGAAGCCTCAGACCTGTGCACGCGACCGGAAGACCGCGCGCCGGGTTGACCTCTGGGCGCCGGGACCCACCGGTGCCACCGTCGCCCGAGCCACTCGGGCCAAGGGTCAACCCGCTCCCACGCGGCGGGGGTGGCGGGGAGCTGACTGCCAGCCCATCGTTGGGCCACGAACCAGCGCGGTCGACGCTATAGGCCTCTACCCCCAGGCCGCAGCCGGGGGCAGTCGCCCTAGCCGGGGGTGAAAACTCCGTAAGAAAGGACGGCGACGTGAGCGTCCACGTCGGCCTCGATGGCGACCTCGACGTCCGAGGAGAAGCCGATGGCTCTTAGCTCCAGCGCCGAGGCACTGGCCCGGACGGCTCCGCCGACGTCGACGGTCGCCTTGTAGGTCGTGGCCATCGCCGCAGCTTCGGCCGATAGCCGACAACCTGCCGTCGACAGGTGCCATAAGACGGCGCCAGCACCCAGGCCGTCTTCGAGCGCCGGGCGCAGCGAGCCGTCAGGCCACCGTTCTCCGGACGCGATAACAGCGACCGGGCGTTCGTCGGTGCCGTAACCGTGTTGGAGCACCCAGGTTGCGGCGGCGGCGGCATTTCGCAGGCAGGCGGCCACCACAACGCCCCGGGCGCGGGCGGCGATGGCCGAACCGTTCGGCGAGGGAAGGACCAAGCGAGGCGTGAACGGCGCCCTGGCCAATGCCGCCGGGGACAGGGACCAGGGGTGCTCACGGGACTGGACACGACGCGGGACGGCCAGCTCTGCTCCGTTCGCCGCGGCCAGGGCCTCGCAGCCAGGGTCGGAAAGCCGGCAAGGCAGCACGGCGATGCCTCGCCCCGTAGCCACGGTGACGGCGGTGGTGAACGACAGGACGTCGATGACTACAAGGCACCCACCGATGGCGCCCAACGCCG
>CAYZVQ010000152.1:0-11449 GCA_964481925.1 uncultured Acidimicrobiaceae bacterium
TGCCGGCCAAGAGGCGGTCCACGAACTGGCGGCTCACGCCCAAGAGGTCGGCCGCCCCGGCCGGTGTGACTTCCTGGTCGGGGCGCAGAACGATGAGGTGCTCGCCTTTGGCCACCCCCCCGAACAGCTCGCGCACCGCGGCACCGAACTCGCTCGTCGCGTCGGCCTCGGCCGCCAGGCGGGCCGCGCTGGCACGCGCCTCATCGTCGTTTGCTGCCAGCACGCTCATCGCTCCGGCCACCGGGACCATGTGGACCAGGGTACACCATCAGCAATAACTGCAACTAGACCACGCGGCGGCTCGTGGCCTCGGCCGCGCGCTTTCAGGCGCACACTCCCGTCGCTATGCGCTAATTTACCTTGAAAATCCAGGGTGTTTGGGTGACGCATAACAGGCGGTTCTGCATCTGGCCAAGGTGCTCGAGGCGCTCGAACACTCAGCGTGCAAAACTGACGAGCCGGCTTACCGGAGGGTCCCGAGCACGTCACGGCGGCGGCCGCCGCGACGATCTGCCTGACGTTCGGTGCGTTCAGGAACCGTCCGGTACTGTCCTCGGCCTCGGCTCCACTGTCGTTCCCGGGGACGGCCCAGACAAAACTGGCCTACGACGCGACGACCAGGTGGGCCATTCTGGTGATCGTGCCCACCGTGCCGCCACCGGGCAACGTTCGAGCCGTCCTGGCCGAAGAGCTCGACGACCTCCGCAGCATCGTGGCCGGGCTAAGCGATGCTGAGCTGGTCAGGGCGACCGGCTGCCAGGGCTGGAGGGTCGCCGACTTGTTGGTCCACCTCCGTCTCGGTGCAGAAGACCTGCTTCACGGCCTAGCTGCCCCGTGGGAAGGCCCCGCCGACCGTGACTACATCTCGTGCTGGAAGGAATGGCCAGCCCGTAGTGAGGTGACGTTCTCGGATGTTCGCCTGACCTGGGCAATGGCAGCTTGGTACACCACTGCTGAAGGTTTGCGCCGTCACTTCGACGACGTCGTCGACATGGCCGCCACGGCGAGCCGAGCGGCGCGGGCTGGCCACGTTCGTTTGCATGGTCACGTCCAGGGCACCGAAGACTTTTTGGCCATGTGGGCCGTTGAGTTCTGCATCCACCACCTCGACCTCCTAGTCGGGGTACCCGACCGCCCTGGCCCCCGGCCCGGTGCTGTCGAGCTCGCCATCAGCACGGTTGACGGCCTCCTTGGGGAGCTTCAACGCCCCGCGAGCTGGGATGAGCTCACGTACCTGCGCAAAGCAACGGGGCGAGAGGCGCTCGACGATGCGGACCGAGACCATCTCGGAGCGGATGCTGCGAGGTACCCCGTGTTCGGGTAGCTCCGCCGGCACCGATGGGTCCTGGCCGGACCAGCAAGGGGGCGTGGTTCTGGCGTCGCCCAGCGCCGGTAAAGCATTTTCAGAGCCGTTGGCGCCATCCGTGGCGGACTCTACTCTGAATCTTCCTGCCACAACAAGGGTTCTTATGTGCGGCCGGGCCGCGAGGCCACATAGCTCGGGAAGGACGGTCAGGTAGCCGACCGACGGAGTCTGGCGTGCGGAGGTCAGCCGCTGCCCCCCGGCACAACGATCGGCGCCGTTGGTACCGAGGGTAGGTCAGGCGGGCTAGAACGGTCACCATGCGCTCCACCGAGGGTAGGTCGTGGCAGAGCTAGCGGACGTCGTCGAGTTGCTGCGCAGCTCCGGTCCCCGTTGCCACACATTGCAGGCCGTGGGACGGGAGTGGCGCCACCACGCCCTGCTCAACGAAGCCTTCACGGCCGAGAGGCCGCCCGGGGCACAAGCGGGCGGGGGGAGGTTTGCGGGAGCCGGCGGGGGGAGGCTGGTGAGGACCTCAGGCGAGCCATGGCCTGATGAGGGCGAGGAGACCTGGAGGTGGTGGTCGGAGGAACCCGACCGCCTGAGGGTCGAGTTCGCCGTAGGCGACGAGATGGTGACCGCCTGGTTCCAGGGCACCACCTGGTGGGACTGGTCGCCGTCGGAGGGGCCGAGGACGAATGAGGGCCTCGGGAGCGTGAGGCACGGCAAAGGGCCAGGAGAAGTCCTCATCTCGCCGGCCCGCGCCGCCCGTGCCCTCGACTTCGAGCTGCTCGGCGAGCTCAGGTTCTTGGCACGCCCGGCCCACCGCTTGCGGGCACGCTCGTTTACCCGAGGCGACTTTGACCTGCACGCCCTTGGCTTGGGTGCCGACGAGTACGAGTTCGTTGTCGACGCCGAGCGGGGCTTCCTGCTTCGGGCCGAAGCGAGGCTCGAAGCCAAGCCCTTCAGGGTCCTGGAGATGACCGAGGTCGCAGTCGACACCGAGCTCCCAGCTAGCGTCTTCACGCCCCAGGCGCCCGAAGGCGAGCGGTTCGAGCGCCTCGAGCCCACGATGCGCTTGGTCTCCCTGGACGAGCTGCCCGCCGCGGTGCCCTTCAAGGTCTTCGTTCCGGCCGAGGCCCCGGGTCAGCCGGGCTTTGTGCATGTGCTCAACCCTCGGCCGAGGAGGGGCACCCGACTCTCCGCCATGATCTCGTACTTCGTCCCAAAGCCCGACGGCGGCCACGGCAACCTGTGGATCGAAGAGTCCGCGGAAGCCATAGGAGCACCACGTCAGCTCACCGAGATCTGGAGGCAAGTCGACGGCTTCATGGTCAGTGCCGACCAGAGCATGGGGTACCTGCGCTGCAAGGTGCTCCTAGACCGCGAGGGCACCCACATCCGCCTGGAGAGCACCGCCATGGCCGTGCACGAGCTCATCGCCCTGGCCCGCTCATTGGTCCCGTTCGCACCTGGAGCAGCGTTATAGAACTCTGGTACCGGCGAGAGACCTTTGGCCAGCGCAGCGGTGGGACGCCCCCAGTCTGTCCCCAGCCGGCCCGAAAGACACCCCGCTCCATGCTTATTATGTAGCTTCCTCTTATGTAGCTTCCTCGGGACGGCGGAGCTGCGCCTGTAGCCGTCGGTAGGGCGCGCCGGCAGCCCCTCGACGACGATGTTCTGCGTGCCCGTTCTGGACCGCCGTTGAACGGCACATCTCGGCTAGGAGCTCGTGGCCTATCGGGACGCTGCCGTCCGGGGTTATTGCGAGACCCCGGCTACCTCACGCCGGCTCCGGGAGGCGCGCCGTTAGTGACCGTGCGCCGCCCGGATCTGGCCGAGCCATTCCATGCCCAGTTGGCGCCCGTTCGGGAGCTGGTCGTTTCGGTCCCACCGCCATGTTGTGGCCACCGCAAGAGTGAGGACTCGGCATTCGCGCAGCAGACCCTGATCGGCAGCCGGATAGGCCTGGCCCACTTCCTCTGGAGCGTGGGCGACGTCGAACTCGACAGGCCCACGGCAAGACGTCTCAAGGTCTACGAACAGCAGTCCTTTGTTTGTCCTGATCAAGTTGCCTGGATGCGGCTCACCATGCAGTAGCTGCTCGCCAACGCCGCGATCGGCCACCGCGTCGGTGAATCTCTGCAGCGTGTCCCTGAGAAGATCCCGGTCGGGACCAAGAAGCTCGGGCGTCACCTCGGAGTGGCCGACCAGCCACTGGGCCTCGGCGACTCTCTCAGTAAAATGAGGTACCTTCACGGTAACCTGGCGCATCCCGGCATGTAGCCGCTCTAGCGCCTCGGCATACTCGCCGGGCGCGAAGTCTCCAGGCGGCACGGCCCTGTAGTAGGTCCATAGCGTGACGGCAAAGTCATCACGCAGGTAGACCCGTGGCTCGACCCGAGGCTCAAGTCCTGCGACCGGGCTATTCGTCTCGCCGAGCCGTCGGGCGAGCAGGACCTCGAACTCGGCTCCCCTCTGAGCCTCGGCCGGCGCCACTCGAGCCATAACCTCACAAGGCAGCAGGCGCACAGCCAGCCGGTTCGAGTTTTGAAGAACGACGGCGTCGTCGACTCTCAGGTCAAGCGCTGCGGCGCAGGCCATGCCGGCGGCCACCGCACGCCGGACTTCGGATGCCCTCATCGTGGTCAACTGTCCCAGAAGTACCGGCGGGCAGGGAAGTCGTGGGTGTCCCGGATCGCCGGTTCGCGGGCGCAGAATGACAGCACCGTTCCGATGACGGAGCCCGCTAAATCGGCGATAGGGCGTACCTCGACGCCTTCGGTGACGGTCCATCATGTGGCGCTGAATGTCCGGATTGATCCCGGACCATCTGGTGGGACGTTCTGGCCGCAAACGCTGCGGGTTCGGCACCGGGCTGGGGTGCTGAAACTGTCGATCCGTATCTCATGAGGGTCGCCGACGGCGTTGCAACAAGCCGCCTCGATCAGATGTGTTCGGTCATGCGGTGCTGGGTGCGGACGCCGTCTCGTCGTACAGGATGATGTAGCTGCCCTCGCGCAGTCGTGCGGGTTTTGAACCGCCACGGGACCCCCGCGGCTTCGTGGCTGGCTGTTGCCTCCCGATCCGGCACAGGTTGGGCCGTCGATGAGTTTCGTTGTCGTGTAGCGTCCAACGGATATGGAGACGAGGAACCTTGCAAAGCTGTACGACCTTGCCCCGCTGGACTGGTCGGGCGTGGCGGCGGCCCTCGACGCCGGTTTCCCGCAGGCGGCCGGTTCCGGCGGTCCGGACCGGCACACCTGTTGGCTGGTCACGATTGACCCGGATGGCCGACCGCACGTCAACGGAGTCGGCGCGTTGTGGGTCGACGGGGCGTTTTGCTTCGAGACCGGGGAGCGAACCCGCAAAGCAAGGAACCTGGCCCGGGATCCCCGTTGCTCACTCGCCGTCGCGCTCGCTGGCTACGACCTGGTCGTTGAGGGCGAGGCGGTGCGCGTCGCCGATCCATCCATGGTCGCGATCTTGGCCGAGCGTTGGCGGAGCGCGGGCTGGCCGTGCGAGGTTGATAACAGTGGCAGCGCGCTGACAGCACCGTTCTCCGCTCCGTCCGCTGGCCCGTCCCCGTATTTCGTCTACCGCCTGACGCTGCAACGCGCGACCTCGATCGCTACCCGCGAGCCGGGCGGCGCGACCCGCTGGCGATTCTGAGCGTCGGGGTCTGATTCGGTGCGCAAGATCATCTGGATGATGTCGGTCTCGGTCGACGGCTACATGGAAGGTCCGCACCGCGAGATCGACTGGCACATGGTCGACGACGAACTCCATCAGCACATGAACGGCTGGTTAGCCGGCGCCGGCGGCTTTCTCGAAGGGCGGGTCACCTACGAGCTGATGGAGGAGTTCTGGCCGACCGCCGACCACGACCCGGCCGCCCCCGCGACGATCGTCGAGTTCGCGCAGATCTGGCGGGACATGCCGAAGATCGTCTACTCGCGCACCCTGAAGCGGGCCAGTGGGAACGCGACGGTCGTCCACGACGTCGTGCCGGCCGAAGTGCTCGCCCTCAAGGCACAGCCCGGCGGGGACCTCGTCGTTGGCGGCGGCGACCTCGGCGCGGAGTTCGCCCGCCACGACCTGATCGACGAATACCGGCTCTACGTCCACCCCATCGTGATCGGACGTGGCAAGCCGATGCTCCGGCCGTCGTACGGGGGTACATCTAAACGATGGCGGGAGACTGCCTGCGTCGGCTCAAGACTGGTTACAGGTCCGGGCCATGATCACGGCCGGGGGCTGGCGCAGGGTGAACGGTGGGAGCCCCGAAGGGTGGGTACACCGGTAGGACAGCACGCCCAACGGGTTGCCGTCCAGGGCTGTACAGGCGGTCCCGGTACTGTTCGACACGGGCGCCGCTCGAGTTCGTCGCGGCGAAGACCGATCGTGGCGTCGAGGCGAGCAACCTCGGGGGCGACATGGTCCTGCCAACGCTGGCGGGCGTCAGCCTGACGTTCAGCCCAGCCGGCGGCCTCTTTGGCGGCGGCTCGCCGGGCCCACCAGTGCGAGCCGTGCTCAGCTTCCCGCCGGGTGCCAGCCAAGCCAGTCTCGGCTCGGGCGACGTCGGCGACGGCCTGGCCGGCCTTGGTGCCGAGATAGACGCCCTGCCCAGCTAATAGGTCAGCCCGGGCCCGCTCGGCCTGGTGGAGTACCGCCTTAGCCTCAATCAGTTCGGAAGCGAGGCCGAGAGGCTGCAGCTGCGCGGTGGCGTTGGCGATGACCCGGCCCCCGGCGAGCGCCAGGGCGACGACCCGGGCGTGGTCCGGAGTGGCCAGAGAGACCACGGCCTCCCTTATCGGCACCGCCGGTAGGCCGGCGTCCAGTGCCCAGGTGGGCGTGCGCCGGGCTGACCAGTCCCGGCGTAGGTCGTCAGCGGCCTGGGCCAAGTCGTCAGCTACCACCCAGGCATGGGTGGTCTCCCGGGCTCGGCTCATGGCCACGTAGGCCAGCTCCCGCCCACCGCCGTCGGCAAAAAGGTGAGCCCGGGAGGTGGTAGAACCCTGGCCCCGGTGGACAGTTGTGGCATATCCCAGGCGGAGGCGTTCGGCCCCAATTTCGTCACCGGCCGGGCGGACTTGGCGGCCATCGTCGGTGCGCAGGACTAGCGAACCGCTGTCTGGCTCGACCGTTTCTACGGTGGCCCGCTCCGAGGTGACCAGGGTGCCAGCCGCCCCCGAGGCCAGGGTGACGACGCGGTCGCCGGCCCGGTAGGTGGCCCCGCCGGGGCAGGCGAGCTCCGGGCCGGACAGCCGGCCGGTGGCCTCCATCCAGGCCCGCGCAAGGCGGTTGAGCTCAACGACGTTCGCTCGCCGCCAGGCGTACAGCCCTGTCTCATTACCATCAGCGGTGTCAGCGGCCCAGGCGTCCACCGCCCCCTGGAGGGCGTCGTCACGGCTGGCCAACGCATGGACGCGGCCCTGGGCCGTGTACCAACTAACGGCGTCAGCCACGTCCCCGTCACGCAGCGCTTCCAATGCTCGGCGTTCTTCGGGGTCGTGCTGGCGGCGGTTCTCGGCCAGGTAGTGGACGGCGCCGGGGTGGCGGGCCACCAGGGCAGCCAGAGCTCCGCCGGGGCCGACCGGGCCCAACTGGTAGTGGTCGCCGGTAAGCACCAACTTGGCCCCGGCGGCTTCCCCGTAAGCGCCTAGGCGCGCCAGGTCGACGTCGTCTGTCATGCCAACTTCGTCCAGCAGGATCAAAGTTCTCTCGTCGAGTGCGATCTGGCCGTGGTCGAGCCTCCATATGAGGCTGGCCAGGGTGCGCGCCTCGGAGATGCCGGCCTCGGTGCCCAGGTTGCGGGCCGCCTGGCCCGGGGTGGCGGTTCCGAGCACCCGGTGGCCGGCGCGTTCGAAGGCCTCCGCCACGGCCCGGAGCATTGTGGTTTTGCCCGCACCGGCCACGCCCACCACCAGTTCCGCCCCTCGTCCCGAGGTGCAGATTCCTACGACGGCAGCGCGCTGCTCGTCGGACAGCCGGGCACCGACGGTTCCCTCGGCGCCGGCGACGGCGACCTCAATGGCTTCGTGGGAGACGATGGGCCCGTCGGTGCGGTCCAACTGGCGGGCCAGGCTCTCGGCGATGGCGCTCTCCCGGGCCAGCACCGAAGCCAGCGAGTGGGCCCGCTCCCGTGCTCCGGCCACACCGACCAGGGGGACGACCTCGGGGTCGGCCAATCCCCGGTCCACCAGCCGCCCCAGCACTTCCGGCTCCTGCCCGAACAGTTTCGGGGCCAGGGCCACGACCAGGTGACGGCGGGAGAACACCTTGCGCCGGGCCAGGTCGCCCTCGCCGTCCAGCACCTCTGAGAGCAGGGCGCGGGCGCCCCTGACGTTGAGCGGCTCGACCGCTTCTCGGCTCTGACGAGCGGTGTCCACGGAAGCAGCGAGGCGCTCGACGGGCCAGCCGGCCTCGGCCAGCTCTGCTCGCCAGCGGCTCACCAGCTCGCCCTCGGCCTCGTGGCCCTTGGCTCGCCGGGTGGTCCGGGCGGCCACGCCCCGGGCGCGGTAGGAGCCCTCGCCGCGGCGCCGGCACTCGGCTTCGGTCTGCGCCGCCCGCTTGGAGTGCAGCTCCATCACCTCTGTGGGTACGCCGGCAATACGCCAGTGCCCGACCCCGGCCCGACGGGCCGGGGTCGGCCTCGATGCGATAGCCCAGCTCAACCGCCACGCGCGCCGCCGCCGCCCGGCCCACCATGGTGGCGGCGCGCAGGTGCTCACGCCACAGGGCGGTGTCCGCCGCCTTCCACCCGCCGTGGCCGTCTTTCATTTCTAGGACATTGGCCAGCAGCACGTGGTCGTGGGGGGAAGGGTCGCCCAAGCGGGAGGTGGCATGGCGGGTATAGGCGTAGATGAGCCCGGCGGTCGGGGTGGCCGTGGCCGCCTGGCCCCGCCGGCCCCCCATCTGCCGGGTGACGTTGTCCAGGTAAGCCAGCGTGGCGTCGCGTTCGGCGTCCATGATCGCGTGCATTTCCTCCGCCCGGCCGATCACCCCGAGCTCAGCCACGCTCTTGTGAGTGGCGATCACGATCTCCATGCCGGGCCGGCGCGTCTGGACGAGCCGTTCACCGGTGCGCGGGTCCCTGGCCCCGCCCGGGCCGAGGAGCGCCTCGTAGCCCTCCGCCGACACCGCGCCGTCGAGGCCGAGCGAGATTGCCCCCGAGCCGCCCCAGACCAGTGGTGTCTCGCCCCGGGAGGCGTAGTACTCCATAGCCAGGCCGGGATGGTCATCTAGCCGCCCGAGCACGGTGGCGCGGTGGTACTCCACCGACTCGGCTCCCATCATCCGCATCCAGCCCACCGGTTCCCACCCCGTCTCAACAAACCCGGCCCAATTTCCTGGCAAGCCACCGGCTTGCAATCGTGTTCTCTTCGTTTTGTGGTTTATCAGGGTGAGAAAGCCCTGTAAAGAGGCTTTTTTGTGGTTGGGCAGTAACGGTAAATGACGGTAATGAACGGTCAGAAGAAATTTAGGGGCCACTGGAGGCATGAATGTTGAGATCGGTGTCCTTGGCGGGTGTGGTGCGGGTCGAGATCGGTGTCGTTGGCGAGTGGTGCGGGCAGACATGGTGGCTTGTGGGGGGAGAACGTGCGAGCAGACGTGGTGGGTTGTGAGCGGAGCAAGGTGACGGTTTGCGGGAGGTACGGCAGTAGCGAGCGGTGCGCGTTCGTGGGTGAGCAAGAAATCGCCACCTTGGTCCCTACGGGTTAGAAGACCAACCCGAGGAGAAGACTGATGCCCGATCCCGTCTTATTACCCAAGCTGTTGACCATGGACGAGCTCGCCGAGCGGCTCGGGGTGACCCACCGCCATGTCCGGCGTTTGGTCGCCGAGCGGCGAGTGCCCTTTTTGCGGGTCGGCAGGTTCATCAGGTTCGACCGCCAAGATTGCGACCTGGCTTGATTCCAATCGCGTGCCCAGCGGCGGCACTGAGTAACTGCATCTCTGGCAGCCCAGCTGTCTAAACCGGACATGTGCACGGGGGCGAGACCGCCCGGCGCAATCTCCGAGGCCAAGACCAGGGCTTCGGCATCATGGCGAAAGAGCAGTCAGCCGGGCCTAAACCCGCGGGCTCTCGCTCCGCTGCACACCCGTCCGGTCGTGGGTCAGTTTCGGGGGGCACCGAACAGGGCCTGGCCGATCCTGTCCGCAGCCTCCTTCTGCATCGTGGGCGTAACGTGGCTGTAGAGATTGGAGAACAGCGTGGCATCGGCGTGCCCGAGCCGCTCCGCGGCCACCTTGGGTGGCACTCCGCTGGCCAAACTGGTGGCACTTCTATGCCTGAGGCCGTGAGCGGTTAGGCGCGGTAACCCGAGCTCGGCACTGAAGGTGCCGAGGAGCCTCGAGAGGTACTGCGGGTGGTAGTGGCCACCGGAGGCCTTGGTGAACACGTAGTCGCTCTCTTCCCAATCGGGTGCGGCCAGCCGCTCGGTGGCCTGGAGCTTGCGCTGCTTGCGCAACACGCTCACGAGGCCGTCATCGAGCTCGATGGTGCGCACCGCTTCCCGGCTCTTGCCAGCCGAGGGAACGAGGTCGTAGCCGAGGGTCGAGACGAAGTCGACGACGTGGACGGCCCGCCGGTCGAGGTCGACGCTGGCCCAGCGCAGGCAGACCAGCTCACCGATGCGCAGGCCGGCACCGAGGAGGAACGCCCACACCGGCCAAGTCCTGTCATCTTCCATCAGGGTGAGGAACTCCCGGGCTTGCTCAGGTGTCCAATGGCGGGGGACCGAGCGCGCCGGCCTCGGCCGCGGCGTCGAGAGCATCGGGTTGACGCCCACCATGCCGGTGGTGATGGCGAGCTTAAACGCGCCGGCCAAGGGGGCGCGGGCCAGCCTGACGGTGTTGGCGGCCAGGCCTCGCCCCGACTTGGTGGCACCCTCCTTGGTCAGCTTGCGCTGCCAGGCGAGAACGACTTCGGAGCTGACGTCTCGGAGGCGGCGGGGACCGAGGTGCGGCCGCACGTACTTGTCGGCGTAGTGGCGGTAGTCGAAGCGCGTCTTGGCTGACAGGCGGCCGTCGGCGTCCAGGCCATCCAGGTAGAGGTCGAGCAGCTCGTCGACGGTGGTGCCGCTCGTGGTGGGCTTGAGCCGGCCCGTCCTGACCTGGCTCAGGAGCTCACGTCGGGCGTGGGCCGCCTCTGCCGCGGTGCGGAACCCTCGCTTCGTCACCTGCACCCGACGCCCAGTCAGATGGTCTTGGCCAACAGTGACCTTTATGTACCACCCGCCATGGCCATCTGCGTACACACCCTGGGGCTTTACCGGCTCCTCTTGAGAACCTCCGTTGGGAACCGTGAGAACGGTTTGGTTCTCAAGATGTTTTCACGGAGCCTCTCGCCGGTCAAACGCTAGAGCCCGCACCGCCTCTGACCTGCCCATATCTAGTGCGCTCGGCGGGATTTGAACCCACAACCTTCTGATCCGTAGTCACATACGGACGTCGCAACCAGTAGTTCCCGTCTCACGGCTGCACCGCGAAATACCTGGTCAGAGGCCCTCTCCAGTCAGTACGATGTCTCGCTCAGTCGGTCCAGTCGCAGCTGGTTTTTCGTCTCCCGTGACAGTTTTGTGACAGATTTGCCGCCTCCCCCGGGGATGTTGCCGTTGCCAGCTCTCAGGCCAAAGTCGCCGACGACAGGTGTCGATCTCGCCCTTGTTGAAGCCGACACGTGGAACGTCTTCTTCATCGGCTCCGCCGACGGTGCCTCTTGTCCAAGGCCTCGCCTGCATGAAGCCACCCTCGGGCGGTTCAACCAAGACCTCACTCAGGTCGATGTCTCGGAGCAGATGGCCTTCGACAAGTTGCGTCGACACAAACGGGCGAAGCCCTCGCCTGTGCCCACCGGTGTCGTGGGCCACCTAGCGGGTCCCAAGCGACCGCGACTCACACTGCGCCCGGGCGGCGACTGGGTAGTGGTGAGCGACGTGCGCGTGCCGGGCTCACCCGGCCTCGCCACAGCCGCGGTCGGGGAACGGGGCACGGTGGTGCTGGGTACTCTTGACGATTCCTCCCCCGTGACTGTCCTGAACGGCAAGCCCTACTGCGGTGGCTGCGCCCTAGAGCCGACGGTGGCCGGTCTGCTCTCGGACATGCCGCACGGTGGCGGAGGCCCTGCGAGGGCCCTTGGCG
>CAYZVQ010000153.1:0-6141 GCA_964481925.1 uncultured Acidimicrobiaceae bacterium
CGACGATCTTGTGGTAGTGGCACGCCGGGTGGACCGTCGCCACGATCCCCGACGTATCGCGAACTCGCTTCGCCGCGATCTCGTCCCGCAGGGCGTGGAGCCACTCGGAATAGTGCACGATCTCCTCCGGCAACACCAGCGGCTTACCCAGCCCGGCCATGATGTCGCGGACCTGCGCCCTGAGCTCGGGATGGTGGATGAGCTCTTCGCGCACTTCCTTGTAATGACCGTACGAGGTGCCGCAGTGGATGAGCGGGAAGTAACCGCTCTCGTAGGCGGCGGCGAAGTTGCGGACGGCCACGGCGGCCTGGGCGGCCGGGTTGGAGGTGGCACTGGCGTAGTAGTTCCAGGCCGTGCACGAGGTCTGGTCGGCCGGGTCATGGTAGTCGTAGCCGAGCTTGCGCATAACCCAGAAAATGGCGGTGGAATAACCCGGTATATGCCCGCACTGCCCGCAGGACTTGTGGTGCCACAGGTGCGCCTTTTGGATCCGCTTTTCCCGCCCGTACTTCGTGCGCACGCTGACCGCTTCCCGGTCGATCCTCTGCACGATGAGCTCGCCCTGCGCCTCAAGGGCCAGCAGCTCGGCTCGCGGGTCGGCCAGCGACCGGCGGTCGACCACCGGTGCGCCGGCGGCCTTATCACCCCAGAGCGCGTCGACGGGGATGGTCACAGCTCGATGCCCTCTTCCTCAAGGCGTTCCTCCATCAGTTCCTGCAGGATCGAGTGCAGGCCGCTGTCGACCTCTGCGATCATGTCGAGGGCGCCCGTCTGCAGCCAGATGTAGTAGAGCTCGACCAGCGTCCGGTCGGCCACGGACCACCCCGAGGTCGTGGTGTGCATCGTCTCGGCGGGCAGTGCCCGGCGCCACAGGTCGAGGTGGTCCGGGACGTCGGCCGTCTCCGGGCCCCAGTCGAGGAAAGCGTCCCGCTGCAGCATGTCCGGCGAGACCTGGGTCCCGGTGGACATGATCTTGTAGATGATCCGGGAGTAACCGACGAGGGCTTTCTTGGCCGAGGCCAGCCCGTTGCGCACGGCCACCTCCCTCATGATCGTCACCAGCCCTCCCGGGTTGTTGCCACGCGGGCAGCGCAGGCAGGAGAAGCACTGGGAGCATTCCCAGATGTCCTCCTGGATCTGCTGGTAGACGAGGTCGACGTCCTGGCGGGCCACGGCCTGGGCGATGCGCCGGGGGCTGAAGTCGTAGAACTTGGCCGAGGGGCAGGCGCCGACGCAGATGCCGCACTCATAACAGCCGTACAAATAGTCGCCGAAGCGGATGTCGGCCTTGACTTGTTCGAAGAGCGCCAACTTTTCCTCCGGGGCGACGTCGGCGTACCCGGCCACCTCGGGGGCTTTGTAGTGAGCGTCTGTCTTGGTCATGGCTTTTGCGGCTAGAAACTGATCACGGCGTCGGCGGAGACCGCGAGGTCGTTGAAGGCGGCACCCCCTATCATCTCGACCCCGTCGATCAGGTCGGGCAGGCGCAAGTCGTTGAGCTCCAGCGATGGCTGGCACACCAGCAACCGCACGCCGAGACCGGTGGCCTGTTCGATGAAATAGCGCAGTGGCTGGCCCTTTTCGCCCTTCGGCCCGATGTGGTCGACAACGTCCCGGCGCAGCAGGGTGGGGCCGTACATCGTGAAGTAGATCATGGCCTCGAACTCCATCGCCGCCGCCGCCGCGGCGAGGAAAAACGGCGTCGCGCTCCGCCCCGGGTCGGCGGTCCCGTGCGTTTGCACGTAGAGGACCTTCGCCTCCGAACCAGCCGCCCACATCGCCCGCGCCTGTCAGCGCGCCCGGCGGATAAGGATGTGGAAGACGTCGGCCTGCTTGCTGACGTCGAGCAGTTCGTTATGGGTGCGGCTGGTCCAAGCCCGCATGTCGGGCTCGACGCCCGGGTCAGTGGCCAACAGTTCGAGGACCTGGCCCAGAGCAAGGGTTTTGATCGCCTGTGCGGTTTTCACCACAGGTAGGGGGCAGGCCAGGCCCCTGCAGTCAAGGACCTGGTCGGCGACGGGGACCGTGGGTTCGGGCACAACATCCCCCTTCGAGGCCGTTCGGGTCGCGCTAGCCGCCACCCGGTTGGTAGCGACCATTTCGACCTTGTCTATAGAACCACCTGGATAATAGCGCCCGGAGTGGGCGGCGTTCGTAGTGCCGAACGTCCCTATTTGGAAGGTTCCTGGTACCTAACCTTCCCCCGAAAGGAACTGGGGCCAGGTTTCTCCGGCCGTCACGTCCGCACCGAAGCGGTGGTGGCTGGGCGGCAACGGGCAATTGAACTCGTCCGAAAAAGCGCACGGGGGAAGGAACGCCCGATTGAGGTCGAGGCCTACGGTGCCGGGGTAGTCGAGCCCTTCGAGCGGGGGCGCGATGCGCAGGAACCGGCTCGGAGGCCGGGTACCTGTCCCCGTGGTCGCGTCCGCGAACACCAAGAGCAGCCATCCCTCGTCGAGCAATGGGTTCACGGCATAGTCCTGGCCGCCCAAGCGGAAGTGGACGACGCCGGGCACCTGCACCTCTCGGGGCGACGATTCGAGGGCGTAGCTATAGCCGATGGTCGAGGCCCCCGCCATGGGCTCGTACCGCCCGTCCAGGGCGAACGACGGGTCAGGGGGGTAGGCCCTGACGGCTAGGAGCCGCCCGGCCCGGCCGTGGTCGAAGACGCGCACGCCCCTCCGCCCTTCGCGCGTCGTGACCTGGGCGGTGAGGGCGGGGAACCCGAGCCTCCGGCCGACGGTCTCGCCGGGAGCCAGCGCCACCACCCGGCCCGATCCTCTATGCCCGTCGACCAGGACTTCGCCACCGTCACCGAGCAGCAGGTCGACACCACCGTCCTTTTCGGTCCAGGTGCCAGGTACCCCGGGGACGACCGCCGTCTCCGCCAGCCAGTACGTAGCCGCCAGGGACGGCGGCCCATCAGGGGCGGCGAGCTCGGCGGTCCGCCGGGCCCGCCAAGCCTCCCAGTCGGCCACGAAGGCGTCGTCAGCGCCAGGCGGCGCGCTCGGGGCGCCGGACGGGATAGTCATGAGCTCATCTCCTTATCAGTGTCACGGGCAGTGCTGGGGGCGGGGCGTAGAGCGAACAGGCAGCGGGCGACGTGGTCGCCAGCGGCCCGGTCGTTACCGACGTGGTCGTCATCGATGCGTAGCGGGGGTGGGTCGACAGCCGTGCACTCGGCCTCGGCCACTGGGCAGCGCGGGTGGAAGCTGCAGCCCGACGGCGGCGCAGAGGGGTCGGGCACCTCACCGGCGAGGCCCCCGGGGAGCCGGCCGGCACCGTCGGCGACGGGCGCGGCGGCGATCAGAGCTTCGGTATACGGATGGCGGGGACGGCGCCAGACGGCGTCGATGGCCCCGCTCTCGACGATCTTGCCGAGGTACATGACGGCCACCTTCTGGGCGATCTGGCGGACCACCCCGAGGTCGTGCGAGATAAAAAGGATGCCGATGCCGGTCTCATCGCGCAGTTCGCCCAGCAGGGTCACGATGGTCGCCTGAGCCGAGGCGTCGAGGGCGCTCACCGGCTCGTCGGCAATCAGCACCAATGGCCTCGCCGCCAGGGCACGCCCGATCGCCAATCGCTGGCGCTGCCCGCCCGAGAACTCGTGGGGGTAGTGGTCGGCCGCGCTCGACGGCATCGCCACCAGGTCCAAAAGCTCTTCGATCCGTGCCCGCGTCGCCGCCTCGCCCGACGCCCGGAGACCGTCCGCCAGCTGGTGCCCGACCTTTCGCCTCGGGTTCAGCGATGAATAAGGGTCCTGGAACAGGAGCTGGAGCGGGCGCAGCGCCGCAGGACGGGGATGGCGCCCGAGCGCCGTCACGGGCTGGCCCTGAAAGCTGACCGAGCCCGCCGTGAGCCTCTCGAGCCCCACGGCCGCACGACCGAGGCTGGACTTGCCACAACCAGACTCACCGACCAGCCCGACTACCTCGCCCGCGTTGACATCGAGGCTGGCGCCCCGGACGGCTCGGACGGCCACGCCATCGGGCCGGCGGTAGGTGACCTCGACGTCCTCCAGGCGGAGCAACGGGGCCGGCACCGTAATCTCGGCCTGGACCGGCACCGTCATTTCGGCCCGAAGGGGTCGATTGGGCAGGCCAGCAGGATGCCGCCCTCGACGGGGGCGAGTGCCGGCGGCGAGCTGGTACAGCTGGCCACGGCGAAGCCACAGCGTGGGTGGAAGGCGCAGCCAGCGGCCAAGTGCCCCGGCAGCGGGGGCGACCCCGGGATGGCCTGTATACGGGATCCCGGCCCCGCCCCCCCGGGAAGGGCGGCCAACAGGGCCCTGGTGTAGGGATGACGAGGAGAGGCGATCACCTGCTCGCGCCGGCCGGACTCAACGACCCGGCCGGCGTACATCACCTGCACCCGGTCGGCCAACGAAGAGACCACCCCGAGGTCGTGGCTGATGAGGATGACCGAGACCTGGCGCTCGTCGACCAGCTCTCGCAACAGGCGAAGGATCTCGGCCTGGACCGTTACGTCGAGAGCTGTCGTCGGCTCGTCGGCCAGCAGGATCTTCGGCTCGCAGGCCAAGGCGATGGCTATGGCTATGCGTTGGCGCAAGCCGCCGGAGAACTCATGCGGGCGGGCTCGCAGCGCCGCCGCCGGATCGGGCACGCGGACCGAGCCGAGCAGGTCGATGGCCCGACGCTCGGCCGCCGCGCCGTCAAGGCCCAGGTGGTAACGCAGGTGCTCGGTGAGCTGAGTGCCCACATTGAGCAGGGGGTGAAGGCTGGTCGAGGGGTCCTGCCAGACCACGGCGATCTCCCGGCCGCGCACGGCCCTCAGCCTGCGTCGCGACGCTCCCCGAAGTTCCTCGCCCCGGTAACGGATGCTCCCGGTCACCTTCAGGGCGGGCGGTAGGAGGCCCAGGACGGCCAGGGAGGTCAGCGTCTTGCCGCTCCCGCTCTCACCACAGACCCCGAGCACCTCGCCCCGCCCGAGCGAGAGGTCCACCCCGTCGACAAGCTTGACCCAGTCGCGGCGTTCGCGGCGGGTGACCGAGAGCCCGCTCACTTCGAGCAATGCCTCCCGCGCGGCAGCGGCGGGCGGCGGCGCCGCCGAGGGCGTGGCAACGCTCATCGGTCAGACCGTTCGAGGCTGCGGGGGTCGAAATAGTCCCGCAGGGCGTCACCGATCATGTTGACGGCGAAAACTACCGTGGCAATGGCCAAACCGGGGAACAGGCCCATCCACCAGTTGCTGAAGTACTGGGTAGCGTCGGCGACCATCGCCCCCCATTCTGCGGCCGGTGGCTGGGCACCGAGGCCGAGGAACGAGAGCCCGGCCAGCAACAGCACGGCGCTGCCAATGTCAAGGGTGGCCACCACGAGCACGGGCCCGACGACGTTGGGCAGGACGTCCCTTACGAGCAAGCGGGCATTGGAGCCACCGAGCAGGCGCGACACGGCGACATAGTTGGACCCGCGCATGGCCAGGACGAGGCCGCGCACGACGCGTGCGTAAGGCGGCCAACTGACGATGACGATGGCCAGGACGGCGCTCTGGAGAGACGGCCCGAGAGCGGCGGCAAAAGCCATGGTCAACACGATGCCGGGAAAGGCAAAGAACATGTCGGTGACCCGCATGACCACCGAGTCGATGACGCCGCCCGCAAAGCCGGCGAAGGCGCCGATCGACGTGCCCACCGTGCTGGCCAACGCGACCAGGAGCAGGGCCAAGGGAAGCGACAGCCGGGCCCCGTAGATGACCCGGCTGAGCACGTCCCGACCGAGCTCGTCGGTGCCGAACCAGTGGGCGGCCGAGGGTGCCAACAAGGTCCCGGCGCTGGGTGCCGTGGGCGAGGCCGGGGCAATGAGGGGCGCCAGCGCGGCGACGAGGAGCCAGCCGAGCAGGACACCGGTCCCGAACAGCGCCCCGGGACGGTGCAAAGTCCCGAGCAAGGTGCGACCAGAGCCGGCACCAGCCCCGCCGCCGACGTCCGGGGAGGCACCGTCATCGACCAGCGCGGGGGTGAGGCCGCCGGCGTTCGCGCTCACTTCGAGGCCAGCCTCGGGTCGATGAGCACGTACACGATGTCGGCGGCCAGGTTGACGAAAATGTAGACGACGGCGATGAGGATGCAGACGCCGGTCACGCCGGGCAGGTTGAGCGACGTCGCGCTGCGATAGG
>CAYZVQ010000153.1:6241-11435 GCA_964481925.1 uncultured Acidimicrobiaceae bacterium
AGGATGCAGACGCCGGTCACGCCGGGCAGGTTGAGCGACGTCGCGCTGCGATAGGCGTACTGGCCGAGACCGGGCCACGAGAACACCTGCTCGACCAGCACCGCGCCCGAGAGCAGGGACCCGAAGGCGAGGCCGGCGATCGTCACGATCTGCAGCAGCGCCGGTCGCAGTACATGGCGGAGCACCACAGTCCGCGTGGGCAGCCCCTTGCCCACCGCGGCGAGCACGTACTCCTGACCGAGGACGTCGAGCACAGACACGCGACTGAAGCGGGTGATGAGGCTCAGGGTGTAGGTGCCGAGGACTGCGGCGGGCAACACCAGGTGGCGCAGCGAATCGGCCAGGTCGGTCCAGTTGCCGGCGAGAAGAGAGTCGACTGTGTACATGCCCGTCACGGTCGGGGGCGGGTTCAGCTCGGGCGAGAGCCGCCCGGTCCCTGGCAACCAGCGCAGCTTGTAGAAGAACAGATAGAAAACGATCAGCCCGAGCCAAAAGTTGGGGACCGAGATACCAGCCAGGGAGAAGAAGCGGACCAGGCGGTCCGGCAGCCGGTTGTGGAAGAACGCGGCCACCGTGCCGAGCGCCACACCGAGAACGGAGGCGACAACGATGGCGGCGAGGGCGAGCTCCAGCGTCGCCGGGAAATACTGGGCCAGATCGGTCGCCACCGGGCGCTGGGTCAGCTGGGACTGGCCCAGGTTGCCGTGCAGGAGGTGCCAGAGATAGAGCCCGTACTGGACGACCAGGGGCCGGTCCAGCCCGTACTCATGGTCGAAGGCCCGCACGATCGTCGGGTCGCCCAGCGCCGTCTGGCCCAAGTTGGCCGCGGCAGGGTCGCCTGGGACCACGGCGACGACGCAAAAGGTGACAAGAGTCACCCCGAGCACCTGTAGCAACCCTATGCCGAGGCGGCGCCGTACGAGCGCCGACAAGCCGCGGCCGCCGCCCCGAGAACGATTTCTCGTTGGGGGCGGCGACGGCTCTTCGGCCCTCTGGCTCAGCGCCGCGGGCCGCGTTCGGGCCATGCCAGGGGCGGCGCCCCGGTTACTTGACGCTGGCGACGTCGATCCGCCACGCCGGGTTGGAGTAGGCCGTCGAGATCGAATCGGCGGTGACAAGCACCTGCGCCGGCTGGATCAGCGGGATGATCGGACCGCTGGCGTTGATCTCCTTCATCGTTTTCTGCCATAGGGCGATGTGCTGGCTGAGCGTCGGAGCGGTGGCCGCCGCGTTCGCCGTCGCCAGGACCGACGGCGCGTCCGAGGCGGACCAGTGGACCTGCTCGGCGATCTCACCACCGGGGACGAACGGCAGGTAATCGTTGGCGTCGGGATAGTCGGGGCCCCAGTAGTTGACGATCATTTGCGCCTTGCCGGCACGGCGCAGCTCGGTCGCCGTGGTCACCGGCTGGCCCAGCAACTTGACCTGGATCCCGGCGGCTTGGAGATTTGACTGCAGGAGGGCAGCAATGTCGCCGAGCTGGAGGCCGTTGACGGGGTCGTCATCGGCGAAACTTATTGTGATCTGCGGGTCCTTGACCCCCGACTGCGCCACCAGGGCCTTGGCCTCGGCCAGGTCCTGGTGCAGGTCGTCGGTGGCCGGGAGCGAGCCGTCGAAACCCCCGGGTATGAGGCTGGCCGCCTGCTCGGCGCCTTCCCCGGCGAGGTGTACGAGGGCTTGGTAGTCGATGGCGTCGTGTATGGCCTCGCGGATCTTCGGGTTGGCCGTCGCCGGCGAGATGGCTGCGTCGGTGTTGAGAGAGGTGTAGACGGTGAAGGTGGAGGCCAGGTTGTCGACCTTGGCCCCGGTGATGCCTTGGGCCTGCGCCGGCGACAGGTCCAGCGCCAGCTGCGCCGAGCCCGTCTCAACATCGAGCTTTTGTTGCTCGGGCTGGGCATTTTGGATCACGACGGTCTGGAACCTAGGCTTCGGTCCCCAGTAGTCCGGGTTGACGGTGAGCTTGACGGGACCGTTCAGGTCCCACTCGGACATCTCGTAGGGCCCGCTTCCAGCAGAGTGGGCGTTCAGCCAGTTCTCGGCCTTATCGGCCGTCGCCGCGTTAGCGGCGTCGGTCCCGCCGTGAGCCTCGACGACGCTCGCCTCGAGCACTCCCAAGGCAGGGTTGGTGACGATCTCGGGAATGGCGGCATTGGGTGCCTTGGTGGACAGCACGACCTTGTTGGTCCCGAGGGCCGATGCCGTAATTCCGTCGAGCAGGAACGACGGGTTCCCCTGCAGGTTTTGCAGGCGCTGGAACGAGAACACGACGTCCGCCGGCGTCACCGGCTTCCCGTCGGAGAACACCGCCTTCGGGTTGAGGGTGAAGGTGTAGCGGTCGCCGCCGTCGGAAACGCTGTAGCTGCTGGCCAGCTGGGGCTGCAGGACGAGGTTGTCGTCCGAATATGTCAACAAGGTTGAGTACAGGGCCCGGTCGACGATCTGACCGGTGAACTCGAACATACGGCCGGGGTCGGCAGTAGCCAAGTCGAAGGCCGTGTCGATCACGAGGGTGCCCGATGTGGCCGCCTGTGGTGCCAGGTGTTGCGGCCCGGCGGCGGCGGCAGTAGCAGCAGCGCCGGTGAACAGTGTGAGCGCAGCTGTGCCCACAGCCACGAACATGACAGAACGATGGTGCATCCCGGTCCCTTCTCTGGCTCGCGGGGTGGCCCGGGAAATCGGGCCCTGCGAGGCGCTCAAGTGATCCTATGAAATTGGTAGGAGCACTTGTTTAGTGGACTGGGCAGGGGCTGTCAAACGCTCGACGCTCTCGCACCGCGGCTAGCCGAGCGCGGCGTACCAGGCGTCGGTGGCACCGGCCAGGGCGGCGGCCAGGTCGGCCTCGTAGCCGAGCGAGCCGAGACCCCGGGCCAGCGCGGCCAGGGCGCTCCACACGGTCGTGAGGCTGGCCCGCCTCCCGGTGTGGTTGACCCTCACAGCGCGTTCGGCCAGGGGCCCCGGAGCGGGCCCGATAGGGGCCGCCAGGTCCTCCGCCGCGGCCCGCGCCGCCTTCACCAGGGCCGGCGCTCCTTCGGCCGGGGCACGCACGAGCGTCGCCACCGACGCCGCCTCGGACGCTTCGCGGGCCCACGGCTCGAGCCCCAACGGCACCAGCGCGGCCCGCGTCGCCCGGCCCGCGGCGCGGTGGCGGGCCACCACCCGGTCCAGACCCTCGGCCCGGACGCGTCCCATGGCCGCGCCCAAGGCCCTGGTCTCCAGGTGGCTCGGGATGACGGGCAGCACCGAGCGCCCGGCACCGGCCCAGCGGTCCCTCCAGTCGAGCAAGGACAGGACCGAGCCCCGCCATGGGGCCGGGGCGCCGGCCAGAGCGGCCCAGGCCTGCGGGCTGACCGTGGCCACGCTCACGCCCGAGGGCCCGGCGAGGGCCTTTTGGGCGCTTAGCACCACCAGGTCGAGCTTCCAGGCGTCGATGGCGAGCGGCTCGGCCCCCACGGCCGCCACCGAGTCCACCACCACCAGGGCGCCCCGCGACCGGGCCAGTTCGGCAATGGTGGCCACGTCGTTGACCACCCCGGTGGCCGCTTCGGCGTGCACCAGGCTGACGACGTCCACCGGGCCGGAGCGCTCCAGGGCCTCTTCCACCTCCTCGGGCCGCACGGCCCGGTCGAACGGCACGACCAGGTTCTCCACCTCGGACCCTGCTTCTGACAACCACTCCCCGAAGATGCGCCCGTAGGGGCCGCTGACGAGGTTGAGGGCGCGCCCACCGGGCCGCCCCAGGCCCCGGGCCGCCGCCTCCAAGAACACGATGGCCTCGCCCTGCAGGACCAGCGTCGTCTGATCGCTGGCGATGACCTCACGGCAGAGGTCCTCTATTGCGGCGTACTCCGACGCGTCGACCGGGGCGACGTCGAGCAGGTGGGACTGGTTCATGGTTTCTCGTCTCGGAAGTGACAGGCGGCCAGGCGGCTGCTCCCGGCCGGGGCGGGCAGGAGCTCGGGCAGTTGCGCCCCACATACGGCCTCCGCCCGGGGGCAACGGGGATGGAACGGGCACCCGGTGGGGCGCTCCGTCATGCTCGGGGGTTCGCCCTTCAGCCGCGCCCGTACCCGGTCGGGGCCCGGCCGCAGACGGGGCGCCGCCGCCAGCAGGGCCCTGGTATAGGGGTGGCGGGGGTCGGCGAATATCTCGTCCTTTCGCCCGATCTCCACGATGCGCCCCAGGTACATCACCGCGGCGCGGTCGCACACATGGCGCACTGCGGCCAGGTTGTGCGAGATCAGGACGGTACCGATACCGAGCCGGTCCCGCAGGTCGGCGAACAGGTCGAGGATGGCGGCCTGCACGGAAACGTCCAGGGCCGAGATCGGCTCGTCGGCCACCAGGACCTGGGGCCCGACGGCGAGCGCCCGGGCAATGGCTATGCGCTGGCGTTGGCCTCCCGAGAACGACGACGGGTAGCCGTCCAGAGCGCCCTCGGGCAGCCCGACAAGGGCCATCAGCTCCCGGCAGCGGCCCTCGACCGCGTCGCCGGGGGCCAGACCGTGGAACAAGAGGAGCTCCCTCAAGACCGAGCGCACGGACAGCCGAGGGTTGAGCGAGGAGTAAGGGTCCTGGAAAACGAGCTGAACGGCGCGGTGCTGCTGGCGCGAGCGCCGGGCCGGGAGCGCCACGCCCTGGAGCGAGACCGTCCCCGAACCCGGGCGCAACAGCCCGGCCAGACATTTGGCCACGGTCGACTTCCCGCAGCCAGACTCGCCGACGATGCCGAGGGTCTCGCCCTCCCCCAGGGTGAAGCTCACGTCCTCGACGGCGACGAGCCGGTGCCCGGGCCCGACGGGGAATGAAACGTTCAGCCCGTCCGCGGCCAGCAGGGGCCGGGCTGGCCCGGGCGGGGCGGCGGGAGGCGCTCCGGCTAGGGCCTGGTCCATCGGAGGGCCCTGTCCGCCGCTCACCCTGCAGTCACCCGTTCAGGGTACTTGCAGGCTGTGCCCCGGGCCCCGTCGGTGCCCTCCTCGTCGGTGCCCTCACCGGCGCCCCATTGGCGGTCGTTCAGGTAACGGAACGGAGGCACCTCCCGGGCACAGTCCTCACTGGCGAAACGACAACGGGGATGGAACGGGCAACCGCCCGGCACGTGGGCCAGGTCCGGCAACGTCCCCGGTATCGTCACCGGCATGTGGTCCACGTCGTCGAGGTCCACGACCGCCTCGAGCAGGCCGAGGGTGTACGGATG
>CAYZVQ010000154.1:0-11428 GCA_964481925.1 uncultured Acidimicrobiaceae bacterium
CCAAGCGGGACTCCGACCCGGCCTGGCTCGTCGCCGGTTCGGTGTGGCAGCGTCCCTGGTTCCTGGCCTACCTGGTGGTCACCGCGGGAGCGGCGGTGTACGGCTTCGTGCGCCGCCGACGTGCCGCCGCCTCCCTGGCGGCGGCGACCGCTGTGGCCATGCTGGCCGCAGTATGGTCCGTCCACCTGGCTTACGGCCCGCTGTACCCCTACCTCGTCCTGTGGACGGGCGCCCTGGTGGTCCCCGCTCTCACGGGATGGTGGCTGGCCCTGGCGCCGCCCCTGGCTTCCGCCGTGACAACCAAGGCGTCCTCCGCCACAACCAAGGCTTCCGCCGGCAGGGACCGGACGGCGGGCCGGTCCTGGGGAGCCCGTCTGGTGGGGGCGAGCCGGCCCTCGGGGCTGGTGCTTCCGGCTGTGACCCTAGCCGCCGCGCTCGCCATGGGCGGTGCCTTCGGGGCCACCTCCGACCCGATGGCCGGCTCACCTTCTCACCTGGCCCGCAAGTCGTGGGAGTCGGTGGCGGCGGCGGCACTGGTGCCAGGGGTCAGGACGATTTACGTTGACATCGTCAACGCCGACGCCATGCCGGACGCTGCGGCCATAGCCGACCAGGCTGTCCGCCACGGCCTGCGCGTCGAAGTCAACCGGGCCGCCCTATATTTCCTGGACCCCTCCTTTGCCCCGACATCGGTCGCTCAGCTGGAGGTCATCGTGTGCTGCGGCCGCAGCGACCCCCGCAGGACGCCGGCCGGGGCCGAGTTCAAGGCGAAGGTCGGAGGTCAACGGATCTATATTTCCACTGCCGGTTACCGGCCGGTCACGGGCGGTCCCGTGGTCACCCAGGCCGCCCCTCGGGTCTCGGCAGCCAGATCTAGGAGAGCTTCACGAGTATGAGAGCTTCACGAGGAGACACCAATGCGCCCTGACCTGGCACCAGCAGTCGCAGAGAGTATGGCCCGCGTCGCGGAGATCGGCCTGCTGCCGGTGGTCGAGCTTCCTGACCTCAAGCTGGCCGAGCCCCTCTTCGAGGCCTTGTCGGCCGGCGGCCTTCCCGCCGCTGAGATCACGCTGCGCACGGCCGCCGGACTGGACGGGATCCGGCTACTGGTCGAGGCTTTCCCGACGGGTTTCATCGGTGCCGGCACCGTGCGCTCGGTCGAAGACGCCGCCCGGGTGATCGATGCCGGGGCGCGCTTTGTGGTCTGCCCGGGCACGGATCCCGAGTTGGTCGCTTACTGCTGCGAGCGCCAGGTCCTGGTCATGCCCGGCGTCTGCACACCGAGCGAGATCCAGGCCGCCTTGCGGGCCGGTGCCGCGCCGCTGCTCAAGTTTTTCCCGGCCGAGCCCTCGGGGGGCGTTTCGTTCCTCAAGGCGCTGGCGGGGCCCTTCGGCGAGGTGCGTTTTGTCCCCACCGGAGGGATAAACGCCGCCAATCTGGAGACCTATTTGAGCCTGCCCCAGGTGGCGGCGTGCGGGGGGAGCTGGATGGTGACCAAAGCCCTGCTGGCTGAGCGCGACTTCCTCAAAATCCGGGACCTCACCGCCCAGGCCGTCGGCATCGTCGCCGCCTCTGCCGTCTCCCGTGCCTGAGGTGCCCCTCGTTCTGCGCCCGGCCGCCGGGTGCCGCTGGGACTTCGTCGCCGCCGGCGAGGTGATGTTGCGCCTCGACCCCGGCGACGGCCGTATCGCCACCACCCGCAACTTCCAGGTCTGGGAAGGCGGCGGCGAGTACAACGTCGCCCGGGGCTTGCGCCGTTGTTTCGGCCTGCGCACTGCTGTGGTCACGGCCCTGGCCGACAACCCGGTGGGGCGCCTCATCGAGGACCTGCTCCTCCAGGGGGGCGTGGACATCTCCCACTTGCGCTGGGCCCCCTTCGACGGCATCGGCCGCAGCGTACGCAACGGGCTCAACTTCACCGAGCGCGGCTTCGGGGCCCGGGCGGCGCTCGGGTGCTCGGACCGCGCCAACAGCGCCACCAGCCAGTTGCAGCCGGGAGAAGTGCCTTGGGACGAGATCTTCGGCTCCGAGGGCGCCCGCTGGTTCCACACCGGCGGTATTTTCGCCGGGCTGTCCGAAAGCACGGCCGCGGTGGCCGGCGAGGCCATGTCCGCCGCTCACCAGGCCGGTACTACCGTGTCTTACGACCTCAATTTCCGGCCTTCGTTGTGGAAAGCTGCGGGCGGGCCGCAGCGGGCCGTGGAAGTCAACCGGCGGCTGGTGGCCATGACGGACGTCCTTTTCGGCAACGGGGACGATTTCAGCTCCGCTCTGGGCTTCGACGTCGCCGGGACGGGGCCCTCCAAGGCCGCACTGGACATCGAAAGCTATGGCGCCCTGCTGGCCCGGGTGGCGGACGAGTTCCCATCCCTCAAGGTGATCGCCAGCAGCCAGCGGGGCGTGCGCTCGGCCAGCCGCAACCACTGGGGAGCCATCTGCTGGGCGGGTGGTGAGGTTTTTGCCCACGACATGCCCGACGACCTCGAGATCCTGGACCGTGTCGGCGGGGGCGACTCCTTCGCCTCCGGGCTCATTTACGGCCTGATAACCGAGATGCCGGTCGACCAGGCGCTGGGTTACGGAGTGGCTCACGGCGCCCTGGCCATGACCACTCCCGGCGACACGTCGATGGCGACCCTGGCCGAGGTGGCCCGGTTGGTCGCCGGAGGCTCGGCCTGGGTCGTCAGGTAGCTTTAAGGCCCATGACGCCGGACCCGGGGCACCTGGCCCTCCTCCTCGACTCCTCCCTTCGCGACCACGCGCTGGAGCGGGACATAATCGAGGCCGCGGGCGGGAGACTGGTCGTCACCGGCGTGGGGGTGTGGGAAGAGCAAAACGAACAGCAGGTCCTCGACCAACCGCTCTTGGCCGAGGCCGCGGTCCTCCTGGTGGAGCACGCGCCGGTCACGCGTCGGGTGCTCGAGGCAGCGAGCTCGTGCGCCCTCGTCGCCCGCTATGGCGTGGGGGTAGACAACGTGGATATCCCCGCCGCCACCGACGCCGGGATCTGGGTCACCAATGTCCCCGACTACGGCACGGACACCGTGGCCGATCACGCCATCCTGTTGCTGCTCGCGGTGGCCCGGGACCTGCGGGGCTTCAACGAAAGAGTCCGCCAGGGCGGCTGGCGAGGCGACCCTGAGCAGTACCTGCCGCTGGCCCTCAGCGGCCGGTCCCTCGGCATCGTCGGCTACGGCCGCATTGGCAGCGCCACCGGCCGCCGGGCCCGGGCGATGGGGCTCAAGGTGTACGCCTACGACCCGTTCGTGCCGGCGGAAAAAATGACCGGGGACGGCGTGGTTGCCTGCCCCGACCTGGAGACGCTCCTGAAAGAGCGGGACTTCTTGTCTTTGCACTGCCCCCTGACCGAACTGACGCACCACCTCATCTCCGAGGAGGCGCTGGCGCTGACCAAGCCAGGGGTGATCATTATCAACACGGCCCGTGGGGCCGTGGTCGACCTGGTGGCTCTTCAGGCCGCCCTGGCGACAGGCCAGGTGGCCGGCGCTGGCCTGGACGTTTTCGACCCCGAGCCCCTGCCCATAGGTCATCCCCTGCGGGTGCACCCCGCTGTAGTGGCCACCCCGCACGTGGCCTACCTGTCCGACCGGTCGTTCGTGCAACTGCGGACCAAAGTGGCCCAAAACGCGGCGGCGGTGCTGCGGGGCGAGCTCCCCATCTACCCGGTGAACGACCCCGCCCACCCCCGGCGCCTTTCGACAGGAGCGGGCCCCGCCACCTGAGCCCGGGCGCCCGTAGCCAGAGCTTGCACGGTGCCCTCCTGTCGTAATTTTCCGGATCTGCCGAATCTTCCGGACGGGCTGCCCGACCGGCCCCCCCCGGCTGCCTCGCCGGGCGGTACGGGCTGGCGCCGGGCCGTCCGGGCGGCGTGCCGGGCCGGGGGTGGTAGGCTCATGTTCCTAGCTGACTTACCTGAGAAGGGGTTGCTGTGCTGTCAACGATTTTTTCGGGTAGTGACGACCTGATAGTCATCCTCGTCGCGGTGGTGGTGCTTTTCGGGGGGAGCCAACTTCCGAAGCTGGCCAAAAACACAGGCGAGGCCTTGCGGGAGTTCCGCAAGGCTCATTCCGAAGCCGAAGCGGGGACGACCCCGGCCGCCACTCCGGTGGCGGGCGCGACGTCCACTCCCGTCCTGCCGACAGCCCCCGTTGCCCCGGTCCTGGTCCAGGCCCCGCCCGCGGCAGCGACAGGCGACTACGTGACGGTCACCCGGGCCGAGCTCGACGCGCTCCTGGCCGAGCGCACCGCCCACGCAAAAGCGGAAGCGGTCCCGACCGACAACTGAGCTTCGCCGGGAGGCTTCGGGCGGCCACGGGCCGTGATGAGAGTGGCCACGGGCGGTGATGGACGGTGGCGAGACGCCCACGGGTAACTGATAGCAGCGTCCGCTTGGGCTTCTGAGCTGGGGATATTCGTACCTCTGAGGTTGTGCCGGGCGCCATAAAGTCTTAAGTCCCCCCGGTGCGTGACCGATGGTAAGTGGGTGAAGACCCTGGCCCCACCGCGCGTCGCCGTTCTGCCGGTGCTGGACCTGAGCGACTGGGGCGTGCCCAGCGCGCCAGGCGTCACCGCCAAGACCAAGAAGTCCCGGACCTGGATATGGTTCCTGGTTTTCGAGGCCGTCGTCGCCCTGATCTACTTCCCTTTCGGGATCCCCTCCGGCAAGCCCCGGATGCTCGGCTTCATCCCGTGGATGGAGTGGGACGGACAGGTCCCGGCGTGGGCGGTGCTGGGACTGTCGTCGGTGGCCGCCATCGTTTACGGCGCCCGGCGGTACCGGCCCAGGGCGACGCTCGCCTGGTGGTTCATCGGCGCCGGCGTAACCCTTTTCATAACCGGCGACACGATTTATAAGACCTGGCACCAGATAATGGGCCAGCAGAACATCCCGTTCCCGTCGTTCATCGACGCCATCTACATCACCATGTACCCGGTCCTGGCCGTCGGCTTGCTTCTGCTCGTGCGGGCACGCCTACCCGGTGGCGACAAGGCCGGCCTGCTCGACGCGCTGATCGTCACCTTGGGCCTGGCCCTGCTCTCGTGGATTTTCCTGATCGGTCCCAACGTCCGGGCCCCGGGAGGGATGCTCGTCCGCTTGACGGCCGCCGCCTACCCGCTGGGCGATGTGCTGCTGCTGGCCATGTTGGCCCACCTCTGGAGCGCCGGGGGGTTGCGCAACCCTGCTGGGCGCCTGCTGGCCATCGGGACCCTGGGGACGCTGGTGGCCGACTCGGTCTACGGCCTGGCTGGTCTGCACTCCAGCTGGAACTGGCACGACGGTAACCCGTTCGATCTCGGGTGGATCGTCTTCTACAGCTGCTGGGGGGCGGCCGCCCTGCACCCGTCGATGCGCCAACTGTCGGAGCGCCGGCCGGTGGCGGCCCTGCTCACGAGCCGTTCCCGCCTGGCCCTGCTCGGCGCTATCACCCTCATCGCCCCGGTCGGGCTGCTCGTCGAGACCTCGGTGGGCAAGCCGGTGGACGCGCCGGTCATAGCCGCTGTCGCCGGGATCATGTTCTTTCTGGTCGTGCTGCGCATGTCAGGTGTCGTCTCCGCTCACAAACAGGCCGTGGCCCGCGAGCAGGTCATGCGCCGGGAGGCGGCCGAGCTGGTGGGCGCAACCGGCCGGACCGGCATCAACGAAGCCACCGTACGGGCCGTGAGCGACCTGGTCGGCGGGCACGCCGAGGCCTGTTCCGTGAGCCTGGCCATGGTCGGCGCACCCGGCGAGTTCAAGGTGGTGGCCGCACGGGGGACGCCGGACCGTAACCCCCAGTTCGACCTGGGCACCCTGGCCAACGAGGCGTGGGAGGCGCTTAACTCGGGGCGCGCCGTGCGGTGCCGTGCCGCCGTACGGGAGGACGTCCCGGCGGGCACGGTCGGGGAGTGGTTGTTCCTTTGCCCCATCGTGACGGGCGAAAAACTGAAGGGCGTCATCGTGGTCGAGGCCTCCGACGAGTTGCCCATCGACCTCACCAACACGCTGGAGACCCTGGCCGCCCAGGTCGGCCTGGCCCTCGACCGCGAGGACCTGACCGACGCCTTCCACGCCCGGCGTAGCGAGTTGCGGTTCCAGACGCTCGTACAGAGCGCCTCCGACGTCATCCTCATCGCCCGGCCCGACACGACCATTACCTACCAGACGCCCTCAGCCCAGCGCACCCTCGGGTACGAACCGGGGGCGCTGGAGGGCCGGCGGGTCACTTCTTTGATCCACCCCCAGGACGTGGAAAGGGCCATCGCCCTCTACGGTGGGGTGGCTTTCCGCGCCGGCACGTCGGCTACGGCCGAATGGCGGGTACGCCACAGCGACGGCTCGTGGCGGGACGTGGAGGTGGTCACCAACAACATGCTGGGCGAACCGACCGTCGAGGGCATCGTGCTCACCCTGCGCGACGTGACCGAACGCAAGCGCCTGGAGGACGAACTGAAACACCAGGCCTTCCACGACGCCCTGAGCGGTCTGGCCAATCGCCCTCTGTTCCGGGACCGCCTCGAGCATGCCTTGGCCCGGGCGGCGCGCTCTCTGACGTCGCTCGCCGTGCTGTTCTTGGACCTCGACGACTTCAAGCTCGTCAACGACAGCCTGGGCCATGCCGTGGGCGACGAGCTGCTGGTGGCGGTGGCCGGACGCCTGATGGGCTCGCTGCGCTCGGGTGACACGGCCGCCCGCTTCGGCGGCGACGAGTTTGCCGTCCTGCTGGAGGCGACCGAGGACATCTCCGACGCCCGCTTGGCGGCCGAGCGGATCCTGGCCGATCTGAAACCGCCGTTCTCGGTCAACGACCGCCTTATCCCGGTCCACGCCAGTGTGGGGATCGCCTATAGCAAGTGCGGCCTCGAGGGGCCGGCCGAGCTCCTGCAGGCGGCCGACGTGGCCATGTACGCGGCCAAGGCCAAGGGTAAGAACGGTTACGAGGTCTACCAACCTTCCCTGCAGGAGGCGGTGAGCGACCGCCTCGAACGCACCGCCGAGCTCCAGCAGGCCGTCGACGAAGACCAGTTCATCCTTTTCTACCAGCCCATAGTCAGCCTGAACGGTGGCCAGGGCATCGCCCTCGAGGCCCTGATCCGCTGGCAGCACCCCGAGCGGGGCCTGATCGAGCCCAACGACTTCATCCCCCTGGCCGAGGAGACGGGCCTCATAATCCCCATCGGCCGCTGGGTACTGGGCGAGGCGTGCCGCAAGGCCCGCCTCTGGCAGGACCAGCACAACCTGGGCGGAAGGCTGAAGATGAACGTCAATATCTCGGCCCGCCATTTCCAGCACGATGGGCTCATCGCCGACGTGTCCGAAGCCTTGCGGGAGTCCCGGTTGGAGCCGGGCTGCCTGGTCCTCGAGATAACCGAGGGATTGCTGGTGCACGACGCCGATGCGGTCATCGCCCGCATGCTCGAGATGAAGGCGCTGGGCGTTTGTTTTGCCATCGACGACTTCGGGACCGGCTATTCGTCCCTCAGCTATTTGAAGCGGTTCCCCGTCGACATATTGAAAGTCGATAAATCGTTCGTCGACGACGTCGGCGACTCGGACCGGGCCTTGGCCCTGGCTGAGGCCATCGTGCAAGTGGCCCGGTCCCTCAACCTGGACACGGTGGCCGAAGGTATAGAAAAGTCCCGCCAGGCCGACGGCCTCAGATCCCTTGGCTGCGGCTACGGGCAGGGCTTCTTTTTCGCCCGGCCCGTCGGGCCCGAGGACATGGAGCGGCTCCTGCCGCTGATGGCATCGGGAGAGCTCTCCGCCCAGGCCCAAGAAATCGTTGGAGGATAAACCATAAATGACGAGCACCTGGGCAGGGCCGACCATGGCGACACTGGCACACCTGCCTGAGCGGGCGCGGGCGGACGGCCGTTGGGCCGATCTGGAGCGCTTGCGTTCCTCCCACCCGATGATGGACGCCGTCATCGAAGAGGTCAGGGGCCGGCGTATCCGGGTGGGGGACAAGTGGCTGTGCGATTTCGCCTCCTGCAACTACCTCGGCTTCGACCTTCACCCCGAGATCATGGCGTCGGTGGAGGGCGCCATCCGCCAGTGGGGCACCCACCCGAGCTGGTCGCGACTGCTCGGGAACCCGCGTCCTTACTTGGAGATCGAGGACCAGCTCACCGAACTGCTCGGGGCGCCCGACACGCTGGTACTGCCCACGATCACGCTCATCCATACTTCGGTGGTCCCGGTGCTGGCCGGCCAGGGCGCGGTGCTGGTGGACGCCCAGGCCCACAAGACCATCTACGAGGGGGCGGCCATCGCCCGGGGCGCGGGCGCCACCCTCCACCGGGTCAGGGCCAACGACCCCGGGCACCTCGAAGAGGTCCTACGTTCGGTACCCGCCCACATGTCGAGGATTTTCTGCCTCGACGGGGTCAACAGCATGACGGGCAACGCGCCCGACCTGCCGGAGTACGCTCGCATCTGCCGAGAGTACGACGCTCTGTTGTACGTGGACGATGCCCACGGCTTCGGGGTCATCGGTGAACGGCCCACCGACGAGATGCCCTACGGGCACCGGGGGAACAGCATCGTCCGCTATTTCGACGAAAGCTACGACAATGTGGTCCTGGTCGCCGGCTTCTCCAAGGCGTACTCGTCCCTGGCCGCGTTCATGGCCCTGCCCACCTGGCTCAAGAACCACCTGAAGGTGGCGGCCGCGCCGTACCTTTATTCGGGCCCGTCACCTATTGCGTCCCTGGCTACCGTGCTGGCCGGTTTCAGGGTCAACGACGCCCAAGGCGACGACATACGCACTTCGTTGCGGCTGAAGACCAAAGCCGTACTGGACCAGGTGCACAGGTTAGGTTTACGAACGCTGAACACATCGGGTTTCCCGGTCATCGAGCTCCCCTTGGGCCACGCCGACGACATCGACCTAGTAGGGCGGTTCCTTTTCGACCGGGGAATTTACGTCACGCTGGCCGCCTACCCCCTGGTGCCTCGGTCCCAGGTCGGTTTCCGGGTGCAGGTGACGGCGGCCAACGACGACAGCGAGATCGAACAGCTCAACGAGGTCCTGGCCGAGCTGGCCGAGCGCTTCGAAATGCAGCGGGCGCAGCCACCCGGCTGCTAGGGAGCGCGCCGCGTGCTGATCACGGCGCCCTTGCGCCGACGGGACTTCCGGCTCCTATGGACCGGGATGGCCGTCTCGCTGCTGGGCGACGGCATTTTCATCGTGGCCGTGGCCTGGCAGGCGTACGCCATTTCCGACCACCCGTCGGCGCTGGCTTACGTGGGGGTGGCCACGTCCGTGCCCCAGTTGGTGTTCCTGCTCGTCGGGGGGGCAGTGTCGGACCGGCTCTCCCGGCGCACCGTACTGTTATGGGCCGACATCGTGCGCGCCCTGGCCGTGGGCGCCTTGGCCGTGGTGGTGGCCGGGCGCTCGGCCCACATCTACGAGCTCTGCCTGGCGGGGGCCGTGATAGGCACCGCCACCGCCTTCGCCTCGCCCTCGTTCGACGCCCTCGTCCCCCAGCTCGTCCCTGGCCCGGAGCTGGTCCAAGCCAACGCCATCGAGCAGTTCGCCCGCCCCTTCGCCCTCCAGCTGGCCGGCCCGGCCGTGGGCGGCCTGGCTGTCGCCCTCCTGCGCCCATGGGGGGCTTTCGCCCTGGACGCCGCCAGCTTCGCCTTCTCTGCCCTGTGCGTGAGGCAGATGGCCGCCATCGACGGGTACCGGCTGGCGACGGGCCCCAGTCACGGGTTTGGCCTGGGCCAAGAGGCCGGTGCCGGGCGCCGGGCCAGCCTGCACCGGGCCAGCCTGCGCCGAGAGGTGGGCGAGGGCTTGCGTTACGTCCGCAGCCAGGTGTGGCTGTGGGGGACTTTCCTTTCTGCCACCTTCACTTATCTGCTCTTCATCGGCCCTACCCAGGTCCTGTTGCCGTACATCGTGCGCAACAGCCTCCACCAGGGGGCGTCCACCTACGGGGTGGTGCTGGCCGCCGGCGGGGTGGGGGCGCTCGCCGGGGCTGTTTTCTCCGGGTACCGCCCGCACCCCCTGCGCCCCATGCCATGGATCTACGGCTGGTGGGCGCTGGCCACTCTGGCCGTGGCCGGGTACGGGCTGGCCACCAGCTCCTGGGGCCTCGCCGGTGCCGCTGTGGTGGTAAACGGGGCCGAGGCCGCCGGCACCGTCGTCTGGGCCACCGTCAAGCAGCGCCGGGTCGTGAACAGCATGTTGGGCCGGGTGTCCAGCATCGACTGGGCCATCTCGACGGCCCTGTTACCGCTCAGCTACGCCCTCACGGCCCCGGTGGCGGAGGTCCTGGGCGCCCGGCGTACCCTCGTCGGGGTGGGCGTCCTGGGCGCGATCGTGACTGCCGGTTTCCTGTTCCTGCCCGGCATGCGCGCCGGCGACCTCGTCGGGGCGGACGCCAACCCGTCGACGTTCAGTACGTCGGCATAGGCTGACAGGATCGGGGAAACTTCGAGCGCGCCTCGTCGGGCGCTGGCGGCGCGGCTGGCCGAGGCGGGCTGCGTGGCCCCCTACGAAGAGGCGGACGAGCTCACGGACGCCGCCGGCGGGGACGCCGAGCGCCTCGAGCGCCTCGTCGCCCGGCGGGTAACAGGCGAACCGCTGGCCTGGCTGACCGGTTCGGTCATCTTCGCCGGCCATCGTGTCGTGGTCCATGACGGCGTCTATGTGCCCCGATGGCAGACCGAGTCCCTGGTCCGGCGGGCCGTCCAACTTTTGCCCCCCGACGGCCTGGCCGCCGACCTGTGCACGGGGTCGGGCGCCGTCGCCCTGTCGTTGGGCCGGGCGCGGCCGGGGGCCCGGGTGGTGGCCACCGACATCGACCCGCTCGCCTGCCGGTGCGCGGCCGCCAACGGCGCGGAGGTGTACACCGGACACCTGGCCGAGCCATTGCCGGGCGAGCTCCGCGGGCACTTCGACGTCGTCGTCGCCGTCGTGCCCTACGTGCCCAGCGAGGAGCTCGTCTTCCTGCCCCGCGACGTCCAAGAGTACGAGCCCCTTCACGCCCTCGACGGGGGGCCGCACGGTACGGCGGTCCTCGACCAGGCCGTCCGGGCCGCCGCCGGCCTGCTGCGCCCGGGCGGCTCGGTGCTCCTCGAGGTCGGGGGGGACCAGGACCGTGCCCTGGCCGGCGTGGTCGAGGAGTCCGGTTTCGGTCCTCTGGTGCGCCATGAGGACGACGAGGGTGACCTGCGGGCCATCGAGGCCAGGCTGGTGCTCACCCGTCGCCGCTAGGGTTACGGGCATGTCTGGCTCATCTGCAGGGGGGCCCGGTCAGCTCGAGAGCGGGCGGTTCCACGTACCCACGCCGGCGTTCTTGTTCGACCTCGACGGGACGCTGGTCGACTCGGTCTACCAGCACGTGGCCGCCTGGCAGGAGGCGCTCACGGCGTGCGGGATCCCGCTGTCGGTGTGGCGCATCCACCGGCGCATCGGCATGAGCG
>CAYZVQ010000155.1:0-11416 GCA_964481925.1 uncultured Acidimicrobiaceae bacterium
GCCCTGTTCTTGTCCATGAGCACCGAGTACTCCGAGCAGACGTTTTCGCTGCTCTTTGGCGAACCGCTGGCTGTCAGCGCGTCGGAGATACTTCCTACCGCGGCGATCGGGGCGGCTTGCCTCGGCTTGGTCGTGCTCCTCTACCGTCGCCTGGTGCTGTCCACTGTCGCCCCCGAACTGGCGGCCGCACAGGGCATCCGGCCTCAGCAGGTTGAACTGTGGTTCTTGCTGGCCGTGGGGGCCGCCACCACGATGGCGTTGCCCGTAGTTGGCGCTTTGCTCGTGTTCAGCCTCATGATCGGGCCTCCGGCGGCTGCCCGCTACCTCACCGACCGGCCGGTGGCGGCCATGCTCGCGTCCTCCGCCCTGGCGCTGGTGACGGTGTGGCTGTCGATCGCCGCCTCCTTCTGGTCGAACTGGCCCGTGGGCTTCTTCGTCGGCAGCCTGGGCGCGGTTTGGTACGTCGCCGGGCGCGCCTGGGCCCGGCGAGGTCAGCAGTCGCCGGCGAACGTGGAGAAGTAGGGCGCCAGGTTGGTGTACCAGGTACCGACGTAGAGGTACCCGATGTGCTGGGCCGTCAGTGCAGCGCAGGCGGTTGCCGGCTGCGGTACGGCGACAGTGCTGTTGGTGTCGTACATGAGGGCCGCGAAGTCGTCCGCCGGGTACTGGGACTCCCAACTCGCCGGTGCCCATCCACCGCCGACATATGGGTTTTCCCCGGCGGTGCTGTAGGAGCCCTCGAAGATCACCACGATGTCCGCGTTCTTGGCGTTGGAGGAGTTGAACATCCACCCGGACGCCGGGTTGGCCCCGTAGTTGAGCACGACCTCATCGTTGCTCTTCCAGCTCTGGTGGACATAGGAGTCGAGGGTCTGGTAGAAGCTCACGTTGCTGGCGCCGGTACCGGGTACGGTGTCGGCCGCGCCGTCGAAGAAGATCCCGGCGATGTGGCCGGGATAGAAGGAGTACCAGTCCTTCACCTGCGCCTCAATGGCTGGGACGGACGCCGCCCCGCCTTTGCCGTAGTCCGTCCACACGTAACCAAGGACTTCGGCCTTTCCGTAACTGTCGCAGTTGTCGATGACCGTTGCCCAGGCGGGCACCGGGGCGGCACCTGCCCCTGAGCCGGCATCGACGTCGGCGATGATGAAGGAGCCGCCGTTGGCCCCGTTCGTCTCCGAGCATGCGGCGGCCCAGTCGTTGGCGTTGTCCTCGTACAGGGGGACGAGCTGGTCTGGGCCCGCCGCCTGCCTCGTCGCGGACGCCAGCCCCCCGGTGGCGACGACCGCGGCCAACACGGCGACCACAACGAGCGGAGCGCAGACCAGTGCGACCCGCAAAGAGGCGTGTTTAGGCCCATTTCCCGTTCTGGGGAGCGCCCAGCTCAGTCGTCTCGTTCTCGTGCCGCCGGTGGTCATCACTGGGATGGTAGGCACCGAAAAACTCGACCTGGTTTGACGATCCTCACGCCCCACTTTACGTGGCTAACCGTGGACGTCACGAGGTTACCGGTCGTGCCCTACCTTCGTGGTCCGCGAAATCTGATGTTTGCCGCCAAATCGGCCGGAGCCGGGAGGCATTCTGGGCCTAAGGGACCGTGGGGCTAGCGCCGGCGAACAAAAGAAGGCGGCGCCGGCCCCGCGGTCAAGGGCCGAGCTCGGCCGGAGGCTACGGGCCACCTGGCAATAGACGACCTCGGGGCCACAATGCCCAGGACGTGGCGCCCCGGCCGATGGGCACGAGGTTACGCCTTCGGGAGCATTACATTGCCGAAGGGCCCGAGAAGGTACCAGCCCTTGATTTTGGTGCCACCGGTCTGACCAGGTGCTGCGTCGCCCTTGAAGTAGTACAGGAGGTGGCCGTAGTAGGTCAGTTGGTCTGGTTTCTGAGCGTCGACTTTAGCGACCTTAGCTTTATCTATGTCCGGCCCCGTGGTGATGGGCCCGGTGGCCGTCAGTGCCGGCCAGTAGGTTGCACAAGTCCCGGTGCAAGCCGTTGTGGTCCCGTGGTCCTTGTCGAAGATATAAAGCGCGTGGCCGTTCGGGCCAATGAGGAAGATGCCCGCTTTGCCCTTGGCCAGGCTTATCGTTTTCCCGGTCGCCGTCGCCGGGCCGATTGCCTTGAGGCCGGCCGGGGGCGCCCCTGTCGCGCTCGACGCCGATGCTCCGTACGTGGCGACCGCACTGAAGCCCACGGCGATGACAACGGTTCCCCATAAATGGACCAGCTTGCGGGCCCGGCTCTTTCTCATCTCAGCTCCTTACCCCCGAAGTTCGGGATCTTGGTCGGCGCGGACGAGATGGCTATCGCAACTGGTCCGTGCTGCATGTAGGTAGTGGTCAATAAGGAGCTACGAACCAGAGGCGTGTTCGGATTGCGCGGGCGGGCTAGAACCTTGCTCACCATGGGACTGCAGGGCCACTGTGCCCGGGAGGGTCAGGAGATGACAGTGCCGCCGCTCATTGGCTTGCCATGTGAACTTCTTCCAGGAACAGAGATTCGAGCGGCTCGGGATAGGGGCGGCCGTGAGCCTCCGGGCTGCAGCGCTCGAGACGGTTGCGGTGCAGATGGATCTGGCCACTTGCCGTCCTCTCCATCCTGTTGGCCAACGAGCTGTAACACATGCAAGCGGGCCGGTGGGCGCCGCAGCACTGGCACTGGGCTTCTTTCAGCCTCTCGCGCAGCTCGGGCACACATGCCTCGCACAGGGGCCACGGTCCTTTGGGTTCAAAGCGGCCATTGACCATGCGCGGGTTGTACTGCCTATTGGTAGGGCCCCCACAGATGAGGCATTGCAGGGGTGTCATTTGCTCTCCCTGGCAACGGGGTAAAGCTTCCTGTCAAGGCTCGGGCGAGTCTAGCAGTGGTCCCGGTCCACGGAACGGGTGCCGGACAATTTGGCGAGATCCCACAATTGACTAAATGGGGCGCACGGGCTCGGGAGGCCATTGCTCGAGCGCCAGGTCTCTGACCGCAATGCGGAACCGCTCTTCGGCGATGTCGTCGCCCTCGGCCAATGACGCCACAACGAGATGTCGAGTGCGTTCGCCATCGCCCACCGCTTCGGTCTTGCACGACACGACGCGGGCGCCGAAGTTGTAGGCGCGGCCGCCGACGCGCAACCTGAGCCCCAGGGGCTCGCCCGGCAGATGGGCTTCACGAGCGACGAGGACGATCTCACCGGGCGACACCTCGGTGACAGGTGCGTCGACGAACAGGGGACGGAGATCGCAGCTGTACTGGGCAGTCAAGAAGGTTTTCACCCTGGGCATGAGCCGGCGTTGGTGGCGAGCAACAAACTGAGCCAGCTGTCTCTCGGCGCGGGGCGCCAGATGGAGGAACTGAAGCCCCACTTGGCTCGGGCACCCGTCACGTTCGCCTTGCTGGGCCAGCCTCGGGGCGCCTCCCGCCACACCAAAGGACCGGCTGTGGCGCACCACGGCAGGAGCCTCGACCACCTGGCCCCCACCCAGCTCAACGCTGACATCCACCTCCGTCCCGATTTGGAGGGGCTCGGGCGAACAGACACGCACCCCCCCGGTGGAGATGTCTATGGAATAGAGGGCATGTTTGCCGGAGGGCGCGGTCAAGGTGACTGGCGTCGCCACCGGGACCCGGAACAGGTCGCGGCGCTCCACGATGTGCACTTCGTCCGGTGGGTCGCAGACAACAGTGGTGGTGATCTGGTAGGACTTGCGGACCACGAACTGCGCCGGCCCGCTCGAAGCCTGGGTGCTGACGAGAACAAGCTCGGGGAAACCCTGGGGAGCGACCGTCATCTGGAACCGCAAGACCTTCGGCCTCACCCACGACAGGATGGCCCGGACCGCGTCGTCGGGGTCGGGCAGCGGCATGGCCGCGGCCTCGATGCCGTCCTCGGCCGGCCAGAGCAAAGCCTCTGTTCCCTCGATGAGGAGCCCTTGGCCCCAGGCCTGTTTGCGGACGAGGCGGGGCGGTGACGGGCTGCTCAGCGCCACTCGTCCGTCCCTGTTGTACCCACCCGTCCTCCTCCTTGGCAGGTGGTCGGCCCACAGGGCGCGGTACCCCGGGGGCAAAGCCCATGCCGAACATATCGGCCGACCTTGCTCCCAGTTGACTTCCGAGACGATCGGCTCGGTCGATAGCGGGCCCACGTCGGGCCCGGGCACAGCCCGTGACCCGATGCGCCCTTGCTCGCTGCCTCCTTCGGCGCCCAACAGATGAGGACTAAGGTCGGGACGATGGCGAGCTCGAGGCGGCCGGGAACAAACCAGAGACGCCTGCGGTGGGCGCTCTGGCGCGTGGGCTTGGTGTTGGTGCTGACGGCCTTCTGGTCGTCGGGGAAGTTCCGCCTGAGCTCCATCTGGGACCTAGCGGTGGCGTTGACCGTTGTCGGGGCCCTCTCCATCGTCTTGTACCGCGTCAAGCGCGTCTACGAAGCTCTCAGGGATGCCGGTAGGAGCGTGTGGCAGGACGGGCACCGCAAGGTTGCGCGACAACTCGCCCGGGCCATAGTCCACTTGAAAGATTGAGCCGTACGGCTGCCCCTTGGTCGGGCGCGGTCCAGGGACCGCCTAATGCGCGTTATTGCAGAAAGGGAAAGTCCGGCGGGCCGCCCCCGAACCGAGAGCGGTCGGGAAAAGGCCTAGTGCTTGTGCGTGGCCGCAGCAGCCTTGATCGTCAGCTTGAGGTGCACCGACGTCTTTATGCCGAACCTGTCGGTCACCGTCACGGTGGCGACGAAGGTCCCTTTAGTCTTGGGTTTGCCCGAGATTTTTCCGCTGGTCGCCCCGATCGACAGGCCCGGAGGAAGGCCGGCAGCCGTCCACTTGTACGGCAAGGCGCCACCGCTGGCTCGCACCTGGGTCGCGTATGTCGTGTGCACCCGGCCCTGGCTGACCGAGCCCATGGCAATGGCAAGGTCGGCGACGATGGCGAACGTCGAGTAGGAGCTCGACCCGCTGAAAACGGTGTCCACGGTGGCACCGGCGGGGAGGCCGACAGGTTGGGGCACGGGGTTGGGACCGGACACACCGCTGTTGGTGGAGGTCCCCATCTGGCCGAACTCGTTATTGCCGAAAGCGTAGAGCTGACCGGCGGTGGTGAGCACCAGGCTGTCGTCGAAGCCGGCGGCGACATGTGCGGCCGGGCCTGCCCCCGCCGGCAGCTTGACCAGGGCGGGGCTGGAGTTGGCCGTGGTCGTCCCGTTGTTGGCGGCGCTGGCCAGCTCTCCGTAGTCGTTGTCACCGAAGGCGTAGACCTGACCGGACGAGGTGAGCACGAGGCTGTGGTACCCGCCGGCGGCGATCTGGACGACCGGGCCGGCCGATGCCGGTATCGACACCTGCGTCGCGCTGGGGCTGGCCGTAGTGGTGCCGCTGTTGTCCGGGCTGCCGAGCTGGCCGTAGTCGTTGTCGCCGAAGGCGAAGACCTGGCCGGTGGAACTGAGCACCAGGCTGTAGTCAAAACCGGCGGCAATTTGGGTTATCCGGCCGGCCGGTAGCGCGACCAGCGCGGGCGTCGGGTTGGCCGCGATGGTCGCGTTATTGGTGCCGTCGCCGAGCTGGCCGTACTGGTTGTCGCCGAAAGCGTAGAGCTGGCCGCCCGTGGTCAGCGCCAAGCTGAAATCGTCACCGGCGGCAATCTGGGCCACCGTGGCGCCCCCGGGCAGGTTCACCAGCGTCGGTGTCGGGTTGGCTATCGAAGCGTCGTTGTTGTTGTTGCCGAGCTGTCCCTCTTCGTTGGCGCCGAAAGCGTAGAGCTGGCCGTTGGAGAGCAGCACCAAGCTGAGCTGGTCGCCCGCGGCAACTTGGGCGGCCGGGCCGGGCAGCGTCACCGGCGTCGGGTCCGGGTTGGCGGAAACAGCCGAGTTGTTGGCGTTCGTCGCGTTGCCGAGCTGGCCGTAGTAGTTGTCGCCGAAGGAGAAGACCTGACCGGAGGAGGTGAGCAACAGACTGTGGTCCTTGGCTGTGGCTACCTGGACCAGCTGGCCTGTCGCTGCGGGCACGCTCAGTTGGACCGGGGCCGGGTTGGCCGAAGTCGACCCGTTATTGGCGGCGTTGCCAAGCTGGCCGTCATTGTTCTCCCCGAAGGCGTAGAGCTGGCCGGGGGCGGTTGACCCGGCCGCGGACGCAGGGGCGACTGCGGTTATCGCCGGAAGGACGACGACCAGGGCAGTGATGAGGGCGCGCACACGTCGACGCGGTGCGCGGGGCCGAGGCTCGTCCAGGTGGCTCGGACGGGCGGGGATTATGGGGCGGACGAGCTTGACGAGCACTACCGCGAGTTGTGCCATGACGCTCCGTTCCAGGTTGTCAGTTCGGACGCACGATACCGGGCCCCATTTAGCACGTCAAGGCGCAGTGCTTCCAATTCGGGCCTGCGTATCGTCACGAGCCACAAGTTCCCGAAGGCACGCCACCGCAGGAAGGTACGCGTCGGGCCGTCTCCGGACGTGACCGCTAAACCGTGGGGCTCTGCCTCCCCACGGCTTGAGCCGGGGGCATCCCGCCCCTCGCCCCATTTCGGTGACGGGGAAAGGGTTTTTTTACGGTGACGACGGTAAGCGAGGGTGGCCCGAGCTCGCCACCTGGTCTGTCAGGGGGTGCCGGTGGACGAGCCTGCCTCCGCCCGAGCCTCGGCGGCTTCGGCGTGCCGGTCGAGCGCGTCAAGGGCCGTCGCCAGATTGCCCAGTGACCGGGAAAGCCCGGGACAGATGGGCCCGGCGGCGGTCTCGTCCAGGTCGCGGTAAATGGCGACGGCCTCTTCGCTGGCCTTGAGCGCCTCGTCGTGGTGCCCAAGGTTGCCCAGGCAGATGGACTGATTATTGAGCGAGAGGGCGAGCTTGGCCCGGAAGGCGTCGGGCCGGGCGTTGCTCAGCTGGCGGTAAATGGCGACAGCCTCGTCGGTCGCAGCCAGCGCCTGTTGGTGACGTCCCAGGTTGGCCAGGCACGTGGACTGGGCGTTCAGCGAGTTGGCGAGGTCCGGCGCGAAGACCTCGGGACGCGCGTCCGCCAAGCGGCGGCGGAGGCCAACCGCCCGCGTTATCTTGGCCAGGCCTTCTTCCCACCTGCGTAGGCCGGCCAGATAGTGGCACTCGTTGTGCAGCGAGATGGCCCGGAGGTAGGGGGGGGTCAGCTGGGCGTCGATCCGTACCCCGTTGACGACCACGCGGCCGGCCAGAAGGGAGTCGGGGGTGGCGTACTTTGGCGCCGGGCCCCGCTGGGAGCCCTGGCGAAACAGACCGAGCATGGGTCGACCTCCGTTGGTGGCCGCGGGCCGGGACGGCCGGGACGGCACCAGGCGCAAGTTGCCTTGTCTTGTAGATCGGCTCCCCGTCTCTCACCTTTAGGGTTCTGGCGAGAATGGTCCCGGCGGTCCGACTACACGCGGTCTCAGCCGAGACGAGGCACTGAAGGGCGAGGGCGGCGCCTCGCGATCGCCACGCCGGCGAGGCACAGTACGCCGCCGCCGATCACCAGTAAGCCGGGGACCTGCCCCAGCAACGCCCACGACATAACGACGGTGAGGGCGGGGACCAGGTAGGTCGTGGCCCCCATCTTGCCCGCGGGGGTGCGGGCTAGGGCGTAGGCCCAGGTGGTGAAGCCGATCGCGGTCGGGAAGGCGCCGAGGTAGCAGACCTTTAGGGTGGCGGACAGAGGCGCAGCGGCAACCTCGGAAACGAGCTGGCCGGTGAAGGGGAGACAGGCCAGAGCGCCGATCGCCACCCCGAACGTGGTGACCTGAAGGGCCGAGGCGTGCCTCAGCGCCGGTTTTTGGGCGACCACGGCCACGGCGAAGGACAAAGCGGCCAGTAGGCAGAGCATGACGCCGGCCACCGACGCATGCCCGGCCTCCGAGGTAGCGGCCCCCACGACCACGACCCCGGCGAACGAAACGACCAGCCCGGCCAGCAGGGTGGCCGAAAGGCCCTCCTTGAGCACCCAGGTGCTGACCAGCGCGATGACCACGGGGCCCAGGCTGACAACCATCGCCGCCGTCCCGGCGTCGACCTTCCGCTCGCCCCAGTTCAGGCTGACCATGTAGACGCCGGACCAGAGCAAACCCGATGTCACGATGCCTGGCCAGGCGGCCCGTCGCGGCCATCCCTCTCGCCGCGCACAGCAAACCGCGCCCAGCGCTACCGACCCGCACGCCAGCCGGCCCAGAGCCAGGGCGCCAGGGGAAAACGCAGCACCGGCGCTGCGGATGGCGACGAACGCCGACGCCCACAGGACCACGGTCACGCCTGCCGCCGCCAGGGCCGCCCAACCTGGCCGGGCTGGCGCGGCGAGGGGGGCAGGGCCCCGCTCAGCGGGGCGCCCCTTGTTTGTAACCTCGGCCTCTGTAACTTCGGCGCTCTTGTCGACCATATCCAAAGTCTCGCCGGAGACCGGCGACATTCCTGGCGGGTTTCCGACCAGACGTTACGGGTTCGAGCGCGGGCGGCGTTCGTCCGCCCGGTCGAGCAGTTCTTCGGTCAGCGATGGTGACGGGTACGATAACGCCCGGTGCGGAGCATGAGGACGGCAAGGGCGGGCGTCGAAGGCCCGACCGGTCCTGGCCCACCTCGGTCTCGGCTCATTGTCCTGGTCATAGCCCTGGCGGCCGCCTTCAGCCTCGGCATCGGCTGGTACGAGCTGCTGGGTATGGGGGAATGGCACCAGTACCTCGAGTACGACGACGGGGTCTGGTTCGGCACCGCCGTCCGTCTGGCGCACGGGATCCTGCCTTACCGCAGCTTCGTCGACGACCAGCCGCCCGGGGTCCCCGTACTTATGTTGCCGTTCGCTCTCTGGTCACGCTCCGTCGGCACCCGGACCGCCTTCGCCTGGGCGCGGCTGGCCGTGCCGCTGGTCGAGACGGTCGGCGTACTGGCACTGGGCTGGACGGTCCGCCACCGCGGTGCCCTGACCACGGCCATCGCCTGCGGGGTGATGGCCGTCTACCCGCTGTGCCTCATCGATCAGCGCACTGTGATGCTCGAGCCTTTCTGTGCCATGTTCTGCCTGCTGGGCCTGGCGGCCGCTTTTCAGGGCGACCACCTGAGCGGGCGGACCGGGCGCCTGGCGGTGGCGGGCGCCTGCTTCGGCCTGGCCGGCGCTTGCAAGGCGTTCGCACTGCTCCCCTTCGTGGTGGTCGTGGTGGCCCTGCTGGCGTCGGCGGCCCGTCGCCGCCTCGTGCCCTTCCTGGCCGGCACGGCGGTGAGCTTTGCTTTGGTCTGCGGGCCCTTCCTCGTGCTGGCGCCGGCCGCCTTTGTCCACGACGTCGTGGTCACCCAGTTCGCCCGCACGGGCGTCTCCGAACCGTCGCTTTACGACCGGCTCGCATCGTTGATCGGTTCGCCGCCGTCCAGCGTGCCGAGCGGCCTGTCCGATCATCACGACCGGGAACTGGCCGTGGTCCTGGCCGTGCTCATCGGCGCCCTTGTCGTGGGCAGCTACACGATCGGCCGAGCGTGGCCCCGAGGGGCCCGGGGCCGCCACGTAAGCAACACTGTCCTGGTGGGGGACGGCGACGCGCGCTTCACGCCTGTTGACGCCACCGCCGTGGCGATCGCTGTCGTGACGGGCACGGGGCTGGCCGAGCCGGCTGCCTATTACTACCACTACGCCGCCTTTTTCGGGCCCTTTCTAGCCCTGATGCTCGGGCTGGCCGGTGGCCGCCTGGGCCGGCGCGTCCCCCGCCTCCTTTCCTTCTGTGCGCTGGCTGTGCTTGTGGTGGGGGCGGTCCACGCCGTGCAGACCGTGCGCGCCAGTCCCGGGGGGCTCCCCAACGTCGCCCTTATAGACCGCCTCGTCCCCCCGGGTGCCTGCGTGCTGGGCGATGACGCCCCCACCCTGGTCCTGTCTGACCGCTTCAGCTCGGCGACACCGGGCTGTACGGCCGTCACCGACGCCTTCGGTACGACGATCAGCGAAGACGGCGGGTACCCGGCCAGCAGTCCCGAGGGGCACTCGGCCAGGGCGGTGGCGGTCTGGTTGGACGCCCTCCGGCACAGCGATTACGTGGTCCTGGCGCTCGGTTTCCAGGAGAGGCGCATCCCCTGGGACGCGCCCGCCTTGCGCGGCTACCTCGGCTCCCACTTTCAAGCACTGACGTCGTCCGGCGATATCGTCCTGCGTCGCCGGGCACCCTCGTGACCTGAGCCGGTGGCACTCCGTGCGACCGGTTTTACAACCGGGCGTCCACGGCGATCGGCACTGAGTCGATGGTCGTCACTCCCGTGCGCCCGGTGAAAAAACGCAGCCGCCAACAGGTATCCCAGACTGCATCGCGCACCAGCTTCGTGGTGGCGTTGATTAGCCGGCCGTTGGTGGGTAGCGGCCGGCCGGCGCCGTCGGTCATGTCCGGGAAAGCCAGAGCGCAGGCCAAGTCGAACGTCGTGGCCGCGGCCAGGTCCCGGTGCCATTTGTTGACAAGGACATGACCGATGGCGGCCTTGTCCGGCGCGGGACCGACCAGGAAGTCGACGCGGTCAAGCATAATTTCCGGGATAATATCGCCAACTTTATATGTCGAGCCCTCCACGATCGCCAATACCGGCTCGTTGGTGATCAACTTAGTGGCGTCCACAAGCTCGTGGAGCACCCATAAAGGGTCATCTTCATGAGCGTTGTTATAGGGTTGCACCCGTTCGATTATTGCTTGCGCGGATGGCTTCATGCCCCGGATCTTATAACGGCCGCTTCCCGGGGCCGGGCGCTTCCCGCCGTTGGTACGGCCGAAGTCGTCAGCGTCCAGGAAAATAGGGAAACCCGCGTTAATGTTATGACCGGAGTGCCGGCGAGAGATAATAGACGCGAACATGTCGAGCGCAGCAAGCCAATTTTCGACGCACTCACTAAGGCGGACCAGGATTTGGTCAGGGGGGCGCTCCTTTACTCGCAGGACTATGCGTCCGCGGTCTGCACGAGCCCGGTCATGCTCCACCATGGCTCGATAGGGGCGTCGAGAAAGATAGGCGGCGATGTCACTTTGGAGCGCCAGAACCTCTTCATCAGCCCGTGTGAGGTGCAGGCCAACGGCCTGCGGGACGATTATTTGCATGCTCCTGCTCCGAAAACAACTAAGCTTGGGCCAACCTTGTGAACCGGGAGGTTCTCGTGCCCGAACCAGATGTGGCCACCAACGGAAGGTTTTACTGGGGCAGCGCGACGGCGGCCTACCAGGTTGAGGGTTCGCCGCTGGCGGACGGGGCGGGCAGTTGCGTGTGGCACGAGTTCTCCCATACGCCGGGGACGACTTACCACGCCCAGACGGGCGACATTGCTGCTGATCATTACCACAAGTGGCCCGAGGACGTCGAGCTCATGAAAAACCTGGGCCTCAACAGTTATCGGTTCTCGTTGCGCTGGCCTCGCATACTCCCCGAGGGCACAGGCGCCGTCAACCCCAGAGGCCTGAGCTTTTATGACCGGTTGGTGGATTCCCTCCT
>CAYZVQ010000156.1:0-7619 GCA_964481925.1 uncultured Acidimicrobiaceae bacterium
CAGTGCCCGTGACCCCCCAGCAGCAGGTGCAGCGTGACCTCGACAAAGCTGTCCGGGCTTTCTACGACAAGGAGCACCCAGGCCGGCGCCCTCGGTTCAAGAAGAAGGGCTCGCACTCCACGGCGTCGTGGAACGCCAACGGCTTCTCGCTGCGAGATGGCCGGCTCTGCGTTGCCGTCAAAGGGGGCCGCACCGCCCTGCGGGTGGTGTGGTCCAGAGCACTGCCCTCGGTCCCCAAGACCGTCACGGTCCGTCGGGACGCCGCCGGGCGTTGGTGGGCCAGCTTTGTCGTGCGCGTCGGACCTGAAGACCTCGGCGCTACCGGGGCCACCACCGGGCTTGATGTGGGCTTGGCTAGCTTCGCCACTACCGAGTTCGCCGACGCCGACATACCCAACCCACGGTTCGCTCGCCAGGCGGCCAAGGCGCTGGCCCGGTCTCAGCGCAACCTGTCCCGTAAGGCGAAGGGCTCGGCCAATCGGGCCAAGGCGAAGACAACCACGGCCAAGGTGGCCGCCCATACCGCCAGCCAGCGGAAGGACTGGCAGCACAAAGAAGCCCGCAAAGTCGGCCACCAGATAGTACGCCTTGACCCTCGCCATACGACACAAACCTGCTCCGGGTGTGGTGCGAAAGCCAAGCACCGCCTCGGGTTGGCAGACCGGACCTTCTGGTGCGACGGGTGCGGCCTGGTCGAAGACCGGGACCGCAACGCAGCACGGAACCTGAACCCGGACCGGTGGGACAAATCCGTACGGGTAGGTCAGGGCGTCGACGGCCGTAAGACCTTGGTCCCTGCGGGGACTGAGGCTGCCTGAGCCCCAGGATCCCCGTCCTTCAGGTCGGGGAGTTGTCAAGAGCTGCCCCCGTCAGCGGCGATGTCGGAACGGCTGACCATCCCCGGCCAACGAACCATACTGGCAGCCTCGTAAGCAAGCCGGCGGGCCCCGGCCAGGTCGGAACCTGTGCCCACCACGTTGAGCACGCGACCGCCGGCCGTAACCAGGGCGCCGCCGGGGCCCGTGGCCACACCGGCGGCGTAGATGTGGGCCCCCGGCACCGCCCGAGCCTCGTCGAGGCCCTGGATGGGCGCTCCCGTCTCGGGCTTGTCCGGGTAACCGGGGCTGGCCAGCACCACGCACACCGCCGCCGGCGCCGAGAACCGGGCGGCGTGGTCATCTGTAAGGGCGCCGGAGGCGGCGGCAAACAGGGTAGCGGTGACATCGCCGTCCCAGCGGGGCAACAGCACCTGGGTCTCGGGGTCGCCGAAACGGACGTTGAACTCGAGGATCTTCAGGCCGTCCTCGGTAAGCATGACCCCGGCGTACAGGGCGCCTCGGTAATTTATGGCCCGCTTGGACAGAGCGTGCAGGGTGGGCAGGACGGCTCGTTCCATTACCTGGCCCACGACCTCGCTCGAGGCGAAGGGCACCGGCGAGTAGGCGCCCATGCCCCCGGTGTTGGGCCCTGTGCCACCGTCGCCCACCCGCTTGTAGTCCTGGGCACAGTCGAGCGGGTAGGCCTGGCGGCCGTCGCACATGGCGATGACCGAGATCTCCGGCCCGGAGAGCGCCTCCTCGATCAGGATCCGGCGCCCGGCGTCCCCAAAGGCCTTTCCCGACAGCTTGGCCTCGACGTCCCGCCTCGCTTCGTCCCGGGTGCCGGTGACCAGGACTCCTTTACCACCAGCGAGCCCGTCCGTCTTTATGGCCCAGGGCCCGGGCGTCGCCCGCACGTAGCGCAGGGCCGGTTCGAGCTCGTCGAAGACGCGGGACTCAGCCGTGGGCACCCTGGCGGCGGCCAGGACTTCTTTCATCCACACCTTGGAGCCCTCCAGGCGGGCCCCGTCGGCCCCGGGGCCGAACACGAGGCGGCCCCGGCCCCGGATCCGGTCAGCCAGCCCCTCGACCAGTGGTTGCTCCGGTCCGATGACCCACAGGTCGGCGTCTATCCACTCGGGGGGGACGTCGCTGCGCTCCAACCCGGCCATGCCCGGGTTGCCCGGTGCCACCACCACCTCGGCCGTGGCCGACAGCGCCGCCGCCAATGCGTGCTCGCGCCCGCCGCTACCTACGACACAGACCCTCATGATCAGGCGAAACGGATGATCTGGTCGCGCCCGGGACCTACGCCGACATAGGTGATGGGCACGCCGGACTGAGAGGACAGGAACTCGAGGTAAGCGCGTGCCTGGCGGGGGAGGGCTTCTTTGCTGTCGACGCCCGAGGTGTCGGTGCACCAGCCCGGGAGCTCCTCGTAGACCGGGCGCACCTCGTGGAGCACGGACTGGTGCCAGGGCATGTGCTCGTAGCGGGCCCCGGCCGCCTCGTAGGCCACGCACACCTTCAGCGTCTCGAACGTGTCCAGCACGTCGAGTTTGGTGATCGCCAGCTCGTCCAGGGAATTGAGCCGCACGGCGTGGCGCATCATCACGGCGTCGAACCATCCCGGCCGGCGGCGGCGACCGGTGTTGGTGCCGAACTCCTTGCCCCGTTCGACCAGGGTGCCGGCGATCTCGCCAAAGACTTCGGTCGGGAACGGCCCGGCGCCCACCCGGGTGATGTAGGCCTTCCCGATGCCCACCACCCGGCTGATGTAGCGGGGCCCGATGCCCGCCCCCGTGCACGCCCCCCCGGCCACCGGGTTGGAGGACGTGACGAAGGGGTAGGTGCCGTGGTCGACGTCCAGGAACGTCGCCTGCGCTCCTTCGAGGAGCACGCCGCCACCCGAGGCCAGGGTGTCGTGCACGAGGCCCACGGCGTCGCCGATGTGGGGGGCCAGGCGAGGGGCGTACTCCTCCAGGTAGCGCTTGGCGATGTCGTCGGAGGAGAGGGCCAGGCGGTTGTAGATCTTGGCCAGCACGAGGTTCTTCTCTTTCAAGACGACATCCAGCTTCTGGCGGAAGATCTTGGGGTCGAGCAGGTCCTGGGCCCGCAGGCCGATGCGGGCGGCCTTGTCCGCGTAGGCCGGCCCGATGCCCCGCTTGGTCGTCCCCAACCGGTTCTTGCCCAGGTAGCGCTCAGTAAGGGCGTCGATCTCCTGGTGGTAAGGCATGACGAGGTGGGCGCTGCCCGATATGACCAGGCGGGAGCAGTCCACCCCTCGGGCTTCGAGGGCGTCGATCTCGTCCAGTAGTACCTTCGGCTCCACCACGACGCCGTTGCCGATCACCGGCGTGATGTGGGAGTACAGGACCCCGCTCGGGAGCAGCTGGAGGGCGAAGCTCTCACCGTCGACCACGATCCGGTGGCCGGCGTTGTGGCCCCCCTGGTAACGCACGACCACCTGCATCTCCCGGGCCAGCAGGTCGGTGAGCTTTCCTTTTCCCTCGTCGCCCCACTGGGTGCCGAGGAGGATGGTGGCGGGCACGCCGCCACCGTACCTCACGCCCGAGGGCTCAGGCTCCGGCCCCGGACCTACTTGAACGGGCACCGACAGGCCGGTGATGGTCGAGTTGCAATAGGGCCGACCTCAGCGCAAGATCAGGGCTCCGGGCGCCGCCCCTTCGGGAGCAGGGGGCCCCTCCGGACCGGTGACAGCGTCGACGGTGACCGTGTCCCCGTCGCCGTACCTGCCCTCCAGCAAGGCCAGGGCCAACGGGTCGCCGATCTGGCGCTGAATGAGGCGCTTCAGCGGCCGAGCGCCGTAGACGGGGTCATAGCCGGTGTGCGCCAGCCACGACTTGGCTGCGTCGGTCACCACGAGGGCCAGGCGCCGCGCCGCCAGGCGATTGTCCAGGGCCCGCAACTGGATCTCCACGATCTTGGAGATGTCGGCCTCGGTCAGCGGCGCGAACTCGACGATCTCGTCCACCCGGTTCAAGAACTCGGGCTTGAAAGCGTCGCGCAGGTCCCCCCGGTAGTTGGACGTCATGATCAGCACCGTGTTGGTGAAATTGACCGTCCTTCCCTGCCCGTCGGTCAGGCGCCCGTCGTCGAGCACCTGCAGGAGGATGTTGAACACGTCCGGGTGGGCCTTTTCGATCTCGTCGAGCAGCACGACCGAGTACGGGCGGCGGCGAACGGCTTCGGTCAGCTGGCCACCCTGCTCGTAGCCCACGTAGCCGGGCGGCGCACCGACGAGCCGGGCCACCGCGTGCTTTTCCATGTACTCCGACATGTCGATGCGCACCATGGCCCGCTCGTCATCGAACAAGAAGTCCGCCAATGACCTCGCCAGCTCGGTCTTGCCTACGCCGGTCGGCCCCAGGAAAAGGAAGCTGCCGACGGGACGGTCCGGGTCCGACAGCCCGCTGCGGGAACGGCGGATGGCGTTGGCCACCGCCTTGACCCCCTCGTCCTGGCCCACGACCCGCTCGTGCAGGACGTCCTCCATTTTCACGAGCTTGGCCACTTCGCCTTCGAGCAAACGGGTGACGGGCACCCCGGTCCACTTGGCGACGACCTCGGCCACGTCTTCCTCGTCCACTTCCTGCTTGAGCATCTTCTGGCTCGCTTGGAGCTCCTCGAGGTGCTTGGTGGCCTCGTCCACCAAGCGGGAGACGTCGGGGATGCGCCCGTAACGGATCTCGGACGCCTGGGCCAGCTGCCCATTGCGCTCGTAGCGGTCAGCGTCGCCCCGCAACGCCTCCAACTGCTCCTTCAGCCCGTTTATGGCCGTGATGGCGTCCTTTTCGGCCTGCCAATGGCCCTTCATGCCATGAACCGATTCGCCCAGGTTGGCCAGTTCTTCGTCGAGCCTGGCCAAACGCTCGCGCGAGGCGTCGTCGGTTTCCTTGGCCAGCGCGACGCGCTCGATCTCGAGCTGGCGGATGCGCCGGTCGACCACGTCGATCTCGGTGGGCATGGAATCGATCTCGATCCGCAAGTGGCTGGCCGCCTCGTCCACCAGGTCGATCGCCTTGTCGGGCAGGAACCGGCCCGTGATGTACCGGTCGGACAGCACGGCCGCCGCCACCAGGGCCGAGTCCATGATCCGCACACCATGGTGCACCTCGTAGCGCTCTTTCAGGCCCCGCAATATGGCAATGGTGTCCTCGACGGACGGCTGGCCCACGTAGACAGGCTGGAAACGCCTTTCCAGGGCGGCGTCCTTCTCTATGTGCTTTCGGTACTCGTCGAGGGTCGTCGCCCCGATCATGTGCAGCTCGCCCCGGGCCAGCATGGGCTTGATCATGTTGCCGGCGTCCATGGCACCCTCGGCCGCCCCGGCGCCGACGATGGTGTGCAGTTCGTCGATAAAAGTGACGACCTCGCCGCCGGAGTCGGAAATCTCCTTCAATACCGCCTTAAGACGCTCCTCGAACTCTCCCCGGTACTTGGCGCCGGCCACCATGGCGCCTAGGTCCAGGGCCACGAGGCGCTTGCCCCGCAGGCTCTCGGGCACGTCTCCTTCTACGATGCGCCGGGCCAGGCCTTCCACGATCGCCGTCTTGCCCACGCCCGGCTCGCCGATTAGCACCGGGTTGTTCTTGGTACGGCGTGAAAGGACTTGCACCACCCGGCGGATTTCCTCGTCGCGCCCGACCACGGGGTCGAGCTTGCCCCGCCTGGCCTCCCCAGTGAGGTCACGCCCGTATTTCTCCAATGCCTGGTATGTGTCCTCGGGGTTCTGGCTCGTCACCCGGTGGCTGCCTCGCACCTCGCGCAGGGCGGCCAGGAGCTCGTCGTGCGAGGCGCCGGTCCGTGACGCCAGGGCCAGCAATATGTGCTCGACCGACAGGTACTCGTCGCCCAGGGCGTCGCGCTCGCGCTCTGCCTGGTCGAGCATGTCCCGCGACCCTCGGGAAAGCTCGGGGCCGGCCCCGCCATAGCTGTGGGGCAACTTGGACAGCGCTTCTTCCAGCCGGTTGCGCAGGGGCAGGTCGGCAGTGCCCACCCGGGCCAGCACGGGCAGCACCGCGGTGCCCTCCTGGCCCAGGAGGGCAACAAGGAAATGGTCAGGGGCAACCTCGGGGTTGTTGCGGCCCCGTGCGTCCGCTACCGCGGCGCTGAAAGCTTCTTGTGTTTTTTGGGTCCAGCGGTTCGCGTCGAGCGCCAATGCACTCGCCTCCTATCTCTGATCTCTAATTTCTAGGAACTCGTACCCGTCAAAAGTGGCGCCGTGGCCGAGGTCAACCGTCAGCGCGACGGGAACCAGCGCACGGGGCTCATGTCCAGCGGCACCAGGTCCCGCCGGTACTGACGGTGTACTTGCTCGACCGCCGCCCGGGCCTCCGACCTGGCCTCGGCGACTTCTTGGCGCAGGCGCGCCACCTCCGCCTCGAGCTCGATCACGCGCCTGACGCCCTCGAGGTTGAGACCTCCAGCGGTCAGCTCCTGTATCCGTCGCAACAGCTCGATGTCCATATCGCTGTAGCGCCGGCTGCCGCCCAGGGTCCGCGCCGGCCCCAGAAGCCCTTTGCGTTCGTAGATCCGAAGCGTTTGGGGATGGACACCCGCCAGCTCGGCTGCGACCGAGATCACATAGACAGCCATCGACTGGTTCTTCGGCGTGGCCTCCCGCTTCATTGCGCCTCAGCTCCTAACCTCTCTCGCAGCTTCTGGCCTTCGGTGGCCGAGGCCTTGGCCAGCGCCTCGACCGCCCGCTTCTCGTCCGCGCTCAATTTGGCCGGGACCTCCACCTCGAAGGTGACAAGAAGATCGCCCGACTTCCCGGCTCCGGGGACGCCTTGGCCCGCCACCCGGAAGACCTTGCCCGAACGCGTGCCCGCCGGCACTTTTACGGTGACGGGCTTGCCATTGAGCGTGGGCACCGAAACCGTGGTGCCCAGGGTGGCCTCGGCGAAGGTCACCGGGACCTTTATGGTCAGGTCCTTGCCTTTCTGGCTGAACACGGGGTGAGGAGCGGTCCGCACGACGACATAGAGGTCCCCGGCCGGGCCGCCGAAACGGCCGGCACCGCCCCGGTTGGGGACCCTGATCTTCTGACCGTTTTCGACCCCGGGCGGGATGCGCACCTTTACCTGGCGGGCCCGCTTCTCGGTCCCGTGGCCGGCGCATGCCGGGCACGGGACCTCGATCCTCATACCTGTCCCGCCGCACGCCACGCACGGGTGGCTGAAGGAGAACATGCCCTGGTTTTCGTTGACGACCCCACGGCCCCCACAGACCTGGCAGACGGTCGGCGTGCTGCCCGGCGCCGCGCCCGAGCCCCCGCATGTGGCGCACGGGACCTCCGAAGTCACATTGACAGTCGTGGTCGCACCCTTCACGGCGTCGGCGAACGACAGGTGGAGCTCGGCTTCGATGTCCTGGCCCTTCTGCGCGCCGGCGGCGGCCGCGTCCGATCGCCCGCGCCGGCCCCCGCGCCCGAAGATATTGCCCAAAAGGTCGCCCAGGTCGTCGACCCGGAAGTTGGAAAACCCGGCGCCGGCGCCCTGACCGCCACCGGTGCCCCCGGCGAAGGGGTTACCGGCAAAGCCATGCTCGCTCATGGCCCGGACTTCGTCGTACTCCTTGCGCTTGGCCTGGTCACCGATGACTTCGTAGGCAGCCGAGACTTCCTTGAAGCGTTCCTCGGAACCGGGGTTGGCGTCGGGATGGAACTGCTTGGCCAGCTTGCGATAAGAGCGCGCGACGTCCTTGTCCGAGGCGTTCTTCTGCACCCCGAGGACCTTGTAATAATCCTTCTCGAGCCACTCGCGCTGGACCGCCACT
>CAYZVQ010000156.1:7719-11322 GCA_964481925.1 uncultured Acidimicrobiaceae bacterium
CACCCCGAGGACCTTGTAATAATCCTTCTCGAGCCACTCGCGCTGGACCGCCACTACGTCAACCCCTCACTTTCACCATGGCCGGGCGCACGACGCGGCCCTTCCAGCGGTACCCGGCCCGCAGCACTTCGCTCACTTCGGGAATTGCGGGCGCGTCGTCGCCCTCGACTGGCTCGTGTGCCACCGCGTCATGGACCTCGGGATCGAAGGCTCGGCCTTCGGGCACTATGCGCTCGAGCCCTTCTTTGGACAGGACGTCGAACAGGGCGGCCTCTACCTGCTTCACGTCCTCCCCCCCGCCGTGGGCGAGCGCCAGGTCGGCCGTGTCCAGGACCAGCAACAACTTTTTGACCAGAGAGGTGGCGGCATTATCGGCCATCTCCCGCTGCTGGCGGTCCACCCTTTTGCGGTAATTGTCGAAATCGGCTTGCACCCGGCGGAGCGCGTCGAGGTACTCGTCGCGCTCGCGGGCAACCTCGGCCCATGAGCTCTGGCCGCCCGCAGCCATGTCCTCCAGGGAGGGGTAGCCGGGCGGGCCGGCGTCGACCGGCTCGCCCACTTCTTCTTCAAAGTCCTCCGGCATCAGGCCTGGCCTGCCTCGTCGACGATCTCGGCGTCCACTACCTCTTCGTCGGCACTGCCGTTGCTGGTGGCGCCGCCCGAATAACCAGCGTCGGCACCCGGGGCGCCGGCGTTGGCCGAAGCCGCGGCGGCCGCTTCGTAGAGCTTCTTACCGAGCTCCTGCACGCCCACGGCCAAGCGCTCCGTGGCGCTCTTTATGTCGTCCAGATCGGTACCGCTCAGCGCCGTCTTCAGGGTTTTCAGGTCGGACTCGACCGTCTCCTTCTCGGGGCCGCTCACCGAAGCGGCCTGGTCACGCAGCATCTTTTCAGTCTGGTAGACGAGCGAATCGGCATTGTTACGGATCTCAGCTTCCTCCCGCCGGCGGCGGTCGTCGGCGGCGTGGGCTTCGGCGTCGTGGACCATACGGTCGATCTCGTCCTTGGCCAGCGACGATTGGCCGGTGATGGTCATCGATTGCTCTTTGCCCGTGGCCCGGTCGCGCGCTGACACGTGGACGATCCCGTTAGCGTCGATGTCGAAGGTCACTTCGATCTGGGGTATGCCGCGGGGCGCCGGAGGCAGGTCGACGAGCTCGAACTTGCCCAATGTCTTGTTGTACATGGCCATTTCCCGCTCGCCCTGGAGCACGTGGACCTGTACCGACGGTTGCATGTCCTCCGCCGTGGTGAAGACCTCGCTCTTCTTGGTCGGGATGGTCGTGTTGCGCTCTATCAATTTCGTCATCACGCCGCCCTTGGTCTCGATACCGAGGGAGAGGGGCGTCACGTCGAGCAGGAGGATGTCTTTCACCTCGCCCTTGAGGACACCGGCCTGTATGGCGGCACCCACGGCCACGACCTCGTCGGGGTTGACCCCCTTGTGCGGGTCCTTGCCGGTAAGGCTGCGCACGAGCTCCTGGATGGCGGGCATGCGCGTGGCCCCGCCGACGAGGACGATATGGTCGATCTGCTCCTTGGTGAGCCCGGCGTCCTTCACGGCCTGGTCGAACGGTCCTCGGCAGGCCTCCACGAGGTCGGCCGTCATTTCCTGGAACTTGGCCCGGGTCAACTTCACGTCCAGGTGCTTGGGCCCTTCGCTGGTGGCGGTAATGAACGGCAGGTTGATGTTGGTCTCCTGGACGGCGGAGAGCTCGATCTTGGCCTTCTCAGCCGCCTCCTGCAGCCGCTGCAGCGCCATCCTGTCCTTGGAAAGGTCCACGCCCTCGGTGTCCTTGAACGTCTTGACGAGCCAGTCGACCACCCGCTGGTCCCAGTCATCGCCGCCCAGGTGTGTATTGCCGCTGGTGGACTTGACCTGGAAGATGCCTTCGCTGATCTCTAGAGCGGACACGTCAAATGTGCCGCCACCGAGGTCGAACACGAGGATGGTCTGCTCCGCGCCCTCCTTGTCCAGGCCGTACGCCAAGGCGGCTGCGGTGGGCTCGTTGATGATCCGCAGCACTTCGAGGCCGGCGATCTGGCCCGCCTCTTTGGTCGCGGTGCGCTGGGCGTCGTCGAAGTAGGCGGGGACGGTGATGACGGCTTGGGTGACCGTCGTCCCCAGGTAGCTCTCGGCGTCCCTCTTCAACTTCTGCAGGATACGAGCGGAGATCTCCTGGGGCGAATAGCCCTTGGAGTCGATGTTGATGTGCCAGGCGTTGTCGCCCATATGGCGCTTCACGGAACGGATGGTCCGGTCCGGGTTGGTGATGGCCTGGCGTTTGGCGACCTCACCGACGAGGACTTCGCCCGACTTCGAAAAGCCCACGACCGAGGGGGTGGTACGGGCGCCCTCGGCATTGGCGATGACGGTAGGCTCGCCACCTTCTAGGACGGCGACTACTGAGTTGGTGGTACCGAGGTCGATACCGACAGCCTTTGCCATGAAACAGCCTCCTTGGAGCAAGCTGGGCCTTCAGGAGGCTCCAGCCCTGGTTGATTTACGCTTTCCGAGCCGGTCTGGGGCTCGCTTGTGCACCATCATAGCAAACTTGAGCATGGTTATATCAAGAAACTTAGACATGGCAAGGGCGGGGGCAGGGCCAGACGGTGGCGACCTAGGCTCGTACCCATGCCCACTCTCGTGCTCGCCCGTCACGGCCAGAGCCTCTGGAACCTCGAAAACCGCTTCACCGGGTGGTGGGACGTCGACCTGTCGCCCAACGGTGAAGAGGAGGCCCGCCAGGCCGGCCGCCTCCTCGCGGCCGAAGGTTTGCTGCCCGACATCGCCTTCACGTCCGTGCTCACGCGGGCCATCCGCACCCTCAACATCCTCCAAGAAGAAACGTCGAGGCTGTGGGTGCCGGTGCACCGGCACTGGCGGCTCAACGAGCGTCACTACGGCGGCCTGACCGGCCTGGACAAGGCCGAGACGCGCGACCGCTATGGCGACGAGCAGTTCCTGCTGTGGCGCCGGAGCTACGACGTGCCGCCGCCCCCGTTGGAACCGGGTTCCGCCTTCGACGTGTCGACCGACGCCCGCTACGTGCCCGGCGTCGTGCCCAGCACGGAGTGCCTGGCCGACGTCGTGGTGCGCATGGTCCCTTACTGGTACGACGCCATCGCGCCCGCCCTGCTCTCCGGCCAGGTGGTGCTGGTGGCGGCCCACGGCAACAGCCTGCGGGCCCTCATCAAGCACCTCGACCAGATGACGGGTGAGGACATCGCCAAGCTCGAGATCCCAACGGGCGTGCCCATCGTCTACGAGCTCGACAAGGGCCTGCGGCCACTGCAGCGCGGGGGGCGCTGGCTGGGCGACCCGGAGGCGATCGCGGCCGCGGCCGAGGCCGTTCGCCGCCAGGGCCAGCGCGCCTAGGTCCCGTCCCTATCGGGCAGGTCTCCCGGCCGCGGGCAGGCCCTGTCACCGGGTATGCCGCTAGCTTGAGGGGCCCGCCCAGTAGGTTGGACCGCGATGAGAGCGTCACCGGGCGGGCGCCGGGTGGCTGCCGTACTCGCTGCCTCAGCCGCGCTGGCTCTGGTTGGCGGTTGCGGCCATGCCAAGAAGCCCGCCATATCCCTGCCGACCACGTCGTCGTCCTCG
>CAYZVQ010000157.1:0-11105 GCA_964481925.1 uncultured Acidimicrobiaceae bacterium
ACGCCGGCATGGCCTTGACGGCCAGCCTGACGACGCCGGCCACGGCCGCAGAAACCTCACGGGCGATCTGCAGGCTCGCTTCCCCGTCGGTTCCCCGGACGAGGTCCCGGCTCGTGGACACCAGCACGTCGGCGCCGGCCAGCTCGGCGGCGGCCCGGGCCCCTATGCCGGCCACGTAGTCGCCGCGCCGGCCGGGCCCGATGACCTGGGACACGTCAAGGGCTATTTCGACGAGGCCGCCCCTGGCGATGGCGAAGGCCACCTGGTCACTGGTCAGGCCCACATGGGACCCGACGACGATCAAACCGTGGCCGCCCGGCGGCCCGGCCGGCCATATATCTGCGGCCGCCAGCGGCTCACGGCCGCCCAGCCCGGCGAGGGCCCGGACAAACGAAGGGCCGGTGCGGTAAAGGTACGACCGCCCCTGGTCCCGACCCTCGGCGACGGCCATGGCCACGATTTCCAAGTCGGCATATTCGGTGCCATTAATCACGATAAACGCCCCGGGAGGCGCTTGTGCCAAAACGCTCGCCACCCTTTGCGGACCTCCCAGGCGGATGTCCTCCAGGGAAACGCTGTGCACGTCGGCGGTGCTGAGAGCGCCGCCGCTCTTTTCGACCAGGAACTCCTTCAAGTTGGAGGACCGGTACCCGAAAGAGGCGTCCCGGGCGAACTCGGTCTCGCCCACGGGGACGAAGGCCCCGCCGACGCGAGCCAGGTGGACGTCATGAGCAGTCACCCGGCCCGCCTCAAGGAAGGACGGCACAAAGAGGACCGCGTCGTAGCCCTTGCCCGTCTGTTCTCTGCGCACGGCATCGATGGCCCTTACCTCGGCCACCACATGGCCTCGTAGGGTCGAGTCGCTGCGGCTCACGATCTCCAGGGGAAAGCCCTGGTCTCGGGACAGCTCGAACAGGTCGCGGGCCACGGCCTGAGCGATGGCCACGGCGGCCGGCGCGGCCAGGCTCCGGGTGTTGGTGAGCACGAAACAGGTAGACCCGGCGTGGCGGAGGGCGGCCCGGTACTCGCTGGGGCCCGGGACCATGACGACGCTCACGCCGTGGACGGACTGGGACCCGGTCGGGTCGTCGTCGAGGACGGCGGTCCGCCGGTTGGTCCGCAGGTGCCAGGCGCGCACCTCGGCCACGGCTCCGGGCTCCACGCGCCGCGGGGGTAACGGGCCGAGGAGGCCCGGCGCTACATCTGCCTGACGGTCTGGCACCAGCCGAACAGTACTCCTGACGCCTTAGACTTAGAGGTTGTCCGTGGCCGCGAGCGCCCAAGCTTGTCCCCGGTGCGGCCCGCTCCCGGCCTCCATGGCCAGGCGCAGCACCCAGCCCGTTGTCGGCCCGTCGTCGGCCCAGACGAAGCACCGGACCTGGGAGAGGACCTCGCCCAGTTGGTCGGGGACGAGCGGCCAATGTGGCGTGAGGTCTCCCACGGCGGCCAGAACCCACCAGGCGGCGAACCGCCCGGGAGCCGCCCCGCGCCGACGGCCGTGAGCGCCCCCGCTGCCTGCCGCCCAGGCCATGAGAGCGAGGGCCGTCGCCGGTCCCAACTCGACGAGCTCCCGCGCCGGCCCACCGAGCAGGGCGATGGCATCGAGGGCGTCCCCTGTGGTCCCGACAGCGCGGGCACGGCCGTTCGACTCCTCAGTCCACGCGCTGACCAGGTCCTCCAGGGCGCCGGGCACCTCGCCGCCTCCGCCCGGGCTCGCCGCCGGCCCCGCGTCCCGGCTCGGCGGGCTCGCCGTTCGCGTAGCCGGTCCGGCCGGTAGGCCCGTCCCGAGCGACCTCAAAGCCGGCAGGGGCGGCGACGGCGCCGCCATCTTGTCGGGGTGGTACTCGGCCAGAGAATAGTGAGGCTCCCAGGGCTCGAGCCGGAGGGGTAGGTCGAGGACCTCAGGTAGCGACGCCGCTACCAGGTCTCCCGTGAGGTCGTCACCTCTCACCACGCGCTCATGGGCCGCCATTGCCGCCTGCGGCGTGGCGCGGAGGTGGGGCGACAGTTCTGCCCAGCTGTGGGTGGAGGCAGCCACCTCCGGCAGGGGCCCGAAGGCGAACCGGCCGCCCCCCGTTTCCAGCATTGATGCCGCCCAACGACCGGGAGCCTCCAGGGCGAGGCGGTACTCAATGTGGGCCGCCACCGCCCAGAGCTGTTTGCCGCGCTCGAACGCCAGGCGGCACCGGGCCGCGAGCACGACCAGCTCTTCCCACGCGCGGTCGGCGACCAGAGCGTTGACGTGGCGTGTCAGCTCATCGAGGTCTCCCAGTTCGAGGAGCTCGGCGGACGCCCCGGACAGCTGGCCGGCGTCCGGTCGGCGGGCGTCTGGCAGGTCGGCGTGTGCCACCCTTAGCGCAAGCCGGTCATCAGGTCGTCCTCGGCCAGGCCGGCCGGCGCCGAGCGCAGCGTGAACCACTCACGGGACAGGGCGTCCCCGATGGCGTCTTCAGGCAGACGGGTGAAAAAGAAGTTCTCCGTCTGGCTGGCATGGGCGGCCAGTGCCTGTCGCTTGCGGTCGCTGTAGCTCGAAACGTCGACCACCGTCGTCACCAGCTCATCGGGCACACCGAAGTCGTCCGGGACACCGAAGTCGGCGCTGCCGACCCCTGCGTCATCGAGCCGCCGGCGCAGCTCGACGAACGCCGACCTCGGGACGGCGGTGTAATAGAGCTTGACGGGGTGACCGCCAGGGCTTTGGGGGAACTGCTTGGCGACGGCGACGGTGGCGCGGTGAGCCTGGATGTGGTCCGGGTGCCCGTACCCGCCGTTCTCGTCATAGGTGACAAGGACCTGGGGCTGGTAGAGCTGTACCAGCGCGGCTAGGCGGTCGGTGACCTCGGCCAGCGGGACGTTGCAGAACGCGCCCGGGTCGCGGTTGGCCTCCCAGCCCGCCATGCCGGAGTCCTGGTAGCCGAGGAGCTCGAGGTGACCCACGCCCAGCAATGCCACCGAGGCGCGGAGCTCTTCCTGGCGGCGCCGAGCCACTGCGGCCGCGTCGTGACCGGGCTGGCCAGGTTTCACGCCCCCCGGCCCGTCCCCCTGCTCCCCGTTGGTGCAGGTGACCAGCACGGTCCGGGCCCCTTCGGCCGCATAGCGGGCCAGGACGCCACCGGTCCCTATGACTTCGTCGTCGGGGTGGGCGTGGACGGCCATAAGCGTCAGCCCGTTGCTCATGTTCCCGCTCAGGCTAGTTCGGCTCGGTCGTTAGGTCGCAACTGCCGCCAGGCCGGATTTGGCCTCTCACTGCAATACTGTGGCGGGCAAGTCGAGCGTCGGCCCACCACCTGAGAGGGCCGGGGGGCGGAGACGTAGAACGGGGGCTCGGGTGAGGGTGCTAGCTCGGTGGCCGAAGGCGGCGGACCTGTCGGGCCGCACGGCCGTTGTTGCTGCCCGGCTGGCCCTGCTCGTCCTGCTGACGCTGCTGGTGGCTGTGGGGTTACATGGGAGGATCGCCTCACCGGCCTGGGGGAGCCGGTCAAAGGCCCACGACGCCGAGGTCGTGGCGGCCCTGTTGGCCGTGGGGGTCGTCCTACTTGTGGTCCTGGCGGTCCGCAGCCGGCGTGCCCCGCCCGGCGCGCTCCTGGCGGCCAGGTTGCGTGCGGCGCTGTGGTACCTCCTGGGGGCCGGGGTCCCGGTACTGGTCGTCACGTTGGTCCTCCTCCTCGTCAACCTCAGGCTGGGCCCCCTCCGGGCCACGGGGGCCCCGGCACGGTTCCCCGTCGTGCGTCGCGGCCCGGCGACCCTGGTGCCTAAGGCGAGCGCGACGAGCTCCCATTTCCCTCTGGCTGCGATCCTCTACGGCCTGGCCGCCGCCGTCCTCGTCGTCGCCATCGTGGTGGTGTCGCTGTGGGTCGTCCGTAACAGCCGGCGTCAACCTCAGGTGGAGCCCGACGTGCCCGCGCAGGAGTACGGAGAGGCCCTCCAAGAGGCGCTCGTCTGGGGCCAGCGCGCCCTCCTCGACCTGGACGATGCCCGGGCTGCCATCATTGCCTGTTACGTGGCGATGGAGGAGAGCCTGGCCCGGGCGGGGACGGCCCGGGCCAGCGCCGAGACCCCGGACGAGCTATTGGCCCGGGCCGCCCGGGCCCTCTTGATCAGCGCGGGAGCGGCTTCACGGCTGACCGGTCTGTTTTACGAGGCCCGGTTCTCCAGCCACCCTCTGAGCGCCGCTCACCGGGAGGCGGCCGAGACGGCCCTGGCCGGGCTCCTCGCCGAGCTCGACCGGGCCCGGCCCATGATCGCAGGGACGGTCCCATGACAGGCCGCCGTCCCCACGGGCCCGGGGAGGCGCCCGGCCCTTGGCACCGCGCCCGGGCCGAGCTGGCCATTGCCGCGGTGGTCCTGGCCGCCTGTGCCCTCGCCGCTTACGCTGTGGCCGGTGGCCCGGCCGCGGTCCTGGTGGTCTTGATCTTCTCGGCCCTCGCCCTGGTAGTGGTCAACCGCCTGCCGGCGCCGGCCCCAGGACCGCCGGCCCAACCCGAGATCCCCACTGGCCGTCGCCTGCCGTCCCGGTCGTCCATCAACTACTGGCGCTGGCGGACGGACCTCACCGCCGCCATAGGCTCCATAGGCTCCTACCAGACCAACCTGGGCCCCGACCTCCAGCACCTGCTGGCCGCCCGGCTCTCGGAGCGCCACGGGGTCAGCCTCTACCAGCAGCCCGACCTGGCCCGCAGCCTCCTGTGCCGACGGGCCCGGGATCTCGACCTATGGCCCTGGGTCGACCCGCAACGGCCCACGGCCGACCGCCTGGACGGTCCCGGCATCCCGCGCCAGACACTCGCCCGCCTCGTCGAAAGGTTGGAACGACTATGAGCGGTACCGGGCGCACGCCTGAGGAGACAGCCCGGCTGTGCGGGGGCGTCCTGGACGAGATCGAGCGCGTGGTAGTGGGGAGACGGCGCACGCTCGAACTGGTCCTGATCGGCATCTTGGCCGGTGGCCACATCCTGCTGGAGGACCTCCCGGGGCTGGGCAAGACCCTCATCGCCAGGTCTTTTGCCAAGGTGTTGGGGCTCGAGTTCGCCCGCATCCAGTTCACTCCGGACATGCTGCCGTCCGATGTCGTGGGCGCCCCTCTGTACGACCAGCGCACAAGCGAGATGGTCTTCCGTCCCGGACCGGTCTTCACCAACCTCCTGCTGGCCGACGAGATCAACCGCACCCCGCCCAAGACCCAGGCGGCCCTCCTCGAAGCCATGGGAGAAGGCCAGGTGAGCGTGGACGGCGAGACCCGCAAGCTGCCTCAACCGTTCGTCGTGCTGGCCACCGACAACCCGATCGAGTACGAGGGGACCTATGAGCTGCCCGAGGCTCAGCTCGACCGCTTCTTGATGAGGCTGCGGCTGGGCTACCTGCAGCCAGTCGAAGAAGTCGCCATGGTGCAGCGCCGGCTGGACCGGGGCCAAGACCACGTCGAGCTGGCCCAGGTCATCGAGGCCGGCGAGCTCCTGGCCATGCGCAGCTCGCTGGAGCAGATCGAGGTGTCGCCTGACCTGGTCGACTACGCCGTGGCGATCGTCACGGCGACCCGCGCCCACCCCCAGATCCAGGTTGGTGCCAGCCCTCGGGGCAGCCTCGCCCTGGTGCAGCTGGCCCGGGGCGAGGCGCTCATGCGCAGGCGGGACTTTGTCGTCCCCGACGACATAAAGCAGGTAGCGGTGCCGGCGCTGGCTCACCGGGTCGTGCTGCGCCCGGAACTATGGGTGCGCCAAGTCAGCGCTGACGATGTCATCGCCGCCCTAATGGCGTCGGTGCCGACGCCGCGTACCGATCCGGCTGCCGGCCCGTCTGCCGGTGCTACCGCCGGCGGCCGGCGGGGCGCCGGTGCTAGCTAGCCCCGAACCCGAGGCGCGGCCCCGATCCCTGAGCTCTACTGTCCCGCTCAGGCTGGAGCTGGACTGGACCGTCTCCCGCCACGCCCGGCGCCTGTTCGACCTGGCCCTGGCCGGCCTGGCCTTGGCCGTGGTGACGAGGCGCCCCGAACTGGTCGCCGTTGCCGCACCGGCGCTGGTCCTGTTGTTCGTCTGGCGGGGCCCGAGGCCACGAGTGATCGAGGTGAGCGTTCGGCCGAGCGCGACCCGGGCCTACGAGGGCGAGCAGATCGCCTTCGAGGTGACGGTGAGCGGTCAGGGCGATCACGCCGTGGAACTGGTGCTTCATCCGACCGACGGCGCCCGGGCGGTTAGAGGGGCCGACAGGGCTGCTGGCGACAGGGCTGCTGGCGACAGGGCTGCTGGCGACAGGGCTGCTGGCGGTGGGGATGGCGCCGGCCAGGCCACATTAGCTCTCGAACTGGCCCGCTGGGGCCGGCGCCGGCCCGGGAGCCTGGAGGTCTCAGTATGGGACCGCGCCCGGATGTTCGAATGCCACACTTTCGTGCTCCTGGCTGAGGTCGACTGCTACCCACTGCCGGCGCGCCCCAACGCGGCCGTCGTCCGGGGGCGTCTGGCCAACCGGGTCGGGGACCATGTCTCGCGTTCATCGGGCGATGGGACCGAGTTTGCCGGGGTGCGCGAGTACGTGGCCGGGGACCGCCAGCGCAGCATCAACTGGGCGGCCACGACTCGTCGGGGGCGCCTCCAAGTAAACACTTTTGCCGCCGAGCGGTCCCAGGACGTGGTCTTACTGGTGGACGCAACCTCGGATATCGGAGAGCTGGGCGCAACGTCGGTGGACCACTCCCTGCGCGGGGCGCTGGGCGTGGCCCGCACCTACCTGGACGCCAGGGACCGCGTGGGCCTGGTCTTCTTCGGCGCCCGCATGCGCTGGCTGGCCCCCGGCATGGGCGAGAGGCAGTTCTTCCGCTTGCTGGACGCCATCGTCGTGGGCCGCGCCGGCTGGTCGTCGGGCAACGACATCACCCGCCTCCCGCGGGCTGCCCTGCCTCCGGGGGCGGCAGTGATCGCCTTCAGCCCCCTACTGGACGCCAGGTTCGTCGAGACGCTGCGTGACCTGCGCCAGCGGAGCTTTGCCGTGCTGGTCGTCGAGGTGCTCCCCACCGGGGCCAGCAGGGCCAGGCGGGGACTGGACCGCCTGGCCGAGCGCATATGGCAGATGGAGCGCCAGGCCATCCGGTTCTCCCTGGACGAACTGGGCGTCACGGTGGTGCGCTGGGACGGCGCGGACGTGCTCGCCCTGCCTGTGGACCGCCGGGCCCGGCAGGGCGCGGGAAGGCGGGGATGAGGGGATGAGGAGCACCCTCGCCGTCGCCCTGCTCGGCGCCGCCGCCACCGTTTGGTCCTCCGTCCCCCTGGGCGGCACTGGCTGGCCGGGAGGGCTGTTAGTCGTTATTGCCGCCTTTTGCGTTGTCGCCGGGGTGGTGCGTCTTACGCAGAAAGACCGCGTCCGGGAAGAGCGGGGCCTTTTTGCGGGAGGGCTGGCCAGCCTGGCCGACTGGGCGGACCGCCTGCTCCAGGGCCCGCCATGGGAGACGGGCGCCGCCATCAGCATCTTGGTCCTGGAGACCCTGCACAGGAGCCGCCCCTGGCACACCGGGCTCCTCGCCGTACTGGTCGTCTGCTACCTGCTGGCCGTGAACAGGGCGGAATCGGCTGTCCCGTCCGCCGTGTTCCGGGGGCAGGCCAGGATGTTGGCGACTAGCGCCGGCCTTTTGGTGCTGGTCACGGGGGTCGCCATGGTCCCTTCGGCCCGGACCGGGGCCTTGTCGGGATGGCTGGACATCCTGGCCGCGCTGGCGGCGATGGCCGCAGGGGGCCTGGCGCTGCCCGTTTAGGCTGCCCGTTTAGGCTGCCCGTTTAGGCTGCCCGTTTAGTGCTGGGGCTTGCCGGTTTGACGCCGGGGCTTGCCGGTTTGACACCACTCGGTGGCTCCGGCCAGCCGCAACTTACGGTGGGCGGTCGTCGTGCCGATACATCCCCCAGGAAACCCATGACGACGCCACGCGCACCTGCGTCCCCCGCCTCTGCGGTCCCCCGTCGGCGGTCCATGTTCGGCCTCGCGAGCGCCTCCAGCCGCCGAGGAGCGACCTTTGGCGCCCTCGGTGCGGTCAGCGGTGTGGCGGCCTGCGTAGTCGTCGTCGGCGGGTTGATGTGGTCGGCGGCCACGGGCCAAGCGCCCGCGTCGCGGCACCCGACGATCTTCGGAGGTTCGCTCGTACTCGATGATTACCGCCCCTTGACGGTGATCGACCTAGCCACCGGGGCGGTAACCGTCCAGCTCGAGGGCGTTTACGCTCAGGTCGGGGCCAGCACTTACGCCGATGTCGAGGCGGTCCCGACCAACGCCGGCACCATGCTCGTCAATCGGGCTACCGGCGCGTTCAACATGCTTGGCCAGGACAACTACGTCCTGGGACCGCCGACGAACGGGATCTCGCTGGGCCCGATGGCGGGCGAAGCGTCCGCGGCCGGGTATGCCGACGGCGGCGCCGCCTATATCGTCCGCTACGCCCCCTCCAGCACGGTCTCATTGGTGGACGCCTCGACCGTGGTCCGCGGTGCTCAAGCTTTGTCCGCCGGCGGCCGCCACGCCACCCAGCCCGTGGGCTTCGTCCGGCTGGCTGACCGCCCCATCGACGAGGCCGCTGGAGCGGCGGTGGCGGGCGGCGCTCTCTGGATGCTCGCCGGCGAGCATGGGAGGTGCGCCGTGGTGCGGGTGGCGCCTTCGGCGCAAGGTGGCCAGGGCTTGGCCGCGACGGCGCGGTCGAGCTTCCCGGCCGCCTGCTCGCAGGGAGCCCTCGAAAGCTCGTCCGGCGCCGTGGCCCTGGCCCGCCCGGGCGTGGTCCGCCTCTTCGGGGGCGCCGGGCCGCCCCAACTCGTGGCCTTCCCCGGCACCGCCCACGCGTCGCAGTTCCTCCCCGTGCAGGGAGTTACCGGAGGGTTCTGGTTCCTGGCCCGGCTGCCCTCGGGCTGGAGCGTGTTCGGGGTGAGCGCCGCCGGGCGCCCTAGCGGCCCGCGACCCCTCGATGCCTTTGGGCCCGGTGCCGAGCCCGCCGTGCCCGCCTATTCCGCCGGCTCGGTCTACACCCTTGACCAGGACCAGCCCGGGCAACCGTCGTTGTGGGCCATACAGCCGGCCACGGGCGAGATGAAGACTGTCCCCGGCGCCCCGGCCTACCCGGCGGAGAGCGTTACGGAGAAGGCCGGTTTCCAAGGGGCCCAGGTCCTCGTGGACGGGCCCCGGGTCATTTTCAACAACCCCGAGAGCCTGCTGGCGGTCGTCATCTTCACCGATGGGAGCCATGCTCCGGTTGTGGTCAACAAGTCGGACGCCGTCGAGGTCAGCGCCGCCGGGCCCGGTGACGTGAACGTAAAACGAGAAAAACCCAAGCTCCAGCCCAAGACCCCGTCACCGGGCGCGGCACCGACGACAACGCCTACGACCCTGGTCCAGCCCATCGTGGTCCAGCCCGTGACACAGCAGGTCGATTGTGCCTCGACCACCGAGAAGCCCTACGCGCCACAGATCAGTTCCGTCTCCCCCTCCGACGAAGCGGCCCTGGTCGTCTGGAGCTACCACCTCCTGGCCGAACAGGACTGCCTGCCGAGCACCTGGTCACTGACCGTTACGGCGCTAGGCGGCGCGGCTCAGCCGGCCCGCCATGTCCAGTTGGTCGACGGCCAGGAACAACTCCTGTTCACCGGCCTGCAACCGGGGACCGCCTACCAGGCGGTGGTGACCGCTTACATAGGTAGGGAGTCCACGTCCTCGACGCCCGTCAACTTTGCGACCACGGCCGTCGGGCCCGGCCAGCCGGCGTTCGTGAACGCCGCCGCCAATGGCCAGGGCGGCTGGGTCGTCTCCTGGACGGCTTGCCACGGCCCCGGGTGCGAAGTCCCGGCGGCTTCCTGGACGGTTATCGGCTCGTCGTGCGGCACCAGCTTTATCGGCCAGGCGCCCAAGCTCGAGGTGCGGGGCTCGCAGACAAGCGTCACCGTCAATGCGGCCAACGACCTCGGCCTGCTCGGTGACTCCCTCAACTTTAGCGTCCAGGGGGTGAGCAGCGCCGGTCTGGTCGGCGCACCGACCTCGAGCCGTCAGTGCTCGGCGGCATGGCAACCACCCGACGCGGCGACCATGAGGCTCCTGGCCGCCGGGGACCCACAGGGCGAGTCGATCACTGCCGCCCTTAAGCTGGTGGTCCTTCCCAGCGCCTCGTCCGTGCTGGCCGACGGCGGCAACCAGGTGACCTACACCTATTCGGTCAACGGTCGCAGCTCCGGCCCGACCTCGTCACAGGATGCCGACATCACCGGCCTCGACCCGGCGAAGCAATACCAGGCCACGGTCGTGGTCACCCCGGTGGGCCATCCGGGAGAGGCCGTGACCGTGACCAGCGCGGCGTTCGGCCGCACCATCCCGTGGCCCGGGCAACTCCAGATGCAGGTAAACGCCACGGTCGGCCACGACCCCAACACCGGGACGGTCGTCGCCCAGTTCGAGGACCTTCCCGCCGGCTCATTCCGGGCCCAAGGCGACATCACCTGCGGTTCCGAGACGCTACCCGTGACCGGGGCCGTGCTCGCCGGTCGGCTCACGACCAAGTTGGACCTCGATCAGATGGGTGGCGACTGCTCCCTCGTCCTTGCTCTGAACAGCACGCTCATGCCCGACCCCTACGGCGTGCCGTCGCCGGAGCTCGCGGCCCCGTTCTCCGTCGGCACCCCTTCCGTCTATCATTTCGAGGCTGTCGCCGACGGGGGGTGCCGCCCGACCTGCAGCACGCTGGCGGTCACCGTCGCTTACGAGGGGACAGGGCAACCGGCGGGGACCGACTGGCAGGTGGTCGCGAAGGGGACCGGGGGGTGCACCGCTACGACCTCGAGCGCGGCGCTGGCAGGTTTCCCCGTCACTTTGCAATGGCCCGTCACCTGTGCGGTGCCGTCCATAACCGTCTCGTGGCTGTACCTCGGCGTTGCCGGCAGCGCTGTCGCCACGGTCGCCCGGGCCTCCTTCACGGCACCGTCGTCATCCACCACGACGCCGACTTCCTCAACCAGGCCGATCGTCCCGTCGATTGGTTCCTCAACGACCACAAACGCGCATACCACCCCAACCCCGGTCCCGGCCAAGGCGCCCAAGAACAAGCCGCTCACCTCCCCGTCCACCGTCCGGTCCAAGACCACGCGACCATTCAGAAC
>CAYZVQ010000158.1:0-11017 GCA_964481925.1 uncultured Acidimicrobiaceae bacterium
GCCCAGCGTCGAGCACTACCTCATACTCGATCCCGAGGACCGGCTCGTCATTCACGTTGCCGGCGATTCCGTTCATAATTCCGCCCGGAATCAACCCCACATAACGCGAATGCGGGAAGGGGTTGCGCATGCCCTCGCCGGTCATCATGGAAGCGCCAAAGGGATTGGCTCCCAAAATCCACTCGAGTTGGTGGTAAGCCAGCGGCAAGTACTTCTTTCCCGCCTCACCCCGAATCCTCGCCAGCCACCCCAGCACCAGATACGCCGCGGAAATGAGGCGCCGGCTCCTCTCAAAGCGGGTGACGACGGCCAGGGCACCAAGGCAGGCCCCGAGCCAGAAAGACCCCAGCACGATATCCGAGAACTCGCCGGGCACGCCAAGCAAGCAGTACGGGGTGGCGGTGGCGGCGATGAAGACAAAGATCATCTCGTGGTCGGCCCGGCCCATACGCCGGCGCCCTGCGGGGGACCAAGCCGCCAGGTGGTAGCTCGAGCTCACCGCGTACAGCCCGATCAACCCCACGGCGTATACCACTAAGCCACCGCCGGGCCCGTGTCGCCATATCAGGGCGGCCACGGCCGGGAGCGTTACCAGAAGCGCCAGCGCGTGCAGCACACCTCGCCACCGCGGCACTTCTTCGCCGTTCAAGGTGCAGCGGTTGCGGCCGCTCGGCCTCAAGGCCGACGTAGCCCCAGCATCCACTACACCATGATCGCCCATAGAGCGGACTATTCGCGGACGGCCTGGTGGGCTGGACCACCTTGCCTTTTAGGGAGCTCAGGGATCATTTCTCCCGACGAACCCAAGGAAGTGCTTCCTGGCTGATGCCGACGCTCCGACCGGGACCGCTGGCGCGTACTGCCGGGGGTCTCGGTAAGGACCAATAAGTAACTGCGCGGCGTCGAGGCTTGTGGTCCACAGGTTGTCTTCGCACACGAGGTCCACACCCGTAGCCACGGCCACGTCCCAGGTGTGGGCAAGCACGTCGACCAGGTTGATCCCGAGGACCGCGTCAGCCGAGAACGTGCCGAAGGAAAGCTGGCACGTCCGTCCCATGTCCGCGCCCGTCCATGCCTTGTGTGCCGCTCGCGCTGCTACGCGCAGGGCTTGCCGATGGTCGCGCCCTACGAGGTCACCCGGTGGCGCGTGGGGGGCCTCGGTAGTGCCGGCAGCGAACTCGGTGAATTTCAGCGTGACCCCTATGGAGTGGTTCAGGACCTCTCGCACGGTCCAGCCCGGACAGGGCGAGGGGAGGGAGAGCTGAGAAGATTGGATCTGACCACCGACTCCTGCTTGCAGTTCTAGGGCAATGACAAGCGCCTGCAGCCGTTCCACGAGTACCACGATGGCATAAAGGACGCCGTGGGCCTAGGGCATGGGACAGTCACGATGCACGTCCGGACCGGGCCCAAATGCCGGGTGTTCTGACGAACGGGCGGCGGTGCGAGCAGCAGCGGCGCTACCAGTGCTCGTTGTGCACGACTTCATCGAAAGGCCGGCGATTGGAGGCGGAAGGCGCGCGCTACCCCGCCTCTAGGATGCGGTGAAGGTCAGTGTCGGAAATCGGCCCATTAGGTAGGCACGGACGTTGCGGTGGGCCGGGTGCCGGCGGACGGCACTAGAGTTGTCGCTGAACTGGTTGCCGGTGTGAAAAGCTATGTCATGCTCTTTGCGGAAGGGACGGGACACTTGAATATCAGTCTTGTACCGAGGATGGCGGACATCGCGGAGCATCTGAAGGGTGCTGCGGTTTCGGGCCACAACGTCCAAGGGCCTGGCGTCGTCGGGACCGAGCGCGACGGGCGCGACGGGGTGGCCAAGAGCCCTGTGGTCGTTTGCCCGGGCCGGTCGTGAGCGACGAGACCGCCAAGGCGACGACGCAGGTGCCAGCAGGGCAGGGACAACGACGGGCGCTGGGCCGTAGTGGGATCTCGGTAAGCCCGGTTGGCTTCGGGGCGTGGGCGATCGGCGGGCCGGCGTACCGGGACGGGAACCCGATCGGTTGGGGCGAGGTAGACGACAACGAGTCCGTGGCGGCAATCCACGCTGCCCTCGACGCCGGGATCACCTTCTTCGACACCGCCAATATCTATGGGGCCGGCCACAGTGAACGGGTGGTCGGTCGGGCGCTCGCCGGGCGGCGCGACGAGGTAGTGATCGCCACCAAGTTTGGGAACCTATTCGACGAGGCAACCCGTCAGGCCACGGACCGGGACGCATCCGCCGGCTCGGTTCGTGCCCAGTGTGACGCCAGCCTCGACCGGCTGGGGACCGACTTCATCGACCTGTACCAGTTCCACCTGGGCGACTATGACCTCGACAAGGCGGAGGACGTCGTGGCGACCCTCGAAGGTCTTGTCGATATCGGCAAGATCAGGTCGTTCGGGTGGAGTACCGACGACCCCGCTCGGATCGCCGTCTTCGCTCGTAGTCCGCATTGCGCCGCCGCCCAGGTCCATTTCAACGTGATCGACGACAATGCCGCCGTCGTGGACGTGATCGAGGAGCACCACCTGGCCGGCGTGAACCGCGGTCCGCTGGGCATGGGCACTCTCACCGGAAAGTTCAGCCGCCAGACGACCTTTGGCGCTGACGACGTGAGGCGCAACTTTGATTTCGAGAGCGGGAAGGAAGCCACTTCGCTTGACGCGCTGGAACGCATCCGGGGCACGCTCACCTCCGGCGGCCGCAGCCTGGCCCAGGGATCGTTGTCATGGCTGCTTGCCCGCAGCGAGGCCTTCGTGCCCATCCCCGGCACCCGCACCGTCGCTCAGGCCAAAGAGAATGCCGGTGCTATTACCTATGGGCCTCTCGGCGCAGCCCAGATGGTAGAGATCGAAACCTCGCTAAGGGAGCTGGGCCTGCGCTGAAGCGCCAAGCTCCGGTCGCGGTGGTGGTCGTCGCTTCCGGCGGGAGCGGTTGCCAGCCCAGCCCCAACATGGCGTCATCGTCGAGTTCCCCCGATACGACCCTCACCTTGGCGCCCTGGCCTTGAAGGAAACACGGCTGGGCTATGGAGCTGTTGACGATCGCCTGGTAGAGCCCCGGCGCGATCGTGCGGCCCCAGTTGTCCTGGGCCTCGGGCTGATAGAGCGTAGATCCGGGGAAGTCCCAGAAAGTCTCCTCGCGGACCACGCCGCAGGTAAGCCCGCCGCCGGCGGTGGCGAACTGCCATACCTCCTGCGGGCCACCACCGTGGTAAAGGTAGTAGCCGGCCAGCTCGTTGAAATGCCTGATCGCCCCGTCCGGCGTTCTCGCCATCTGCGCGCCGGCCTGTGTCGTCCACTGGCCCGGTGCGAGGTCCGAACCGGCCGGCGCGTGGCCGGTGATGGTCCACGCCTGCCAGTAAGCAGCCAACTGCTGGGGAAGGGAACGGCTAGCCCATAGCGCCTATTCGTCAGCCCGCCGTGGCCCCTTTAGGGCCAACTCCGCCCTGCGAGGAAGAGGGCAACGGCAATCGCAGCGTGCCAAGGTGCTGCTCAAGTGCCGGTAGCCTGGCAACCTCGTGAGCGTCCTCGTCGATCTGGAACAGGTGGCGGTCCGCCGAGTCGGCCGAGTGCTCTTTGAAGGCCTTTCGTTTACGGTCTCCGAAGGTGACAGGATCGGGGTGGTCGGCATAAATGGCACGGGAAAATCGACACTTCTGCGGATCGTGGCCGGCGTCGACGAGCCAGAGGAAGGTCACGTCCGTCGGGGCCGGGGTTCACGCGTGGGTTTTCTCGAGCAGGTGCCAGAGCTCTTCCCAGGCACTGTCAGGACTGCCGTCGGCGAAGGATGGGAGGCTGAAGCGGCCCTGAGCCGTCTCGGTGTCGGCCCCGAGATCGACAACGACGTGGCCACGCTCTCCGGCGGGCAGCGGAAAAGGGTCGCCCTTGCTCGGGTACTCGCCCATCCTGTAGAGCTCTTGGTCCTCGACGAACCCACCAACCATCTCGATTTGCCGGCGGTGGCCTGGCTGGAGCAACGGCTCTTGAGCTTCGGGGGAGGGCTGGTCCTGGTTACTCACGACCGGCACCTGCTCGACCGCCTCACCACCCGGATGCTGGAGCTCGACCGGGGCCAGGCTTTTGTGCACGAAGGTGGCTACGAGCTCTACCTGGCGGCGAAGGCCGAACGAGAAGAGCGGGGTGCAGCGGCCGAATCGACCCGGCGCAACCTCGCTCGGCGCGAGCTGGCGTGGCTGCGACGGGGGGCGAAAGCCCGGTCGCGCAAGCCCAAAGCCCGCATTGATGCGGCGGTCCGGCTGATCGAGGGCGCTGCGGTCGCCCCGGTCGCCTCGGCTGAGATCGAAGTGGGCCACGACCTCCCACGCCTCGGTGACAAGGTGATCGAATGCAGGGGGGTCGGGTTCCACTACGACGATGGGGCCCCGGTGCTGTCCGGCGTGGATCTCTCGATCGGGAGGCGCGAACGCCTGGGGATCGTGGGCCCCAACGGTACCGGGAAGTCAACCCTGCTCGACATCCTGGCTGGACGGCTCACGCCCACCACGGGGACTGTCGAGGTCGGGCCGACGGTGGTCGTGGGTTATTACGACCAGCTGGGAGCAACTCTCGACCTGGAGGCGCGAGTCAGGGACCTCGTGGCCGGCCCGCACGGGACGCCGGGCTCGCTGGACAACATCAACCTGATGCGCCGGTTCCTGTTTGCCGATGACTTGCCCTTCGCCCGGGTGGGCGACCTTTCCGGCGGGGAGCGACGGCGGCTCCAGCTGCTCGTGGTGGTCTCCCGGCGGCCCAATGTCCTGTTCCTGGACGAGCCGACCAACGACCTCGACCTGGACACACTGCGAATCGTGGAGGACTTTCTCGAGGACTGGCCCGGTGCTTTGGCCTTGGTCAGCCACGACCGGACGTTCCTGGAGCGGACCACCGAGCGCCTCGTGGCCGTGGAGACAGGCGGCACACTGTCGGAGGTGGCCGGGGGAGTGGCCGGTTGGGTCGCCCGACCGGAGAACGAAAGCGGAGCGCGCGCTGCGACACCGCGGTCCAGGGCCTTGACCAAGCCCGCCGGGCCCAAGCCCGAGCATCGGTCACGGTCTCGGGCGGCGGGCAGCGAGGCGGCCGTGATCGGCCGCCGGGTGCGTGATGCGGAGAAGGAGATGCTCCGGCTAGAGCGCCGGCGGGACCAGGTCAGGCAAGCCCTGACAGCGACGGTCGACTACGTAGAACTAACCCGGTTAGGCGACGAACTGCATGCCGTCCAAGCCGCCCTGGACGCGGCGGAGGAGTCCTGGTTGGCTCTTGCCCTGGAGGCCGAGGGCTGACAGGTCCACCGTCGCTAATTGGCGTGGGGACGTCGACTTTGTCGACAACAGTCCTTGGGTAGCTCGCTACACTATGACCCATTATCTCGATAGATTTGATGGTGTGAGCTGGAGGGAGGGCAAGATCACGGCCACTCCTCGGTTCCGTCCGCGCCTCAATGATGCCGAGGTGTGGCCGGAGCCCCTCCAGCAGCCCATCCGGGTATGGCTCGGCTCGGCCACCAGCCGGGAATCGGTCGACTTGGCTGCGCGTTACGGGGACCCACTCTTTTCTGCCAATGTGACCAACCCGATCGAGCCCTATGCCGAGCTGGTCCGCCATTACAGGGAGCGCTGGGAGCACTACGGCCGCGACCCGGCAGACGTGGTGGTCGGAGCGGGGACGGCGGGCTACTACGCGGCGCGAAACTCCCAAGAAGCTATAAGCACTTACCGGCCTGTGTTCGAAGGGCACCTGGCCTTTTTCAAGCGGTTGGGACTGGATCCGGTTTTTCCCACGCCGGAGGATTTTGTCGAGCGCAGCTCTGCACTGATCGGGAGCCCCCAGCAGGTCATCGAGAAGGTGCACCGCTACCACGAGCGCTTAGGCCACAGCGTCATGCACCTGCACGCGGATGCCGGCGGGCTCACCGAGCGCCAGCACCGCGACGCTCTCGAGTTGTTCCAGTCCGACATTGCCCCCGTACTGCGCGCTGAGATACCCGACCCACCCTGGGAGTGGGGCCCGGTCTTGCTATGACTGACATGCAAGAGCCCAGGAGCGTCGCTCCGGTGGAGGAGCCCCTTCGGCCGGCCGGCCCGCTCACCTTCCACTGGTTCCTGCCTACCTCTGGGGACAGCCGCGACATCGTCGGAGGCGGTCACGGCGCGGCCCAAAACTCGGTTGGGCAGCGGCGCGAGCCAACTATCGGCTACCTCACCCAAATTGCCCGGGCCGCCGAGCAACTTGGCTTTGTCGCCGCTCTTACCCCCACAGGGTCGCTGTGCGAGGATGCATGGCTGACAACCGCGATGCTGTGCCGCACAACGGACAGGTTGAAGTTCCTGGTCGCGTTCCGCCCGGGCTTCTACTCTCCTACCCTGGCCGCGCAGATGGGAGCGACCTTTCAACGCCAGTCAGGGGGACGGCTGCTCGTCAACGTCGTCACCGGAGGCGAACGGAAGGAGCAACGCTCCTACGGGGACTTCTTGGAAAAAGACGACCGCTACGCGCGCACGGGGGAGTTCCTGGCCATCGTCCGGGACCTTTGGGACGGCAAGGAGGTCGACTTCCACGGGGACCATCTGGCCGTAGAGGCCGCTTCGCTGTCAGCGCCACCCGTACCGGTGCCTCTCGTCTACTTCGGTGGTTCGTCCCAAGCCGCTTGGCTTAGCCACCCGCGAGGTCTCAGGAGGGACCGCGAGCACGTCGTTTGCGCGGGGCCAGAGCCGTCCCCACAGGCTGCACGCCTCGCCCTCTCAAGGCAAGGAACAACCCTGCACCACCGCCATAAATGGCAAAGCGGACGGGGAGTGACACCGCCACGAACACGACCGTCGGCAGTACCAGGGCCAAGGCCGCTTGACTAGTAGCCTCTATCAATAGGCCCACACCGACGATGACGGTGACCACCGAGAAGGTGCGGGACAGCACCGGTTCGGCGAAAACCTTGCGCCACGCCCCACTGCGCCGCCCCCTTCGGCGCGCCAGGATCCGTAGGCCAAGGAGCAACAAGGGGCGCCGGAGGGCAACCGAGACGAGGCAGGCCACGCCGAGCACTCCCGTCTCCGCAGCGGAGTGGAGCTTGAGCGGCAGGGCGCTACCACCCGAAAGTATCGTCACCAAAAGCCCGAGCCCGTACGCGCCCATCGTCAACATGCCGTCAAGGTCCATCCTCCGGTGCCAGCAGGCGCTTAACGCTGCCCAAGCGACGGGCACGGCGAAGGTGATGGCCAGGGCGATGGCAGTGCTTTCGACGCGAGGCCGTACGACCACATAAGTGATGACCGGCGCTACGCCGGCCACGACAGCAGAAACGACCACACGCCTGACCACCAGGTGAGCAAGCCTGGACCTCCGGGCGCCACGGCCCACCTCATTGCGTGCTTGGTTTTCGCTGTCCATCACACCTGCCACCTCATCGAGGCCCAACCTATTCGACCAGAAGCCGGGGTCGGGACATTCGCGCCTTGTGACGGGCCTGGCCCCGGCGCCTCGGCGGGATAGGCTCGCCCCACGGGCTGTCCGGGTGGGAACCGAATTGGTTAGCTACAAAGAGGCGCGAACGCCTGCGTCTCCCTTGGCCGACGAACAGTTGCGTCGGGCGGTAAGGGCAACGTACACGGTATTTGCCGGCTCGGGGTTCGCCTTCGCCAACTGGGCGTCCCGGATCCCTCAGGTACGCCAGAACTTCCACCTCCGGCCTTCGAGCCTCGGGCTGGTCCTGTTCGCCATCGCCGCCGGGTCGGTCGTCTCGATGCCGATGGCGGGGCCGGTCATCGCCCGCATCAGCCCGCGCCTCACCGTCGCCATTACCTCCGTGCTACTGGCCGGGGGACTAGGCGCGGTGGCCGGCGGCTACCTGGTCGGGTTGCCTCTACTGGTCGGCGGCCTCTTCGTCTTCGGTTTCGCAAACGGGGCGTGGGACGTAGCCATGAACGTGCACGGAGCCGCCGTCGAGCGGCAGGTCGGCCGATCGATCATGCCGCGCTTCCACGCCGGATGGAGCATGGGCACCGTGGTCGGTGCCCTGGTGGGGGCCATAGCCGTGGCTGCCCACGTGCCCGTGACCGCCCACCTGGCTGCTGTCGCGGTGCTGGTCGTCATCGTCGTACCGCGCGCCACCAGGCACTTCCTCGCTGGCATTGGGACCGGAGCTTCCGGTGCCCAAGCCGCAGCCCCCAACCCGGCCGGAGAGGCCGACCACCGCCGCGTCCTGGGGGCCTGGCTGGAGCCGCGCACCCTCGCGGTGGGCGCATTCGTGCTCGCGTTCGCCTTCGCCGAGGGCACCGCGAACGACTGGACCAGCATCGCCGCCATAGACGGCTATCATGTCCCGGCTCCAGTCGGAACGCTGGTCTTTGCCACTTTCCTTGCCGCTATGACCACCGGACGCTGGTTTTGCCCGGCGCTGCTGGACCGTTACGGACGAGTGCCGGTGGCGCGGTGCTTGGCCATGACGGCCATCGTCGGCGTAATGCTCTTCGTCTTCGGGCCCGGGTTGCCGTTCGCCTTCGTCGGCGTCCTGTTGTGGGGAGCCGGCACCTCAGTAGGCTTCCCTATGGGCATGAGCGCGGGCGCGGACCAATCCGAGCTGGCCGCCGGGCGCGTCAGTGTTATCGCCACCATCGGCTACTGCTCGTTCCTGGGCGGACCGCCTCTGGTCGGTTTCCTGGGCAACCAGTTCACCGTGTTGCGCGCCCTTAGCGTCGTCGCCATCCTCCTGGCGATGGCCATCGCCCTGGCTCCGGCCACCCGCCCGCCGGTGCCTGGCCACGCTTAGTCTTGGCCCCATTGAGGCGGCTAGTTCGCACGCGATGCCGACGAAGGCCCAGAAGGATTTATCCCTTTCGCTTCGCCGGGCCAGAAGCGAGCCCGTTCAGCCCGACGTGCGTTTACCCAGGCGCCGTCCTCAGGTTGGGTGCGGCGTGGTCGATCAACGGATATGAGCCCAGCTCAGGTACTTGAGAGGTCACCCATAAAGGTACGACTGGGAGAACTCCCGGTCCTCCCTGCCGTGATGGTCAGGCTTATGAGCCTGTCGCCTCAATCGGAGGAGCTTTTTGAGGAGGTGCTGGCGGTCGCACAAGAGGACCCCGGCTTTGCACTGCGCGTAATGCATATCGCTAATTCGGCGATGTCCTCGCCGGCGTCGCGGATCGAGACTTTGGACCGAGCTGTTGCCCGTCTCGGGGCCGCGCACGTTGCCGACCTGGTGACGACCGTGGCGATGACACGTGTGTTCGTCCCCCGCACCTCGCAGGAAAAGGACCTCTGGCGGCACGCCATCGAAGTGGCTACGGCGTGCCGAGCCATCATCAGGTGCCACCCGGTGAACGGCGTCAGTGCCGAGCAGGGCTACCTGGCCGGTCTCCTGCACGACGTCGGGCACTTCATCATGATCGACCAGGCTCCGAGGTCCGTCAAGGCCGTTGACGCCCTGGGGTGGGCTACGCCGGCTGAGCAGATAGAGGCCGAGAGGGAGGTATGCGGTACCGACCATGCTGAGCTCGGGGCGCAGGTCTGTGCTTACTGGTCGATGCCGGAGCGGATCGTCTCTTTGGTAAGGGACCACCATCGTTCGATGGCCGAGGTCCCGAGCGCGCTGCTCGCAGGATTGAAGCAGGCCGACTGGCTGAGCGTCTGGCGCCAGTCGCACGCCGGCGGCAACAACCCAATAGAGGCGCTGCAACTGGCCTTCCCAGACAGTGAGATGGCGCACGTGCCCGACGCCCCCCGGCTAACCGCCGCCGAGCTGTTACGGCTCCTGCCGGAGGTGTCGGAGGTCAGCACCCGGACAGTGGCCGCCCTGGGCCTCGCTACGCACTAAAGGTCCACCGCGAACCACGGGGGTAGCATCGCGCCGTGCGCCTTAGCCAAGAGGAAGCGCGGGTGATCGGCAGCTTGATCGAAAAGCAGCTGACGACACCGGACCAGTACCCATTGTCGTTGAACGCCCTGCTGCTCGCGTGTAACCAGTCCTCCAACCGAGATCCTGTCGTGGCCTTCGACGAGCGTACGGTTGACCGGGCCCTGGCGGCGCTCAAGGTGGCCGGGCTAGTGGGCCTCGTCCACCCCTCGCACGGTCGGTCGGTCACTCGTTACCAGCAGCTGCTAGGAGAGAAACTCGAGATCAGCGAGCGGCAAGCCGCCTTGGTTGGGGTGCTGCTCCTCAGGGGACCGCAGACGGGTGGCGAGCTGCGTTCTCGGAGCGCCCGCATGTGCGAGTTCGATGACATCGCCGAAGTCGACGTGGAGCTGGAGCGCCTCGGTGGGCTGTCCGAGCCAGTCGTGGCTCGCCTGCCGCGTCGGCCCGGGCAGAAGGAGGAGCGCTGGGTGCAGCTCCTAACGGATAGCCCCACTGGCATACTCGGCCCGCCGGCGGACGACGTCGCTCGTGGAGCCGAGACGCCCGCCCTGGCCGCTGACGTGGCGGAGCTGCACCTTGAGGTGGCCGAGCTGCGGGACCGGGTGGCTAAGCTTTGCGACGATTTGGAGACGCTACGTCGAGCTTGTTCCTAGATGCCGACGACTTTCCGGAGTACCTGGCCGAGGAGCTCGACCCGACCTTCAATGTGGCCGTTGGCGGGGGAGTTGACAGTGAAGCCGTCTACCCCGTCGATCTTCCGGCTGGAGAAGATCTGGTAACCGAGACGGGTCATGCCGTCACCCTACGTCTCTAAAGCATTGCGTCCAGGATGCTGTTGTCGACGGCGGCTCGCACCGCCACCGCAACGCCCGAGGGGCCGGCGTCCAAAAGATTGGCAATGGCGCTGCTGCCGCTTGTAGACGAGCCCGGCGCGGACGAGCAACGCATTAAGACAGGAAAAAAGCAACTCAAGGATTTTCTCGGAGAATGGCTTAAAGTTGCGCCCCTTCGGAAGCGCAATTCCTTCAACCCGCAGCCAGTCATCGTGCAGCGGACAGACCTGGGGCGACAGTTACACGAAATCTGGCAGTCTTTGAAGGAAAGGGCGACAAGCGCTGTGCCACAAAACGAACGTCCCAACGATGATATAGCGAGACGGGACCAGGCGGTCCGTGGGATTGA
>CAYZVQ010000159.1:0-10983 GCA_964481925.1 uncultured Acidimicrobiaceae bacterium
CGCGCCACTTGATCAGCAAGTGACGCCGGGGCTAACGTTAGTTCAACTACTTGTTGAGCTTGAGTAACTCTAAACCTTTAGTTTAGATCGAGGGCACGACATATCACAAGCCTGTAGAGGCCTTTTGGCAACTAGGTGTAAGGAAAGGTGCGATGGCCGGGCCAACCCAGAATTACATAGCCGTCATCAAGGTCGTGGGCATCGGGGGCGGTGGGGTCAACGCCGTCAACCGGATGATCGATGCCGGCTTGAAGGGAGTGGAGTTCATCGCCATCAACACCGACGCGCAGGCGCTGCTGATGAGCGATGCGGACGTGAAGCTGGACATCGGCCGCCAGCTGACCCGGGGGCTCGGCGCCGGTAGCGACCCAGAGATAGGCCGGTTGGCCGCCGAGGAGCACCGCGACGAGATCGAAGAGGTGCTGAAGGGCGCGGACATGGTGTTCATTACGGCCGGCAAAGGCGGTGGCACGGGGACCGGGGGCGCACCAGTGGTGGCCGAGATCGCCAAAGCTGTGGGCGCGTTGACCATCGGCGTTGTGACGAGGCCCTTCGGTTTCGAGGGCCGGCGGCGAGCCGTTCAGGCCGACCAGGGGATCCAGAAGTTGAAGGAGAAGGTGGACACCCTGATCGTCATCCCCAACGACCGCCTCCTGGCCGTCTCGAGCAACAAGACGACGATGGTCGGGGCCTTCAAGATGGCGGACGAGGTCCTGCTCCACGGAGTGCAGGGCATCACCGAGCTGATAACGACGCCCGGCCTGATCAACACGGACTTCGCCGACGTCAAAATGATCATGAGCAACGCCGGCACCGCCATCATGGGCATCGGGTCGGCGTCCGGCGACGGCCGGGCGACGGCGGCGGCGAAGATGGCCGTGACGTCCCCCCTGCTCGAGGCCTCCATCGAGGGCGCCCGCGGCATCCTGCTAAACATCGCCGGCGGTCCCGATCTGGGGCTGTTCGAGGTCAACGAGGCGGCCGAGATCATCCATTCGGCCGCTCACCCGGACGCCAACATAATCTTCGGCCAGGTCGTCGACGAGGGCATGGGCGACGAGGTGCGGGTCACCGTGATCGCCGCCGGTTTCGACCACCTTGACGGTTCGCCGCAGGTCGCTCCGGGCGTGGAGCAATCAGCTGCCCCCCCGCGCCGTACGATCGGCCTCATCGACACCGATGCGGAGATGGCGGCGGCAGGGCTCAGTTTTGGGGACGAGGACGATTTCGACGTCCCCCCGTTCCTCAAGTAGCGCCCGTCCGTACGGGCCGGGGCCCACGGTCCAGCCCGCCACCCCTACGGGTGGCCCCGCCGACGGCGGCCGTGGGGACCGTGTGCCGGGGGCGTGGTCGGCCGGCTTGCCTGCGGGCGCGGCCATGGTGTGCGGGAGCCGTGCCGACGGTGACTTCTCCGACCCCGCCGCGGCCTGGGCGGGGGGTGCGTCTCGTGCGTTGGCCGACGTCGCATGGACGTGGTTGCGCCAGGTGCACGGCTCGGAGGTCGTCGTGGTGGGACGCCCCGGCGCCCAGCGCGGCCGGGAGGCCGACGCCGCCGTGACGTGCTGCCCTGATGCCGGTCTGGCGGTCCTGACGGCCGACTGTGCGCCGGTGGGCCTGGCCAGTCCTGAAGGCGTGGTGGGCGCGCTGCACGCCGGTTGGCGCGGCCTGGTGGGGGGAGTGGTGGAGGCGACCGTGGCGGCGATGCGGGCCCTCGGCGCCACGCGTGTCGAGGCCGGCCTCGGGCCTTGCATCCGGCCCCACGCCTATCGCTTCTCGGAGGGGGACCTCGCCGCCGTGGTATCGGTCTTCGGGCCCGGCGTACGCTCGGTCGACGCCGGGGGTCATGCGGCCCTGGACCTCCCGGCGGCGGTGGCAGTCGCCCTCGACCGGGCCGGCGCCACCCTGGTGGCGAACGCCAGGATCTGCACACACTGCTCGGTTGACCACTGGTCGTGGCGGGCGAGACGAGACCGGGGCCGCCAGGCGACCGTGGTGTGGAGGGCGTCCGCCGGAGGGACGCTATGAGCGCGCTGACGGTGGCTACGGTCGCTGAGCGCCTAGCCGGGGTGCGGGACCGCATCGACCGGGCCGGGGCCCGGCCCGGTTCGGTGACGGTCGTGGCCGTGACCAAGGGGCTCGGGCCGCAGGCCGTGGAGGCGGCCGTCGGCGCCGGCCTGGTGGACATCGGTGAAAACTACGCGCAGGAGATGCTGGCCAAGTTGAGTTCTGCGCCCCCTGGCGTCCGCTGGCATTTCCTGGGCCAGCCCCAAAGCAACAAACTGGCTCACCTGGCGCCTCACGTGCAGTTATGGCATGGCCTGGACAGCGAAGAGCACGCCCTGGCCCTGGCCCGACGGTCGCCGTCCGCGTCCGTACTGGTCCAGGTGAGGACGCCCGGGCCGCCCGGCCGCCATGGCGTGAGCCCGGACCTGGCGCCCGCCCTGGTGGAACGCGCCCGGGCCGCCGGCCTCGACGTGAGAGGCCTGATGGCGGTGGGGCCGCGCCCGGCCACGCCGGCCGAAGTGCGCCGGTGCTTCGGGAAGGTGGCCCGGCTGGCGGCGGCCTTAGGTTTGGGCGAGCTGTCCATGGGAATGAGCGCTGATTTTGACCTGGCCGTGGCCGAGGGTGCCACCATTGTCCGCCTGGGCACCGCCCTTTTCGGTCCCCGCCCTCGTGGGGTTGGCGTGGTGACCGACGAAGCGAAGCTAGGCTGCTACTAAGGAGGAGTCATGCCGGGAACGGGCAAGAAGGTACTGATGTGGCTTGGCTTGGCCGACGCCGAGGAGTACGACGAGTACGAGCCGTACGAGGAACTGCCGGCACCTCAGGTAGCCGCTCGCCGTGGCGGCGAGGTCGTCGAGGCTCCCCCCCAGACTTCTCCCGCGGTGAGGACGCTGCCCCGCGACGGCCAGGAGCCCGGCCCGATCAACCTGCGGCCCGCTCCGACGACTCTTAGGCCTTTGCCCACGCCAATGCCCACGGCCAAAGTGCACGTCGCTTCGCCGTCGGAGTTCGCCGATGCCCAAGAGATCGCCGACCGGTTCCGCACCGGCCAGCCGGTGATCGTCAACCTCGGCAACGCCTACCGGGAGCTGGCCCACAGGATGATCGACTTCTGCAGTGGCGTCGCCTACGCCCTGGGCGGCTCGATGGACAAGGTGGCCGACAAGGTCTTCCTCATGACGCCGAGCAACGTCGAGGTCTCGGCCGAGGAAAAGAGACGTCTCCAGGAACGAGGGCTTTACCGCTCGTGATCCCGAGCCACGGGCCGGCGCGGCCGGGAAGAGGCTCATGTCCACCTATCTGACCCACCCCCTCTACACCCTGGGTGTTCTCTACTTGCTCCTGCTGGTGTTCCGGGCCGTGCTCTCCTGGTTCCCGGCCGGGGGCAGCTCGGGCCTACGGTCGGTCAACCACTGGCTATTTGTGCTCACTGAGCCGGCCGTGGCGCCCTTCCGCAAGGTAATACCGCCGATCGGCATTTTCGACATTTCGTACATGATCGCCGTTCTCGTCGTCTACCTACTGACGACTTACGTTCTGTACCTCGTCAAGATCTAGGGCCGTACCCTGCACATCCTCGGTCCGGGGATGTCCCTGCTAGCGAGGCGCGGCTGGTACCATTAGCGGGCATGGAATTGACCCCGAAGGTCTTCCGCGACGTGCAGTTCCGTGAGAAACTGCGCGGCGGTTACCACCCCGAAGATGTCGACGAGTTCCTCGAGCAGGCGGCCGTTGGTGTCGAGGAGCTGACTGAGCGCCTACGGCAGGCAACCGAGAGGGCGCAACGGGCCGAGCAGTCGGCCACCGAGGCATCTGCCACCGACGAGTCGCTCAAACGCGTCCTGCTTATGGCTCAACGTACCGCTGACCAGGCTATTCGTGAAGCCCAGACCGAGGCCGAGACCGCCGTCCGCGAGGCTCGGGACGAGGCGGACAGGACCCTGACGGAGGCTAAGGTCAAGGCTCGCACCCTGGTCGGGGATGCCGAGGACCGGGCCCGGCGCGCCTACGAGACAGCGGTAGCCGAAAGCCGCTCCACCATGGAAAAGGCGGAAGCTTCACTGGACCAGGCCCGCCGTGACGTCGAGGCCTTGCGTGCCTGGGTGGACGTACACAAGAGCCACCTCCTCGGGGTCCTCGGCGAGGCGCAGGCGCTGGTTGAGAGGGCCGGCTTGCTGAGCGAACCGCCCCCTGTCACTTTCTCCTCTGACCCGTCCCCTTTCTCCTCTGACCCGTCCCCTTTCTCCTCTGACCCGGCTGAGGAGGTCACCGTCCCCCCCGCCCACTCCGCCGGCTTCCCGGCCGAGCCGGACGACGAAACCACGGGCGAGCACATGGAGATCGGCCCTCAAGCAGAGGCGGAGGACAACGGGAGCCCGACGAGCGATTGGGACCCGCGCTATCTGGAAGAGAGGGGCGGAGCGTCTTCAGAGGCCAGGTCTGCGCCCCCCGTCCGGCCCGGGGCTAATCAGGAAGCACTGGCCTTGGCGGGCGAGCGCATCGGTGAGGCGAAGGGCGCGGTGCCCGGGGACACGGACAATGCTCCCGCGCCCGAGTCGGCCGCCACCATCGCACTCGACGAACGTGCCCTGGACAGCTTCTTCAGTGAGCGGGACCTCGGTGATGACCGGGGCCCGAGCAGGTTCCGTCGTCGCCAGTAGGCGGTTGCAGCGGCGTTTCCTGCCCCGGGTGGCGAGGTGGGGGCCCTTAGGAATGGCGGGGCGCTCTAGCGCGTTAAGTGCTCTGCCGCGGTAAGTGCGGCATGGTAGGCTTCCCGGCCTCCATGTGAGTGTAAGGTGCCACGAAATGCCTAGAGCGAAGCAACAAGGCGCCGTCCAGGAGGCGCAAGTCGAAGTAGCCGCACCTGGCGAAAGCAACGGGAGCGCCCGGAAGCTTGCTCCGGCTGCTCACTCCGCCGACGAGGGCTCTTCCACGGCCGGCAAGACGGGCCCGGCCAAAGGTACGGCCAAAGAGGTCAGGGCGGTCAAAGGGGCGGTACCCAAAGAGCCGGGGACCAAAGTGCCGGTGGCTAAGGACGCAGTAGCCAAGGAGCCCGTAGCCAAGGAGCCCGTAGCCAAGGAGCCCGTAGCCAAGAAGACTGCTTCCAAAGAGACAGCGGCCAAACAGGCCGCGACCACACACAGCGCAACGAAGCAGAGCGCGACGAAAGAGAAAGTGACCGTAGCGAAAGAGCCGGTGGCCAAAGAAACCGTAGTGAAAGAGCCCTTGGTCAGTGAGACCGGGGCGGGAGACCCGGTGGCCCAAGGACTGGGGCCCAAAGAAGCGGTCGCCAATGGCCTAGTGCCCAATGAGCACGTGGCCAAAGAGCATGTGGCCAAAGAGCATGTGGCCAAAGAGCATGTGGCCAAAGAGGCCAAGGCGCCGGTCAAGCACGTGCGCGAGGAAGTACCTGCCGGTGAGGCCACCGACGGCACAGTGGGCGCGGACGGGGCCGAGGTTCACAAGGCCCATAGGACGAGGCCGGCGGTGGCCAAGAACACCAATGTAACCGACGGCGCCAGCCGTCCGTCCGATCACGGTGAACCCCGCGAGCAGTTCCTGGAGCACCAGCGGGGGTTGCTGATGGCGGAGCGCCGTAATTACACCCGCCAGGCCGAAGAGCTGCGGGCCCAGGCCGAGGCGCTGGCCCTGGAGCACGAGCCGGGCGACGTGCAGTTCGACGAAGAGGGCGGTGAAGGCGGCACGGCCAACGTGGACCGCGAGCTCGACCTCCATCTTTCGGCCCAGGCCCATGCCGCCATCGAGGAGATAGACGCCGCCCTGGACAAGATAACGGCTGGGACTTACGGGTTTTGCGAGAGCTGTGGTTCGCCCGTCCCCAAGGCCCGGCTGGAGGCGCTCCCGCATGCCAGGCTGTGCGTGTCGTGCAAGAGCGGGGGGCTTTCAGCCCGCCGTCAATGAAGACGGTGAGGCGGCGCGGCGCCCTTTTGGTGGGGGTGGCGGCCGCTGTGGTGGCCCTGGACCAATGGACCAAGTCCTGGGCCCAGGGAGCCCTGGCCGGCGGGCCTGTACACGTGCTCGGGCCCGTAAACCTGGGGCTCGTCTACAACAAGGGCGCCGCCTTTTCCTTCGGGACAGGGGCTTCATCGGTGATTGCCGCCGTCGCCGTGGCCCTGGTGCTGGCGGTGGCGTTCTACTCCCGGCGCCTGGCCAAGGGTGGGGCGCCCGTGCCGGTGATGGTGGCGTTGGGCCTGCTCGCCGGGGGGGCGGTGTCAAATCTGGCCGACAGGTTTTTCCGCCACCACCATGGGGCGGTGGTGGACTTCATCCAGCTCGTGAGCTGGTGGGCGACGTTCAACGTGGCCGACGCGGCGATCACCGTCGGTGCCTTGACCCTGGCGATAAGCCTGGCGTTGTCCCCCGGCGGTCGGCACGCCTCCGGTCCGGCCCGGTCTTCGGCCCGGTCTTCAACGGTGGTCCCGCCAATGAGCACCCGGGCCAGCCCCGCCCCTTCGGGGACGAGCACGGCGCCGGGGGGGAACCCTGACCACTGAGCCCGAGGCCGCGGGCGCCTCGATGGCGCTGGCCGTCCCCGCCGCCCTCGAGGGTGAGCGGGTGGACCGGGGGCTGGCCCTCCTCGCCGGCCTGAGCCGTGCCGAGGCGTCCCGCCTGGTGGTGGCGGGAGGCGCGCGGGTGGGGGGCGTGCCCGTGCGTGCCGGTAGCCGGCGGTTGCGGGCCGGCGAACTGCTGGAGGTCGAGCTCGGCCGGGCCGGGCCCCCACCCGGCCCCGGGGGCGTCAACGCGCCGGACCACGGCGCCGGTGGCCCGGACGGCGTTCTGCTCGCGCCCATCGTCTTTGCCGACGAACACCTGGTGGTCGTGGACAAGCCCGCCGGCCTGGTTGTCCATCCGGGAGCGGGCAACCGTCAGGGCACCCTGGTGCAGCAGCTGTTGGTGCGCTTTCCGGACATATCGACGGCCGGCCCTGACGACGAGCGGCCCGGTATCGTGCAACGCCTGGACAAGGGCACCTCGGGCCTGATCGTCGTCGCCCGTAACCCCGAGGCGCGCCAAGGCCTGGTCGCCCAGCTTGCCGCCCGGTCCGTCGAGAGGCGCTACCTGGCGGTGGTCTACGGCGAGCTGGAGGCGGACGATGGGGTGGTGGAGGCGCCACTCGGGCGTTCCCCCCGCAGCCGCCTCAAGATAGCTGTGGTCGAGGGAGGCCGTCCGGCCCGGACCCATTACCGGGCCGTCGCCCGTTCGGCCTCGCCCCTGCCGGTGTCACTGGTGATATGCCGGCTGGAGACGGGCCGGACCCATCAGGTACGGGCCCATTTCGCCGCCATCGGTCACCCCGTCCTGGCCGACCAGCGCTACGCCAAGGCCAGCCAGTTGGAGGCCACGAGGAGGATCCTCCCCGCGCTCCGGCGGCCGTGGCTGCACGCGGCGCGCCTGGGCTTTGTGCACCCGGTGACGGGGAGACCGATGAGCTTTACTTCCGTCGTGCCGGCGGACCTGCAGCAGACACTGGCCGTGCTCGGGCTACCGGAGCGCCTCACGGAGAGCCTGTGACAGGCTCAGTTGGGGACAGCGACGGCCACGGGGGCCAGCTGGGGACCGGCGACCCGGTGGACCATGTCGGCGATCGTGAAGGAGTCGAGGTGCGCCCGCATGTGCTCGCCCACCTCCGCCCACACCGAGAGCAGGGCGCATTGGCCCTCGTGGTTGCAGGCACCCCCGGCATGGGGCTCGCCGAAGTCCCCGACCACGATGGGCCCGTCGACGGCCGCCACCACCTGGCCCAGCGTGAGCTTCTCGGGCAGCCGAGCCAGTACGTACCCGCCGCCTACTCCCCGTTTGGAACGCACCAGCCCGGCGCCCTTGAGAGCAAGGAGTATCTGCTCCAGATATGGCTGGGGAAGGCCCGTACGCTCGGCGATGTCCCGCACGGAAGTGGGTTGGTCCCCTCCGTGCAGGGCCAGCGATAGCAAAGCCCGACAGGCGTAATCACCCCGCGTGGACACCCTCACGTCCCCATGCTACAGGGGCAGCGGGGCAGGCCCGCGGTCCTTCGGTGCCCGCCTGGTGACGACGGTAGGGTCGATGGGGTGACATCGCTCGCGCAGCCGGACACGGGAGCCCCAGCGGCTCTCCCGGTGCCCCTCGTCATGCCGTCCTATGGCGCCTCCTCCCTCGACTCGCTGGTCCCGGCCTTGCTACAGGCCCCGGGCGAGCGCCCGGTGTGGCTGCCGGGCCCTCTGGGCGGCGCCCCCCAGGTGGTGCTGCTGACCCTGGACGGCCTTGGTTGGCGCCAGTTACAGGACCGTTGTGGTTGGGCCCCGGTCCTGGTGGGCCTGGAGGGGGGACCGATCAGCTCCGTGGCGCCCACGACCACGGCGGCGGCGTTGACCTCGCTAACCACGGGCATGGCGCCCGCGGCTCATGGGATAGTGGGCTACAAGTTTGCCGTGGCCGGCCCGAGCGGCCCCGAGGTGCTCAATGTCCTGCGCTGGACCACCCGTTCGGGCGATGCCCGGCCGTTCGTACCGCCCCGCCAGGCTCAGCCCGTGGCGGCGTTCGGAGGCCGCCCCGTCCCCGTGGTCAGCAGGTCGGACTTTTCGGGCAGTGGCTTCAGCCAAGCTCATCAGCAGGGGGCAAGAGAGGTGGCCTGGACCGTTGCTTCCAGCTTGCCTCTCCTGGTGGGCGACTTGTTGGCCCAAGGGGAGGCGTTCGTCTATGCCTACTACGAAGGCATAGACAAGGTCGCCCACGCTTCGGGCCTGGGAGCGCTTTATGACGCCGAGCTCGCCTTTGTAGACCGCCTTGTGGGCGACGTCATGTCGGTCCTGCCCCCCGGGGCCGCGCTGGCCGTCACCTCCGACCACGGGCAGGTCGACGTGGGGTCGCGGGCCCGCCCCCTTCACCCTGAGGTGGCAGCGAGTACCGTCCTCGTCAGCGGTGAGGCACGTTTCTGCTGGCTGCACAGCCGGCCCGGCGAGGCCCAGGACCTGCTGGAGCGCGCCCAGGCCCATTATGGCGGCGAGGCGTGGGTCGCCAGCCGGGCCGAGGTGGTGGCCCGCGGTCTGTTCGGTGGGCCTCTCCCGGACGAGTTCCTGGGCCGCCTGGGAGATGTCGCCATGGTGCCGCTGGGCCACGACGCCTACCTGGACACCGCCGATGGCGGCGAAGCCCGGCTGGTATGCCGGCACGGGGGGCTCACTGCGGACGAGATGTTCGTCCCGCTGTTAGCGGCCGGCGCGTGAAGGCCCGAAGCTTGCAGGCCGAAGCTTGCAGGCCGGAGCTTGCCGGCCGGAGCTTGCCGGCTGTCAGTCGCCGGCCCGGCGGGAGCGCTCGGCGTTGTTGATCTGTACAAATGCCATGCGTATCTCGGCCAGCCCGTCGCGCAAGGTCCGCTCGGGCTGGCCCAGGCGGCCGCCCAGGCCTTCGACCAGGGCGCTCAACGCGTCGATGGCCAACTGGGCCTCGGGCAGGTGGGGCGGGCGCTCGGAGAGATGGAGGGCGGCGAGCTCCCACAGGCTCATGGCGGTGTTGGAGATGACGAGCTCGACCGGGGCCTGGAGCAGCTCCTGGCGCACGGCCTCCATCTCCTCCTGGGCCTGGCGGACCTCCTCCGGGCTGGGTCGACGCCCCGAGCCTGATGGCGAGCCGTCGGCGTCGCCCCGGCTCCTGGCTGGCGGCGAGGTACCCGTGGGCGGGTCGGCAGTACGGGGGGCCCGGGCCCCGGCGCCCGGCCCCTGGTCGTCGTCCGGTCCATTGCCGGCGGGGCGGGGGACGGGGTGTTCCCCGCTCGGTGTCCAAAGCGTGCTCACCGCGCTACTCTATGATTAACAGACAAGCACGGTGGCGTTAGGAGCCTGTAGACGCGTGATGGTCACACACGGTTGTTGATGTGCCCGGTCATTAGTGTAGCTGCCGTGACATCGTGCTCTTCTGGCCTGGTGCGAGCCGGTCAAAGCGCTGAAGGCTCGTATTGACCTTTCAGGCCGGTCGCGTACGCGGTGCCCTGCTCACCGCTCGGCCCCGCTGTTTAGCCGCGCCGCCTGCGTCTTTTGGTCCCGGCTGGGTTGTCCCTAATTGGCCCACCACCCGCTCTGACCCTTTCGGGACCAGGTCATTGCCGCCCCTCAATTTCGTTACCGCCCCGGAGGATGCCGGTTCATGGAGCCAGGCCTGGGGCCTCAGCAAGGAGAACAGCGAATAGCCACTACAACAGACTTGAGCGAACACCGGGTAAACGAGCGCATCCGCGCCCGGGAAGTACGCCTGATAGATCCCGATGGCAAACAACTCGGGGTCAAGGCTCTTCCGGACGCGTTGAGCTTTGCCCGCCAGCTTGACCTTGACCTTGTCGAGGTGGCTCCTGACGCCAACCCACCGGTCTGTCGGATCATGGACTACAACCGTTTCAAGTACGAGACGGCCCAGAAGGCCAAGGAGTCCCGCAAGAAGGCGACCAATACAAGCATCAAGGAGATGAAGTACCGCCCGAAGATCGGTACGGGGGACTTCCTCACAAAGACGCGCCAGGTGGCTCGTTTCCTGGAGGAGGGCCACAAGGTCAAGGTCACCATCATGTTCAGAGGCAGGGAAGTCAGCCATCCCGAGCTCGGGATGAAGATCCTGGAGGACCTGGCCGAGGAGGTCTCGGCGGTGGCCAAGGTCGAGGCCGCGCCGAAGCTGGACGGGCGCAACATGGTGATGGTCCTGGCGCCCGACCGCCGGGCCAAGCCGCCGGCCCGCAAGGCCGGGAGCGCCACGGCCGACGGCCCGGAGGGGCCCGAGGCGGCGGCGAGCGCCGATGGGGCTGGGGGACCGGTAGCGGAGACCCCCGTCCCCGCCTCTCCCCGCGCCGTACCTGCCCCTGCGGCCCCTCCTGCTCCAAGCGGGCCCGCCGGGGCGGACGATGCTGCCGGCCTGGCCACGGCGGTGTCGGCCCGCGGTAGCGCCGTCCCCGACGGCGTGGTGGGTGCGAGCAGCTAGAGTTCTGCTACCTTTGTC
>CAYZVQ010000160.1:0-10906 GCA_964481925.1 uncultured Acidimicrobiaceae bacterium
CCCATGATCTTGTCGGCCAGGGTCTGGCGCTGCGAGTCCCAGAGCGGGAAGAGCATGTCGATGATAAACGGCACAAAGCACAGCCACGCCGCCACCACGTGGATAAGGGCGCGGACGAAACCCAGGCCGCCGCCGATCGTTTGGCCCGTGCCGACCTTGACACACTTGAGCCCGGCAATACGCATGCCTGGCGTCGAACCGTACTGGCCCAACTGAATGGCGAACCAAACAGTGATGACCAACGCCCAAAGGCCCCCGAGCACCGTGAAAAAGGCGGTGCCCGTCGCTCGGCCCAATATGAACAGGACGATGTCCGGGACCGCCCCGATGGCCCAGTCCACCACCCATCCGAGAGCGCGTTGCGGCCACAGTGCCAGCTCGCCTTGAGGCGGTGGCGTCGGCGACCAGTTGGCTTGTGGCGACCCGAACTGGCCGTAGGGAGGCAGTTGCTGGCCCCCGTAAGGCGGTTGACCGTAAGGCGGCTGACCGTAAGGCGGTTGGCCCGGCGTCCCCGCGGCCCCGCCCCAGTCACTGGCCGGGGGTTGCCCAGCGGGTTGAGGCGCACCCCACGGCTGGTCGTTGCCGGGTGCGCCCGGGTCCCAATTGCTCACGGTCGCCCTTTCATTAGCGTTTCGTCGGTAGTATGCCAGGTCGGCGGGCCCATTGGTAGGCTTTCCTGGTCCCGGGAGGCAGCGACGCCGGCTTGCGGCGTCCGGGCGCCATTGTGACAACGCTGCCCGAGGCCCTCTTCGGCGATGACATCCCTTCTGGAGCACCTTCGCTCGGGCACCGGACCGGGCGCCGCCGCCGGGCCCGACGAAGTCCTTGACACGTTCACCTCCTGGGCGACCGCAAAAGGCCTTCGCCTCTACCCGGCCCAAGAGGAGGCGCTCCTATCGGTCCTGGCCGGCGACCACGTGATCCTGAACACGCCCACCGGCTCAGGCAAGAGCCTCGTCGCCCTGGGCGCCCATTTGGCCGCCCTGGCCGGCGCCAAACGCTCGTGGTACACCGCCCCCATCAAGGCTCTGGTGTCGGAGAAGTTCTTCGAGCTTTGCGCCGAGCTCGGGATGGACAACGTCGGCATGCTCACGGGCGACGCCTCCATCAACCCCGGGGCGCCGGTGATCTGCTGCACGGCCGAGATCCTGGCCAACGTCGCCCTGCGTTTTGGTGAGGCCGCCCCCGTCGACCAGGTCATCATGGACGAGTTCCATTTTTATTCCGACCCCGACCGCGGGTGGGCCTGGCAGGTGCCGCTCATCGAGATGCGCAGCGCCCAGTTCATGCTGATGTCGGCCACGCTGGGGGACGTCTCGCGTTTCGTCGCCGATTTCGAGCGGCGCACCGGGCGCCCGACCACCGTCGTGACCTCGGCCGAGCGTCCCGTGCCCCTCGACTACCGCTATGCCCGGACTCTTGTCCATGACACCCTGGCCGAGCTCATATCCGAAGGGCTGAGCCCTGTTTATGCCGTCCATTTCACTCAGAAGGCGGCGGTCGAGCGAGCCCAGGCTCTCACCAGCGCCCAGATAACCAGCCGGGCCGAGCGGGACCTCGTCGGCCAGGCGGTAAGCGGGTTCCGTTTTGCCAGCGGGTTCGGCCAGACCCTCTCCCGCCTCCTGCGCCACGGGATAGGCGTACACCACGCCGGCATGTTGCCGCGTTACCGGAGGCTGGTGGAAAGGCTGTGCCAGGAGGGGCTACTGAAGGTCGTCTGCGGAACCGACACGCTGGGCGTGGGGATAAATGTCCCCATCCGGACGGTCCTTTTCACCGCGTTGTCAAAATACGACGGGACGACGAGCCGGGTGCTGTCGGCCCGGGAGTTCCACCAGATGGCCGGGCGGGCGGGCCGCGCCGGCTTCGATTCCGCCGGCAGCGTCGTCGCCCAGGCGCCCGAGCACGTGAGCGAGAACGACCGGGCGATGGCCCGCGCCGGCGATGACGCGGCCAAGCGACGCAAATTGGTAAAAGCCAAGCCGCCCAAGGGTTTCGTCCACTGGGACGAGGGGACGTTCAACCGTCTCGTGGCGGCCCCGCCCGAACCCCTGGCCTCCAGCTTCAAGGTCACCCACGCCATGTTGCTCGAGGTGCTCGACCGTCCCGGGGACGGGTGCGGCGCCATGAAACGCCTGCTGACCGACAACGACGACGCCCGACCAGCCCAACGCCGGCATGTCCACCAAGCGATCGGCATGTACCGCTCACTTCTGGCGGCAGACGTGCTCGAGCGACTGGACGAGCCCGACGACCTCGGGCGCCGGGTGCGCGTGACCGTTGACCTCCAGGAGGACTTCGCGCTCAACCAGCCCCTCAGCCTGTTCGTGCTCGAAGCCGTCCCTCGTTTGGACCAGTCCTCGCCCGAGTGGGAGCTGGACGTCGTCTCGGTGGTCGAGTCCACGCTGGAAGGGCCATGGCCGGTGCTCGCCGCCCAGCTTGAGCGTGCCCGCACCGAGACCCTTGCCCGCCTCAAAGAGGAGGGGATGGAGTACGAGCAGAGAATGGAGGTCCTCCGGGAGGTCGAGTACCCCAAACCGCTGGCCGATTTCCTTTACGAGGTATTCGACGTCTACCGCGTCCGCCACCCCTGGGCACGTGACTACAACGTACAGCCGAAGTCCATCGTGCGGGACATGTACGAGCGGTCGATGGGCTTCTCCGAGTATGTGGCCCACTACGGCGTGGCCCGCTCGGAAGGGCTCCTCCTGCGCTACTTTTCCGACGCCTATAAGGCGCTGGTGCAAAACGTGCCCGAAGACACCAAATCGACGACCTCGCGCGACATAACCGAGTGGCTGGGCGAGATCGTGCGCCAGGTCGACTCGAGCCTGCTCGACGAATGGGAGATGTTGAGCCACCCCCAAGAACTCGAGGAAGCCGTCGCCCGGGGAGAGCGGCCGGTCCCCCGCCGCCGCGACGAGGCCCCGGCTCTCACCACCAACCCGCGGGCGTTCAGGGTCATGGTGCGCAACGCCGCCTTCCGGCGGGCCGAGCTCGCCGCCCGGCGCGATTGGCGGGCGCTCGAGGAGCTCGACCGGGGCGAGGGTTGGGACGCGGCCCGCTGGGAGGCGGCTTTCGAGCCCTACTTCGCCGAGCACGCCAGCATCGGCACCGGCGCCGACGCCCGGGGACCGGACCTCTGGGGGCTGGTGGAAGAAGGCCGGCTCTGGCGAGCCCGCCTGGTCCTGGACGATCCCGCCGGCTTTCGCGAATGGGCCATCCTCACGGCGGTGGACCTCGATGCCTCGGACCGGCTCGGCGAGGCGGTCCTGCGCCCCCTCGCCGTCGATCGGGCCCGCTAACGTGCGGGGATGGCCATGAGACCTCTGGGCCGCGACGAGGCACTGCAGCACCTGTTCGTTCTCGGCATCGCCGTGTTCCTCGTCATCGCGCCGATCTTCCTGGTTACCCCTGCCTACGCCGAGTACGTGCTCATCGGGCTGGGGGCCTTCTTCGTCATCGTCGACCTGATGGTCATGGCCGCACTGCGACGGCCGAAGGCCTAGGGCCGCTCGCCGTCATAGCGCGGGCCTCGCTCCTGGTCCCGCCAATCGGTAATAATCGTCACCGGGCCCGCCCTACGCCAGTGGTGGGCCATAAGAAGGAGGCCCATCACAGATGGCTCTACCGACCCGCCCGTTGGGTAAAACCGGGATGGAGGTCACCCGCGTCGGCTTCGGGTCGTGGGCGGCCGGTGGTGCTGGTTGGGCCTTCTCCTGGGGGCCCCAGGACGATGAGCAGTCGATATCGGCCATCCGCCACGCCGTGGAGGGCGGGGTCAACTGGGTCGACACCGCCGCTATATACGGCCTCGGGCACTCCGAAGAGGTGGTCGCCGCCGCCATGGAGGGCATACCCCTCGCCGACCGGCCGTACATTTTCACCAAATGCGGCCTGGTATGGGACGACAGCGATCGTTACAAGCCCGCGCTCCGGATGGGCGCGCCAGACAGCATCCGGGCCGGAGCGGAGGCATCTTTGCGCCGGCTTAAGGTTGATGTCCTGGACCTGCTCCAGATGCACTGGCCGCCCGACGACGGTGCCGGCATCGAGGACTACTGGGGGGCGATGCTCGAGCTCAAAGAGCAGGGCAAGGTACGCGCCGTCGGGCTCAGCAACCACTACGTGGACCGCCTGGAGAAGGCGGAGGCTGTAGGGCACGTGGACACCCTGCAACCACCCTTTTCAGCCATCAAGCGGACCACGGCGACCGAGATCGACTGGTGCGCCGACCACTCGACGGGCGTGATCGTCTACAGCCCGATGCAGGCCGGACTGCTGACCGGGGCGTTCACGGCCGAACGCGTCGCCGGCCTGCACAAGGAGGATTGGCGGGGGCGCGACCCCCAGTTCCAGGGCGAGCGGCTAAAGGCCAACCTGGCTCTCACCGAGGAGTTGCGGCCTATCGCGCAAGAGCGTGGGATCTCACTGGCCGCTGTGGCGGTGGCCTGGGCGCTGTCCTGGCCGGGCGTCACGGGGGCCATTGTCGGGGCGCGCAGCAGCCAACAGGTGGACGGCTGGCTGCCGGCCGCCGAGACCGAGCTCACGGCGGCCGAGCTCGAGCGCATCGCGGCCGCCATAGAAAAGACAGGCGCCGGCGACGGCCCGGTCATTCCGACATCTGTCATTCCGACATCTGTCATTCCGACATCTGTCATTCCGACATCTGTCAGGCCGACATCTGCCACGCCGACATCTGGGAGCTGACGACTGCCGGCGCCGACCTTGTCCGGGCTGGCGCGGCCTAGGGGCCCAGGCGGGCGAGCCGGCGCCCGACTTTGAGGTAGTAGTCACCGCTCAAGCCGTTGAACTTGCTCTTCAGGATGTCGGCCAGGGCCTCGCGGATCTCGTCCGGGGCCAGCTTCACCTGCTGCTGGGGGCCTTCTGCCGGCTCAAGCACCACGCGCAGACCTTTTTGTTCGGCCACTCGCCGCACCTCGCCATTGCTGGCGGCAAAACCGAGGGCTTTGACGATCTCGACGACAGGCAGGGAGAGATCGGCCACCACGGGGAGGTCGTGCATGTCGGCATAATTACGGCGGGAAAACTGGGCCGCGAACTCGTCGCGGGCCGTCATCGCGCCGTCCACGCCGTGCAGGGCGGCGGTGACCTCGCCGGCCACGACCTTCTTCACGTCCCGGGGGTGGGCGGAGCCGTCCGCCAACCGCTCGGTCAGTACGGCCAGTTCTGTTGCCTGCCATTCGGACAGCGCCTTGAGGTAGGGCTCCATCAAGCGGTCGGGGACGGACATCACCTTGCCGAATATCTCTCCCGGTAGCGCCGTCAGAGGTACGTAGTTACCCCTCGATTTGCTCATCTTGGCGCCGGTCCCGTCCGTCCCCTCCAGCAGCGCCGTGGCCACGACCAGTTCGGGTTCCTGACCGCATATCTCCATGACCTTGCGGCACATCTGCATGTTTAGGAACTGGTCGAGACCGCCCACCTCGAGGTCGCAACGGACCTCCACGGAGTCCAGGGCCATGGCCACCGAGTAGAGCAGCTCGGCCAGCGACAGGCTGTGGCCGGCAGAGATCCGGTTGCGGAAGTCCTCGCGCTGCAGCGACATCGCCACCGGCACGTGCGCCGTCACCTCGATGAGCCGGGGCAGGGTGACCTGGCGCAACCAGTCCCCGTTGTGGCGGAACTCCGCCCGGGAGAAGTCGAAAAAGGCGGAGGCCTGGTCCCGGTAGGTAGCCAGGTTGGCAGCTATCTCCTCGTCGGTGAGGGCAGGCCGTTCGTCGGACCGGCCGCTCGGGTCCCCGATCTTGGCGGTCACGTCCCCGACGATGAACACGACGTGGTGGCCCATACGCTGGAACCTGTCCAGCACCAGGATGGGCACGGCGTGGCCGAGGTGGACTTCGGCGCCGGTCGGGTCGATACCGAACTTGGCCACGAAGGGCCGGCCCGCTTGCGCCGCTTGCTCCATGCGCGCCGCCAGGGCCGGGGCGGAGGGTTGCAACTGCTCGCAGCGCTCGGCCACTAGCGCCGCCTGCTCGGCCGGTGACATGTCCGAAAAGTCCATATGGCGGCGCTCGTAGGTCAAAGCCAACAGGTCCGCCACGACGGCGTCGTCAGCCAGGTCGGCCCCCACGAGCAACTCGCGGACCTGCTCGACGGACTGGCTCAGGCGGGTCATCGAGCTGTTTTCCGTTCCATATCGTGGCCCCTAAGCTTAGTAGTCAGGCCACTGCCCGCCGGAAGACGCGGGTGGCCCACGCCAGAGTGAGCACGCAGAGGGGGACGAGCACGGCAAATGCCTGCCACGTGGCGGAGGTGGCCAACGCCCCTCCCGAGAGCTCCCGGGAAGCCACCACGAGATAGTACAGGGGGTTGAAATGGGCCAGCGCCCGTAGCCAGGTGGGCCCGAACGAGATCGGTAGCAGGACCCCGCCGAGCAGCAGCACGGGCAGGTTGAGCCCGGTGACGACCGAGGCGAAGCTGCTGATGTCCTTGGTCACTATGGCCAAAGCGACGGCAAAAGACGCCACGGTGACCATAAGCAGGCCGAGCAGCACCGCGAGCACGCCCAGGCCGGTCAGGTGGACCTGGAAGCCGAACGCCGCCCCCACGGCTACCAGCAGGATGTCGAACACGAACATGGCCGCGGTGGCGAAGAGCACCGGTCCCAAGAGCAGGGCCAGCCGGCTCGCCGGCGTCACCCGGAGGCGCTCCGTAAAGCCCGATTTCAGCTCGAATATCGTCCCGAACCCAGGCCCGTTACCGCTGGCAAATGCCTGCAGGGAGAGGATCCCGGGAAGGAAGTCGTTGATGGCCCGACCGTGACCGCTGCCCCCCAAGGGAAGATGGTTGAGCAATGGCGTGAAAAGCACGAGGTAGAGCAGGGGTGTAGACAGGCCAACGAAAAGCCACACCGGGTTGCGCAGCATTTGCACGCCGTAGCGGACGAAGAGCAGGCCGATGTCACGCAGCGTCTTCATGCCACGGCCTCCCGGAGAGCCGGTGCGGGTTCGGCGTCACGCAGCGAGCGGCCCGTCTTGGCCAGAAAAACGTCGTCCAGGCTGGGCTCTGACAGGCTTATCGACCCGATCCCTATGCCCTGCGCGTCGAGGTGGCGGATGATCTCGGGCAACGACCTGGTGCCGTCCTCAACATAGAGGTGTACCTGGCCCTCGTGAGCGGTGGCCTGCTTCACGAACGGAAGCGCCCCCAGTACCGACAAGGCGTCTCGCACGCCCGGGTCGGGCGGCCCGGAAAGGTCGGGGCCCTCGGGGTGCTCGGCGTGCCTCAACGACAGCACGACGCTGTCGCCGGAAACCTGACGTTTCAGGTCTCTCGGTGCACCTTCGGCCACCACCAGCCCGTTATCGACGATCATCACCCTGTCGCACAGGGTGTCCGCTTCCTCGAGATAGTGCGTCGTGATGAAGATGGTCGTGCCCAGACGCCTCAGTTTGCGCACGTACTCCCACAGGTGAGCCCGGTTTTGGGGGTCGAGGCCCGTACTGGGCTCGTCCAGGAACAGCACTTCAGGCCGGTGCACAATACCCAGGGCCAGGTCCAGCCGCCGGCGCTGCCCTCCCGAGTACGTCTTGGCGCGCCGGTCGGCGATCCCGGCGATATCGAGGACAGCCATCACCTCGTCGACGTCACGGGCCACCGCGGCCTTGCCGCCGCCGTACAGACGACCTTGTAGCATCAGGTTTTCCCGGCCGGTGGCCAGTTCGTCCGCCCCCCCGAGCTGGCTCACATAGCCGGTACGCCGCCGCACCTGCCCGGGCTGGCGGCCCACGTCGTAACCGGCCACCATGGCCACGCCCGCGTCTATCGGCAACAGCGTCGTGAGCATCCGCAGCGTCGTCGTTTTGCCGGCCCCGTTCGGGCCCAGCAGGCCTAGAACCTCGCCCCTGGTGACGGAAAAATCGACCCCGCGGACAGCCTCCACCGTTTTTCCCCGCACTCTGAAGCTTTTTCGCAGTCCTGATGCCACGACCACCTCATCGGACGCCATCAAATCTCCTCTCCCTCGGTCACTGGCCGCTCCCACGCCTGGGGGACGACAGTGTCGCCGCCCTCGTGCACCCTCCTCCACCAGTCGGCTCCTTCGAGCGTCCCTGCACGAATATCGCGGGCCAACTTCCTTACGTAGTCCAGTTCCGCCACCCTTAGAGTGGCGGCAAACTCGGCCTCGACCCAGAACAAGCGGGGCAGGCCCTGCTTTTGCACCATTTCCCTGATGGCCTGCGCCTGGACGATCTCCAGTTGGAGGCGGCCGGCGCGCTCGTCGAGCAGGGCGGCGGCATGCTCGGGCGGCAGGGCCGGTAGGAACGACAGGGCGGCCTCAAAGGCCGGGTACTCCTTGACCGGCGTTGACAGCAGGTCACTGAGCCAGTCGTGGGCCTCGACCAGACCGGCCTGGGTCACGCCGTAGATGGTCCTTTCCGGAAGACGGCCCTCCCTCTGGGCCCCGGTCGCTTCGATCAGGCTGCGCCGTTCGAGCGACTCCACCACGGCGTAAAGCGAGCCGTAGTTGAGCCTGACGCTGAACTGCTTGCCCCGCTGGCGCAGAGTCGTCGCCGCCTCGTACGGGTGCATGGGGCGCTCGGCCAGGCAGATCAACACCGCCAGCGCCAAAGGATTTGAACGGTTACGCGGGGGCACGGGGGCTCCTAACTCGGGTACTCTAAATAGAGTACTCGGGGACCAACAAACCGTCAAGAGCCGTGGCGCCTGGTTTGGGCGGGGTGAGCCGGGTTAGCGGCGCCGGGCTACTTGGCCCGGGCGACGATGTTGAGGCGCACGTAGTCGAGGGTCGGCACCGGCATCGCCGCCGCCACTCGCTCGGCGAACGCCCTTTGTTGTTGCGGGTCGAGGGTAGCCAAGTGCTCCCGGAGGCACACCGTCTGGAGAAAGTCCACCAGGGCTGTGCGGTCAGAAAAGGTGACCGGTTCGGGGTGCGACCAGACCTTGAGGTCCCCGAAACCGGCTCGCTCCAGGCGCCGCGTGGTCTGCTCGGGTGAGGCGTACAACCAGGTGCCGGCTCTTTCCACGCCGAGCGACCTCACCACTTCGAGCAACCCGGCGATGTTGCCCTCGCCCCCGCACTGAGCCACGAGCTGGCCCCCGGGTCGCAGCACGCTGCGGATGTTCGCGAACAGCCGCTCGTGGTCCGTCACCCAGTGGAAGGTCGCGGTCGAGAACACGGCGTCCAGGGGGCCGGCGCCATCAACGACGGCTGGGCCCAGGTCCAAGAGGTCGACGTGCAGGAAGCTCACCCTCCCGGCGGCGCCGGCCAGGCGTGACTTCGCCTGCTCGATCATGGGCGCGGAGGCGTCGAGGGCGACGACATGGCCCTCGGGGAGCGCTTTGAGCAGCTCCTCGGTGACCCGACCGGTACCGCACCCGGCATCGAGGACGGTCTCGTCACCGGCCAGTTCGAGGCGTTCGAGCACCACCCGGCCCCAGCGTGCTTGGGGTGTCGAGACTTTGTCGTACCGGGCCGCGTCCCACTCCATGCGCAGTGAGCTTACGGACACGCCGCGCCCGCGGCAACGGGTTTACCGGCTACGGGTTACCGGCTAGGCGTTAGCGGGGGGCGGAGAGCTCGGGGTAGCGCCGGCTGAGGTCGGCACAGTCCTGGCAGATGGACTCAGGGATGACACCCAGCCTCATGAGGACCGCGAAGACGCGACAACCGAGGCAGTAGCCCGCGAAGCTCTCCAACGCCGCCGCCGCTGTCAGGCAGCCCAGGACGGCCCACGCCGCCAGATGCTCGCCGAAGCCGAACCAGAGCACCAGCGCCGAACTGGAGAAGGCCACGCCCATCGCCTGGGCGAAGCGCTTGGGCGGACCGGGAACCGGTCGCGGCGGTCCCAGGCGAGGCGCCACCACCCTGGTGGCGAACTGGCCCAGCGGGCTCAGTGTGGGCCCGGTCAGCACCCGCGCCCAGAAGCCGTAGGCAATCGGGACCATCAGCCACGGCTCGTCGAACGCCATGGCCGCTACGCACATGACGACCACGCAGCCGGCCACCACCCGGGCGGCCAGCTCGTTTACCGGGTTCGGGAAACTCCACAGACCCTCAAAGCGCTTTGCCATCAGTGCTGCCCTCCTCCCGCTACGACCGGTACCAAACCTTACCAAGGTGGTCAGGATTTCGGCGCGGGCGGCTCAACCGGGCACGTCACGCTAGCCTCGGGGGGATGGACCTGCTCCGCTGGGAAGATCGGCCGGTGCTCAGCCGTCCGGTGCTGCTGGCGGCTTTCGAGGGCTGGAACGACGCCGGCAACGCGGCATCGGAGGCGGTCAACTTCCTCTCGCAAAGTTGGGGTGCCACCACCTTTGCCGCCTTCGACGGCGACGAGCTGTTCGACTTCACCTCGAGCCGGCCTCAGGTCCGTCTGGAAGCGGGCGAGCCCAGGCACCTGGAGTGGCCGGCCATAGAGCTCGCCCATGGCTCGGTCCCGGGTGCGGGGCGCGATGTCGTTTTCCTCTCGGGCCCCGAGCCCCAGCTGCGCTGGAGGGGTTTCGTCAACGAGGTCCGCGCCTTGTGCGAGTCGCTGGGCGTGGAGCTCGCCGTGCTGCTCGGGGCGCTACTGGCCGACGTCCCCCATACCCGCCCGGTCAGGATCTCGGGAGGTGCGGCAACGGCCGAGCTGGCCGGCCAGGCGGGCCTGGAGCCGTCATATTACGAAGGGCCGACAGGCATTGTCGGCGTGCTGAGCGACTCCTTGGGCCGGGCCGGCATACAGACGGTCTCCCTATGGGCCAGCGTCCCGCACTACGTTTCCCAGAGCTCATCGCCCAAGGCGACCCTGGCGCTCGTCGAACGAAGTGCCAGGATCCTCGCCACCTCCGTCGACGTCGTGGAGCTACGGATCGCCTCCGCCGCCTACGAGCGCCAGATCAACGAACTGGTGGCGTCGGACGACGACGCCTCTGC
>CAYZVQ010000161.1:0-10853 GCA_964481925.1 uncultured Acidimicrobiaceae bacterium
CGTGGTTTGAAAACGGCATCGCCATCGGGCACCTCGACCACGAATTGGAGGCGGTCCCCCGAGGTATGCGGCTCGGGCATGTCATGTACGTCCCCGGTGAGCCCACAGAGGTCGCCAAGCTACTGGTGCCCCGGGTGTGGCCGCGTGATGGAGTGACGGCCGGCCCGTGGGTGCTCGCGCATACAGGGGTAGCGCCATCCTCTGCGCCGCGATCCGTGTCCAGGGAACGGTTTGCTCCGTTCCAACCTCGCGCTAGGCAGCCCGGAGCAACGACATCACCCGGTCGCGGTCGGCGCTGCCTGCGGGCACTTGCATCACAAGGAGAAGTTCGGGGTGCTCCATCAGGCGAAGCTGAAAAATCTCGAGGTCAATGGTCCCAACCTGGGGGTGCTCGATCCCGATCGTCGCCGGTTTGAAGTAGCGAACAGGGTACTCAGGCCACCAGGTCGCGAACTCCGGGCTCGCACAGGTCAGCGAGGAGACGATCTCGGTGAAGCGGGGATCATCCGGTCGCTGCCCTACCGCGGCGCGGAACTGGCTGAGCACGGCGCGTGCCGCCGGTTCCCAGGCAACCATATGAGAACGGTTGTCCACATCTGTAAACATCATCCAAACCAGGTTGCGCCGGTCAGCGGGCAGCCTATCGGGGTCGTTGCGGACGCGTACGTACGCTGCGTTCCAAACCAGGTAGTCGAAATGGGCGTCATAAACAGAGGCGATGCTCGGCGAGACGGCGTCGACGAGCCGTTGCAGGCGAGGGGACATGTCGCCGGGTATGCCCTCCGGCCCCGGGGTCACCAAACCGGCGAGGTCATAGAGGTGCTTGCGTTGGTCCGGATTAAGCGCCAGAGCGCGAGCAAGTGCGGCGACAACCTGGGCAGACGGCGACACGTTCCTTCCTTGTTCCAAGAAGGTGTACCAGGTCACGCCGACGCCTGACAGCTCGGCCACCTCGTCGCGCCGGAGCCCGGGGGTCCGTCGCTGGCCAGGAGCTCCGCCCGGCGAGAGCCCGACATCGGCGGGGCGTAGGCGCGCCCGTTGGGCCCGCAGGAAAGTCCCCAGTTCACGGCGCCGAGCCGCCGCGCCCGTGTCTCGGTTATCGCCCATCGGGACCTGTCCCTCCTAGGCGTCCCCGGCGCCTGGTAGCGGTGCCCATACCAGTGCGGGCCACAGAGCCCCGCCTACCTTGCAGGGCAGGTCGGTAACCGCTCGGTGAGACGCTGATGCTCGAGGGTGACGGGTTGGGACCGGTTATCGGTGCCACCGCCCGGTATTGTAGCCGCCCTGCCAGTGTGGGCCACCCAAGCCACCCGAGCCAAAGAGCGCGCCGGATGCGTTTCGTTAGGCGGGCCCCCGGCAATGGCCGCTCGAGTAGCACTTTTGCTACCAGGACGAGCGGCAACGGTACCGCTATCCTGACCCACAACGTTAGGGGTACCTTACGTCGGGCCTTGCGGAGGTGACGATGCCAACGCTACAGCGAAAGTGGTGGGCACTGATCGCCGTGTGCACGGCGATCTTCATGTTGTTGCTGGACATAACCGTGGTGAACGTGGCGCTGCCTGACATCCAGCGCTCGTTGCACTCCTCGTTCAGCGACCTCCAATGGGTCGTCGACGCGTATGCCCTAACCCTGGCGGCGTTCCTGCTGATCTCCGGGGTTTTCGGGGACATGTTCGGGCGCCGGGGGGTCTTCGTCGTCGGTCTCGGCGCGTTCTCGCTGGCCTCGCTGGTGTGCGGCTTGTCGACCAGCTCGCTGATGCTGAACGTCTCCCGTGCCGCGCAAGGCGTCGGGGGGGCGATCATGTTCGCCACCTCGTTGGCGCTAGTCGCCGCTGCCTTCCAGGGCCGTGACCGGGCCACGGCGATCGGCATTTACGGCGCCGTCACCGGCTTGGCGGTGGCGGTGGGGCCGCTCATCGGTGGGGCGATCACCTCGGGGCTCGGGTGGCGGTGGATCTTCTTCCTGAACGTCCCCATCGGGGCTCTCGCCATCGTGGTCAGCTTGGCCCGGATCTCGGAGTCCAAGGACCCGAGCGCTCGGCGCGTCGATTGGACCGGTTTCGTTTCGTTCTCGGCTTCGCTGTTCATGCTGGTTTTCGCGCTCGTCCGGGGCAACGCCGCAGGCTGGGGAAGCACCCAGATCGTCGCTTTGCTGGCCGGGGCGGCCGTCTTGATGGCCATGTTCCTAATTGCCGAGCTGCGCCAACGAGGGCCAATGCTTGACCTCTCCCTCTTCAGGCGCCCGGCGATGATCGGCGTGTCTGCCACCGCTTTTGTGCTGTCGGCTTCCATCTTCGCCCTGTTCCTCTACTTGACCCTCTATATCCAGGACGACCTGGGCTATGGCCCCCTCGCCGCCGGGCTGCGCTTCTTGCCGATCACCCTCATGGCGTTCCTGGTAGCGCCGGTGGCGGGCAAGTTGACCGAAAGGGTGCACGCCCGCTACCTCCTCGGGTCAGGGCTCGTGCTGGTCGGGGTGGGCCTTCGGCTCATGGCCACCACGGGACCAGGCTCGTCGTGGGCGCAGCTGCTCCCCGGCTTCGTGGTAGCCGGGGCGGGGATCGGGGTGACCAACCCCGCCCTGGCTTCGTCGGCGATCGCCGTGGTGCCGCCAAGGCGCAGCGGGATGGCATCGGGAGCCAACTCGACCTTCCGTCAGGTAGGCATGGCCACCGGGATCGCCGGCCTCGGGGCCGTGTTCCAGAACAAGATCGTCGAGCTGACGAGGGCGGCTCTGTCGACGATGCCGCTCGGGCGGGACGTGCTCGGCCACAGTCATGGCACATTGGACCTTGCGCTCACCGCCGGACAGGTCCAGGCCGTGGCCCACTCCCCCGGGATGTCGCCCGCGGCCCGGGCCACGCTGCTGCACGCTTACCGGGTCGGTTTCTCGGGCGCCCTCAATGACCTGATGGTCATCGGTGCCATAGTGGCGTTCATCGGCGCCGTAGCTGCCTACTGCCTGGTGCGACAAGGAGACTTCGTGGTCAGCGGGGTGGCAGGGGCTGCGCCGCCGGACATCGAGCTCCGCCCCGAGCCGGTGTCCCTGGCTCAAGGCACGCCAGTCGGTAGCTACTAGGCAAGACTGGTCTTGGCCGTGATGAGAGCCCAACAGGACCCCTCAACTGCGAAGAGAAAGGGAGGTGTGGTGGCAGACGGACTGGTACTGGCGCCTGGCGCCGGGCGTCGCATCCAGAGTGCCGGCATGACCCTCAAGGTGGGCTCTGAGCAGTCCAGAGCCTGGTCGATGTTCGAGGCGGACGTGCCAGTTGGGTTCGACGTCGGGGCTCATGTCCATAGCGAGGCGGAGGAGGTCTTCTACATCCTCGAGGGCCAGCTCGACCTGCTCGCCTTCGAGCCGCGCCTAAGAACGGCCGGTGATTGGCAAACCTGGGAGTCAGCCAAGGGTGCCAACGTCGTCCGCGGCGGCCCCGGGAGCGTCATGTTTGTCCCGTCCGGCTGCCCTCACGCCTTTTCAAACCCCGGCCCTTCATCGGCTCGGATGCTCTTCCTCGTGGCCCCGTCTGGTCACGAACATTACCTCGGAGAGCTCGCCGATCTCCTCGCCCGTCCAGGACCACCGGACCAGGCCGCCATTGGACAGCTCCGGGCGCGCCACGACATCCACCAGCTCACTTCGCTGGTCCCGGGACGAGACATCGCCTCGGGAAGACCGCCGAGCTAGGCGCCGGACTGCCAGCCTGGCCTGAGCAGGGCCGCTGGCGCATCATCGATCATGAAGCTGACAACCTGTCCCTCATTGGCACCTTGACGGTTTGCGAGCTGAGGGTGCTATCACTTCCAATCGCCGCCGGCGGCGAAGTGGGTGGCAACGGGTTCTGTCTCATGGACCCACGTTGTACGCCAATTGGCATGGCAGTTGCTAGCCCACCACCAGACAGGACACAGGCCACTGTCGAAAGCTGGGTCAAAGAGGTGCTCGCCGGGTGGGTCGTCGAGGCTCGAACGCTGGCGGGTGAGCTGGCATCACGTTTCCCTGGTCTCGCCAGATTGAGCAGCCCGCAGGCGGTCCGGTCGCCGCAGCTCTCAGACTACGCGGGCGAGAGATTCCGTGCCTTGAAGTCTCGTCAGAGGGAACTTCTCCTCGCAAGTACTCGAAGGCGTCCCCGCTTCGGTCGACGAGCGTGACCTTGGTCGGTGGTAGCAGCGGCGCGTGGTGTATCCCACGAGACGAAGCGTGCCAATGCTTGGCGCGAACGGTGGGAGCCGACCGGGGGGGGAATGGGGGCGCGCCCGGGCATCGCAAGGTCGCCCTTGACTGGAGGTGGACGGGGACCCATGCTTGGGGCTGTGGAAGTAGCTCCTCGCTACGTCAGGCTTACTGCGCCGAGGAGCGGTCCTCGTGCTAGCGGGCGCCCGCCGTCCCCAACATTGCCGGGCATCGACCGAAGGGCCTGGCACCCATGAGCGACCTCAGTGCCGTCGACCCCGCCGCACCGGATCCTTTTACCCTGTCACTGGACCAGGGTTGGCTCTTCGGCGGGGAGTACCAAGCCGGGAGCGAGGCGCCGGCGGCGTCCACGACGGGCTGGGCGCCAGTGGACGTCCCGCACTGCGTGGTGCCTTTGTCATGGCGCAACTGGGACCCCACCACGTGGCAAAAGCGCTGGATTTACAGGCGTACTTTGGACATCCCGGCGTCCTTTGCGGGGCACCGGATCTTCCTTGATTTCGAGGGTGTCCTGACGAGCACGACGCCGTACATAAACGGGTCTGTCCTGCTCCCAACCTCGGGCGGCTACCTGCCGTTCCCGCCCTTCGTCCTGGACACCACGGCCGTGGCCCCCGGCACCACGCCCGAACTCCGCCTCGACGGCTATGTTGGCGACAACCTCGTGCTCTCACGCCAGTTCGCCGGCGACACGACCGGCGACTGCCTCCTGGTCCAGGCCGACGACGCCCAGATTGCCGCCGATGGTTCTGACGCCACCCGCGTCTGGTTCATGGCGGTGGACCGCTACGGCGCGCCGCGCCCGTACGTTCAGGGCAATGTGACCGTCTCCCTGGAGGGCCCGGGGGTGCTCATCGGTGACACGACCTTTGATTTTGCCGATGCCGGCGGGGCGGGGGCGGTCCGCGGGTGTCCCGCTTGTCGTCATCGAGAGCGCCACCCTGTTAGCCCGCTTTTCGCAAATACCGCCGCCCCAGTAGTTTCGGGCAACGGCAGCCCGGCCGCAAGACGTATCGTGGGCCCGTGCCAGCGGGTGGCGCGGCCCCGAGCAGCTGCGTGAGACGCGTCGAGTGAAGGAGGAATCCTTTGGACAGCCAAGCGGGGGATCCCACGGGAGGCTCGGGGACAGGGCCGGCCAGTACCGCGCGGACGGTGCCCACGACCCGGCCGGGCGGTAAGAGGCTGGGACCTCAGCCAGTCAACCTCGTCCTGGAGGGCGGGGGCGTGAAGGGCATCGGGCTCGTCGGGGCGATCTCGGTCCTCGAGGAGCGCGGGTTCAGTTTTGTCCGCATCGCCGGCACCTCCGCGGGGGCTATCGTCGGCTCTTTGCTGGCAGCCGGTTTCACGGGGCTGGAGCTCCAGGAGCTCATGGCTTCCCTCGACTACACAAAGTTCCGCGATGCCTCCGGGTGGGAACGTGCCCTGCCGGTCACCCAACTCCTCGACGTCGGGTTCCACCAGGGTATCTACAAGGGCGAGTACTTCCATCAGTGGATCGCCCAGCAGCTGGCCTCCAAGGACAAGCACACCTTTGCCAGCCTCCGGGCCGTCCCCGAGCCCGGCGTCCCTGAAGAGCAGCAGTACAAGCTCGTGGTCATGGCCTCGGACGTGTCGCAAGGGCAGTTGGTCAGGCTGCCCTGGCAGTTCGCCGACCCGGCCTACCCTCGCGACGACCAGCCCATAGCCGATGCTGTTCGCGCCTCGATGTCCATCCCGTTCTTCTACCGGCCTTTCCATCTCAACGTTTTCCCAGATGGCCCTTCGGTAATGGTCGACGGCGGCATGCTGTCGAATTTCCCTATTGATGCTTTCGACCGCCCCGCGGGCACCCCGCCGGGACCGCCAACGATCGGCATCAAGCTCTCGGCCCGACAGCGTGCTGACTTCATCCGTTACCAGGCGAAGGGAGACCTCGGTCTTTCGCTCGCCATGCTGGGCACCATGCAAAGCTGGAGCGACCAGATGCACCTTGACCAACCACGCGTCATCGACGACACGATCTTTGTCGACACATTGGGTGTCAACGCCACTGACTTCGAGATCACGCCGAAAGTGCAGGACCAGCTCTACCAGAACGGCCGATTGGCTGCCGAGAATTGGCTGAAGAAATAAAACATGACCTCCGTCTGTAACTTCCGCGTCCGGGTGCGGTGACCAACAAGCGAATTCTTGCCGACGATAAGGCGATGAATGAAATGACTTAGGCCTGCCTCACTGAGCTTCACCGTGGGCCTGGGCCCGATGGTTCTGCCCTGCTGGTGGACAGCGATTAGGCAGACCTGACGCATTCGGCCCGGGGCTGAAGCAGGCCACCGTCGCGAATCGCCCCATAGCTAGTCGCTTTGCGGTTGGGCGCTCGGCGGGTCGCGCGGCTGAGCCCGGGTTCGGAGATCTTGCGCCCGCCGGCCGGTTGCGCTATCACCCGATAGCCGGCGAAGTCGAGTGGCTGGTCCGCCCCATAATGCACGCTTCGTAGTCCTCGGGCTTTCGACCAACCAGGCGCACCGGACGGCACTTACGCTCGCTCTCAGAGCGCGCCAGCTCAATTAGCCTGAGGGGCATTCCGACACCACGGGGGTGGCGGGCTCACCGGGCAAACAGCTTCAAGCAAGCTGAAGGTTAAGCAATGGTGCCCAGGCCGCTTCGCAGCCGCTGAGTGGCTTCCTCCGCTTGCCTCGGGCTCTTCCCGGCCCATGTCGTAGACCTCGACCCCCTATGCCCTTGCGGCGCGACGGCCCTCCTAAGCCGGTCGACGCTCAACGACAGCGCTCGAAGCCAGACGGCGCTGCTCATCGAGCCACCTCCGCTGCTGCCTTTCAACGAGGCTGTCGCGGAGCTTATGGGCACCAAGCTTGCCGGCCCACCAGGAGTACTTCACGTTCTCCTGTTCCACCGCTGGGGCATTGAAGGTCACCTCGAAGTGCGCAGTGAGCCAACCAAGCAACCCCGTGAGCAGAGCGAGTCCCCATCGGTCTACCAACTTGAACCAAGTCCCACCTGCCATCCCGACCATGAAATAGATGAGCGCAAATGCCAGCCACCTCGGGATGTACTCACGGATGATGTCTGTCAGCGGTGGGCACTTGTCGCTCACCTTGGCTACGCCGACCCCCTCCATCGTGCCAAAGAGTACGAGGGTCGCGAGAGACCAGACCATGAAAGGCACGCGAAAGAACACCGACACCAATAACACGACAGCCACCACCCCAAACCCTACGACCCAAAGCTTGCTCCACTTGACTGAGCGGTTGAAGGGCCCGTGCCCGGGCCGCCCTGGTAGCGGTTGACCGGCTCCTGCCCCTTGCGGCAAGCCACTCATCGCGTTACCCCCTTGCCGATCGTGATCCTAAAGCCACAGCGATCTTAGCCAGCAGTGGCCGGGCCGGGCGCACCAGGGGCACCCCGCGGCGCCCCCGTCTCACCGATGCCCGGATGGCCAGCCCTCGCAGCACCGGGCTGCGGGCCAGGCGGTGTGGGGCCACCAGGTGGGCGTAAAAGCAGGACAGGCTGGACAACCTCCGCTGCAGGGTCGAAAGCGCCATCCCCGAAGAACCGTCGGAGATACAGACCACTTTGCCCGGCCCCCGCCGCTGCGTCCTCAGGAAACCGAGCACGTCAGCGGTGGTGACGTCGAGCGGCTCTTTCTTGACATTGGTGAAAAAGACCTTCAGGTCGGACGCCGTGGCGAGCAGCGTGTTGTGCCGCTGGCGCGCGGGACCAGCTCCAAGTACTCGTCAACCAGCGGGTGGCCGAGGGCTATTTGCCCGTCCGCTCCCTCAGTCCGACAAGGCCCCCAATGCTCCAAGGTGATCCTCCTTCTCGTCCTCCGCGACAGCCTCTACGACTGCGCGAAGAGGGTGGTGGATCACCGGCATATCTACACATAGGGCGTCGGCGCCGACGCTTTTTTTGTACGCAGCGCGCCAACCAGGTTGCCCAGAAGAAAGAGGGCTCCTCCCCCAGGATCGGGCAGGAAAGCCTCAAAGGCTGCTGCTTGCCGGAATCCCGACCTAGATCCCGGGCCAGCAACGCCCATGGCCGGCTCAGGTTCGTCCACGCCCGCACTTCCAAGGCCCACCATGGTTTGGACGAACTGGCGAGCTCCTCGAGTGGCCGTCCGTCCCGTGACGAACGGCCCCTCCGGAAGAACGGGGCGCATCGTGGAGAGCCGGCCATGAGGGGGGCCGCCGCCCGCGGTGGGGCCGTGTAGTTTCGAAAGAGGGGTGGCGCCCAGGGCACCACACGACGAGAGGCAGGCACCACCATGGGCACAGTGACGGTAAATGGCAAAGCCTGCGAAACAGGTGGCACCGGGGGCAAGCTCATCGGTTTCCTTCGTTACCGCCTCGGCCTTACCGGCCCGAAGCCGGGCTGCGGCGAAGGAGAGTGTGGCGCCTGCGCGGTGCTGGTCGACGGCGAGCCAGTTCTTTCTTGCCAGGTGGACCTCGACGAAGTTGCCGGCCGCTCGATCACCACTATCGAGGGCTTGGCTACCGATGGTTTCCTCCACCCCGTGCAGCAGGCGTTGGTGGAAGAGAGGGCGTCCCAATGCGGCTACTGCCTGCCTGGGATCGCGCTACGGCTGGCTGCGCTCCTGAGCCGAGAGCGGGACCTTGGTGACCACGACGTTGCCGCGGCGTTAGCTCCCCAACTATGCCGCTGCGGTTGTTATGCCCGGGTGCTCAAGGCAACCAAACGGGCGGCCGAGCTCATGGCGGGGGGTGACCGGCTCCGTGACGAGCCAGGGCCCGTCGTACCACAGCCGGAGCTGGCTCGCCCGCGCCGGCCGTGGGACCTCTCGGAGGCCGCCGACAGGGAGTGGTTCGAGCCACTGGGGGACGGCCTCGTCGTGGTGTGGCCCCCGCCGTCAGCGGGTGGGTGGGCCATGAGCGGCGGTGCGTGGTTGCACCTGGCCCCTTCCGGTCTGGTGACAGCCTTCAGTGGCAAGGTCGACGTGGGCCAGGACAACCGGACGGCCTTCCGCTTACTCGTTGCCGAAGAGCTCGACGTACCGGTCGGCCGGGTGCACATCGTGGCGGGGGACACTGATGTCTGCCCGTACGATATGGGGACTTTCGGGAGCCGCTCCATGCCTGATTCGGGAGAAGCGCTCCGGCGGGCCGCCGCCGGAGCTCGCCAGCTGTTGGCTGACCTCGCTGCCCGGCGCGCGGAGCGGCCAGGTTGCTCGCCGAGCGGGAGTAGCGGGGCCCAAGCTGGGCAAGGAGACGGCTCGAGCGACTGGGGGCTCTTGCATGGCGTGCGCCGGGTAGAAGTCCTCGGGGCGGAGCCGCCACTTAAGTCGATGGGCGCCCGCCGCTTTGTGGGCCGGCCGGGCCATGCGCCCGAGCGCGTCGATGCCGTTACCGGTCGCCGCAGGTTCGTGTCCGACCTCGCCCTACCGGCGATGCTGTACGGCGCCGTCCTGCGCCCGCCCGTCCTCGGTGCCCAGCTGCAGGCCGTCGACCCCGCAGCCGTCCAACACCTGCCCGGCGTGACCTTCGTACGCGACGGCGATCTTACGGGCGTGCTTGCCGAGGGGGGCCCAGTACCAGCCAGGCGGGCGTTGGCTTTGCTGGAGGCCAAGTGGCAGGTCCCCGCCCCGGTCCTGGGGGACCTTGCCTCTTATTTGCGTTCGCACCCGTCGGCCGGGGTGGGCTGGGACAGAGCCGTGGAGGAGCAAGTCGGGGACGTGGAACATGCGCTGGCCACGGCTGAGGTGCGCCTCGATGCGACTTACACGACCCCGTACATCGCGCACGTGCCGCTTGAGACCCGGGCGGCCCTGGCTTTGTGGGAGGCGGGCCGGCTCACCGTTTGGACGGGCACCCAGGTCCCCTTTGGTGTACGCGCCCACCTTGCAGGCGCCCTTGGTTTGGACGAGGCCGACGTGCGCGTCCTTGTCCCGCCCACTGGGGGGGCGTTCGGTGGGAAGCACGGCGGCGACGTGGCCCTCGAAGCAGCACGCCTGGCCCGGGCTGTTGACCGCCCGGTCATGGTCCACTGGAGCAGGGCGGAGGAGTTTGCCTGGGGCTCACGGCGCCCGATGGCGGTGGTCGACGTGCGGGCGGGCCTCGGCCCGGATGGCAAGCTCTGCGCGTGGGACTTCTGCGACATCAATGCGGGCCCGGCAGCGCTCGCCGCTCCCTATGCCGTCGAGCACCGCCGGTTGCGTTACCAGCCGGCGGCGACGCCGGTCCCGCAAGGCTCCTACCGGGCCCTCGGAGCGAACGCCAACAATTTCGCCCGTGAGTCCCACATTGACGAGCTCGCTCATCTGGCGGGGACCGACCCGGTCACCTTCAGATTGCAGCACCTCAATGACGACAGGCTCGCCAACGTACTGCGCACCGCAGCGGCACATTTCGGCTGGGGCCAGATGTCGCGCGCCCAACAAGGCCCTGGCACGGGATGGGGCGTCGCCGTCGGGCTGGAAAAAGAAGGTCGCGTGGCTACATGCGCCGAGGTGAGCGTCACCGATGACGGCAGCATCCGGGTGGTCCGCATTGTGACCGCCTACGAGTGCGGGACCATCGTCAACCACGACACCGTGGCGAACCAAATCGAAGGGGCTACGGTAATGGCACTCGGTGGGGCACTGTTTGAGGAGCTGCCGTGGCAAGACGGCATGAGGTTGAGGCGGAAGAACCCGCGGATGGAC
>CAYZVQ010000162.1:0-7844 GCA_964481925.1 uncultured Acidimicrobiaceae bacterium
TTTTCCTAGGCTTGACCTGCATACTCGGCATGGAGACTAGAAGTGTGCTCCTTAGCCCCCCCATCCCCAGTACCAACACGCTGAGGGCGTAGGGTCGGGAGTCCTGGGTCTCGGTCTGACCTGCTAGCAGGCTGACGCCGTACCTGGTTGTCTTTTCGGGGCATTTTGTCGACCGGGCCCAGGTTTTTCCCGGCACCCACCGGTACGCCGGTCTGGTCTGCCCGTCCTGTACAAGAGGTCGGGGTTACAGGCCCGGTTGGCCAGCAGATGCGTGCCACCCCTCAACCTTGAAAGGGACGGCCTTGACCATCCTAGATAACCGCGCCATCGCCGACGGTGTTGACACCAACGCCGATGTCCTCGCTGATGGACCTCGACGAGGACTATGGCGCCACTGAGCGCCAGCTGCTGCGGTGGCGGTACGCAGGCTCGGTGGCCCGCCCGGCGGTGGAGTGGGCTGGCGCTCAAAGGCGCTCGGGGGTTTTCACCTTCTCCCGTCGTTCCACATGTTTGGCGATGACCGCAAGCTGGCCCGGCCCAGGGCACGGGAACCGGCACCGGTTGCCCGAGGGTGGCGCTTCGCCTAGCGGGACGCGCTTGCGCCGCGATGAACCTGGGTAGAGATGTCCGTGGAGGGTCCCGGGAGGAGCATCGATGTGTTACGTAGTTAGGTGCGCCCTCGATCGCGACGCGAACGCGGTTGGCGTGGGCCGGCGTTTCATAGCGGCGCAGTTGGCGCGGTGCGGGCTCGCGCCCTCTGATGGGACGGTCGCTTATCTCGACGACGTTTTGTTGGCCACCAGCGAGTTGCTCGCCAACGCAGTCAAATTCGGGGATGGCGAGCTCGACCTGTGCTTGCAGGTACACCGAGATGAGATCAACGTTCAAGTCGCCGACGACAACCCGGCTCGGGCGACGAGACGTTCCCCGGAAGTATTTGCCGAGAGCGGACGAGGGCTGGCACTCGTTGAAGCCGTCGCGACCCGCTGGGGCCAGGAACGCAGGGGCACTGGCAAGGCTGTTTGGTGCTCCTTCAGGCTACCGCCCGGTAAGAACTTCGCCGGCGACTGCGGCAGGTAGAGAGAGGTTTGAGCCATCAGCCGCGTCCGGCTCCGGGGCGAGGTGGCAGTTGCAAGTCGATAGAGACGCGGCTCACTCGATCACCTCGGGAGCTGGTTTAATCGACCATGAGCCTTCCACCGAGCCTTCCTGCCGGTCACAACGTCCAGCCCCTTTCTGACGAGCACCTTCGAGTTATGGGCTCGATCGTGACGGCGCTCGGTCATCTTGACCTGGCCCTGCTAAGGACAGTGCGCGACCTCGTCCCTGGCGCGGACGGGCCTAGCGTGGAAGCGCTGTTGGCGGGCGACAACACTTCCCAGTTGACGGCCAAGTTCGACCGTTTGGTGAAGCAGCACCATACCGACGAGCCCATCTGTGCCCAGGTCGTCACTTGGTGCGTAGCGGTTAATAGGCTCTGTGGACGCTGGGAGCGGGAAACTCACGCGTCGTGGGTCGGTGACCAGCCCGACGAGTCACTAAGACGGGTCAGTTATAACAAAACTGCGTACCGTGGCGGTTTGCCGGTAGAGCAGACCGGTCTCGACGACCTCCGCCATATCGCGGACGATCTCGGCGACCGAATGGCCGAGCTGACAGGTTTGCGAGAAACGCTCAACATCCATGGCAGCCAAGAGCCTTGAGTGGGGACGGTGACGAGCCAGCGGAAATGCCACGCCTCCATCGACATCAGTGACGGCCATGCAAAACGACGTCGTCGGGCACAAAACCCCGTCGACCGAGCCGCCTGCCCCTTTGAACACTTTCGTCGGCTCGCCCCGGGCGCCACCGCTCCAGGTGACAACCGTTCCGTCCTTGGCACCGACTACGCACCAGGAAGCGGTGGGGCAGGAGACAGCGGTCAATTGGGCCTGGCTGTTCTACCCGGCTGAGTTCGGGGAAAGGACGAGTGGGTGCTGGGGCTCGAGGTTCTGGCGGCCCAGGCCACGTCTGAACCACCATGACGAGACCACAATGCCGAGCACGGTGAGGAACCACGACAGGCCCGTCTTGGCCACCAGGTAAGTAGCAATGGGGACGTTGACCAGCAGGGCGATAGTGCCGGCCGCGTTCACGAGACTGACCAACGCCCACAGGAGGCTGATCCTCACGAACAGTTGCCTGACCTTCGGCCGCTTCAGGAACGTTGCCGGCATGGGCACGAAGTCGTGGGCTAGTTTTTCGGCCAGGGGCCGACCAAGGGGCACCGACAGCAGGAACGCGCCGCCTATGAGGGCGGTGGCCAGCGAGGGCTGCAAAAAGTACACGAACATGCTGGCACCACTGGCCAACGCCACGATGGAACGAGCTGTCAGGCCGACGGTGGCGAGGACAAGGAGGCCGGGGAGCCGCTCCTTCCGCCACAGGTGGCGCACGAGTGCCAGGTAGTTCCAGCCCAGCGCGCTGCAGATGGCCCCTGTCGGCCCGAGCAGGCAAAGGGCCGCATAGAACAAGGCCAACGGCACCAGCGTGGCTTCGATGACCTGGGGCGCCGCCCGTCTGGCCAAATCTCTCAGACGCGGCAACTCGAAATGATGGTCCACACTATTGGCTCAGGGCTACAGCCCCGGCCCTGGGCCGGTACCGCTCCCCATGGGTTTCGCGCCACGCGCGCGCCCGGCTTGGTCTCGGCGGCACTCTTGAGCCCGCTGTCGTGACGGCTTGATTGCGCCAACACCAGCGTCGATGAACTCCACCTCGCTCATGTCCAGGTCAAGCCCGGCGTTTCTGCCAGGAGCGGTGAAAGAAGAAGACCCAACGAGGGCCATGACGCTCTCCTACCTCAGGCGCTGCAGATGCCGCGTTACCAGGGTCCGGAGTAGCGCCCCTGGCCGGCTCTTGCCGGCCCGACACGGGGGGGCTTTTGTCGTGTCATTGTGATCGTACATCCTTTTGGGCGGCACCACCGTGCCGCCCACCGCTCACCACCTGTAGAAGTGGTGCCTGCCTGAGCTCTCTCCGCGCCCCAGGGCGTACCCGACAAGCCAAATAATAGAGAAAATGACGGCGGCTATCCACAATAGATGGACAGCGAAACTAAGCCCAACAAAGAGCAGGACAACAAATAGTGCCAGCAGAATGATCATGTTCTTACAGCTTTCTCGTCGTCGATGGGGGATGTTCCAGTGTCGAGCTCACCTTGTGCGTGCCGGTTAAGCCGGTCACGTGGTGGCCGAGCACCGAGAACCGTGGGTGCCGCCCAGGTTGGCGAACGCGCCGGCGACCACGGCGGCGACCAAGAGGACGTGGCCGACGGTCATGACAGGCTCCGATGACTAATACTCTGTCCATCTATGGGGGCCGAAACTGAACGGAGCTCACCAATCGCCATACAACTCACCCGCTAAGGCGTTCACATTGTGGCCTCCCTAGTAGAAAAGTCACCAGGGTCTGGGGCAACGTGCTCGGAATTACCGATCTGCAAGCGCTCCCGCGTCAACACGGGAAATCTGCAATAAGTGAGTCTACATCGGGTGCTGTCTGAACCGTCAGATCTCTTGGGGCGGCTCCTTGGCCTCCTTGTCACGAAGGGGCCGAGCCGTCGTGGACGACCGGGCAGGCCCTGGGCTGCTCGGTCACGGTCTCGACGGACGACTCGAGGCGGGTGCATCTGCGCCTCTAGCTCGACGAAGCCGCTCGCCCTGCTGCTCCATGACGGCCGAAGAGGCGCCGAACTGTCCGTTCAGCTCCTCCTAGGAGGGTGCGAGGGGTTACCAGTACCTCATGTCGATGGTGTTCGAGAACAAGGCCGACGTCGGCAACTACATGGACCACCCGGTCCACATCGATTTGGCGGAGTGGTGCGTGGCCCGGAGCTGCGAGTTCTTGTACTTCGATTACGACCCGGAGCTGGCAGCCGCTCTGCGCCAGCCGAGCTGACCGTTCGGGTACCGGCGTCAGCGCGGCGTCTTCGCCCCCGATTGTTCCCGCCGCCTGCCCACGCTCACAGCTGGCTTGGTAGGTGCGCACGTCCTCAATGCCGACGCCCACCTCAGATAGCCGACGGTCTTAGAACATCGGGTGCCCAGCTCTTGCCCGTGACCGCCTCGAGAAGGGCCCAGAAGTTCTCGAGTGGCGTGTCGAGCTGGAGATGGTGGGTCGGCGCCAGGATGAGCCCCCCGTCCGAGCCCACCGTCCTGATGCGCTCGGCCACCTCGCGGCGGACGTCGTCGGGGCGGCCGAAGGGCATCGTGTGCTGCTCGTCTATCGAGCCCCAGAAACAAAGGTCTCGGCCATACTCGCGCTTCAGGCGCGCAGAGTCCATGGCTGCCGGCTGGACCGGGTTGAGTACGTCCAGCCCGATCTCGATTCCACGCCCATGCCCGCCAGCGTCTCGGCGGCGATGAGATGGTACTTGTAGGGGATATCGAGGATGGCATCAGCCAGGTCGGGGTCTTCGATGAAGTCCGTCATCAACTGTTCCAGCCCCCGCATGGCCCACGCCGTCTCGAAGATCGTGGTAAACACTAGAGCCCACGATCCAGTACTCGTCGCGGTGTTGAGCGATAAGCCGGTGCGCGTCTGCGTACAGCTCCGTCCGGCTGGGATCCGGCGGTTGGTAGCGGGCCAGTGCGCCCGCGTCGGCCAGGGGATGACCACGCGGCTCGGTGTAGTGGCCTACCCCAAAAGGCGTTGCGTAGGCGACCGACTGCCAACTCACCCCCCACTCGTCCACGTACTCGTCACCCTCGCCGTAGTACGAGTTCGCCCAACCCACGGATGTAATCAGGATGTCCTGGTCGAAGCCCATCTCGAGGTCATAGGGGTTACCTCCTCCGTCCGGTTGTGAGCGAGCGAGCCATCCGAGCCCATCTCGCCCCTCAGGCGTCCGGCAAACTCGGGCGTGAAGCTTGCCTGCCACGGGCAGCGGTCCGGCTTCGAATGGCTAAGCGCCTCGGCCACCCGGTCTCGGTGCCTCATCTCCTACCTCCTCGGTCTGCAGTACCCTCACCGACGCTACGACCTACGGGCCCACCCCCCTCAGCCCCCGAGATCATCCAGGCCGATCGTCTTGCGGTAGGCGGCCCACGTCTGCCTCCACGCTGCGTAGTCGTCCGCGCTGAAAGGCCCGTACCTGCGGTCCCCCTCCCCGAACACGCCGTGTGTGAACCAGGATGCCGGGATACCGATCTCGGGCTGGTAGCGCAGGTACTCACGCCACTGGTCTACATCGTACAACGGCCAGTTGTCCGTATTTATAAGCCAATCCGAACACGACGACGCGATCTGGTGCCGATAGGTAGCCTGCTCGATGATGTTGGGCCGCTTGAGCGCCCAGTCGTTGAGCCGTAGCACGTCGGTGACGTCAGCGAAATAAGGGTGCGGGCAGTGCGTCATTATCATCGCGTCCGGTTTCGCCGCCTTGGCCGCTCCGTGTACCAGCGCCACGTAGTCGTGCAACAGTTCGATACCTGTCTTGTGCCCCTCTGCCAACGCCTTAGGCAGAGCTTGACGCGCCGTAAAGTCAAGGAAGAACCCGTCTAGGTCGTAGCCGGAGGGGCTGAGCAAGCGCGTCACGTCCTCGACCAAGACCTTACGGTACTCGGCATTACCCGGGTCGACCGAAAGCGGTTTCCCCTCATCGTCGCAGATGCACCAGTCCCGAGGTGCGCCGTCGACCGACCACAGCCCCCACCAAGCGATCACATGACGGCTCGCGGCGTGGTTCCAACGAGCGAACTCACCAAGATCCTCATATCGCCCAACGTCGGGGAGCAACCGGTAGCGGTCACGCTGCCACTTGTCAGAGGTGCTCACCACCCCGACCGGGACACCCTGGTCGACCAGGTGGCTTATCCATCTCGCCTGGTTGGCCTGGGACTCATAGGTCACCACCGGGTGCTCAAAGTGGTCCTTTCGCCCATTAGCAATCACCTCGTTACGAATATTGCACTGCTCACCCCAAGTGCACAACAAGGTGTCGTACCACCACTCTGCAGGGTCCCGACGGGGTTTAGGCGCAGCTCCGCTGCTCCGCAGACATTCGGCGTAACTGGCAATGACCTCGCCGGGCGTGCTCCACTCCCGAGCCGCCACCATGAGCCTGACCGTGCCAGGAGCGACGCGGCACGCCGGCTCATAGTGGACTACCACCTCAAAGGTGTGCTCATCGACCGGCTCGTAGCTCACAGCCGAGAACAGATTTTGTCCCGGATCGGCACCAACAGCCACTCCTGCCCAGCCCGGGCCCGAGCGGAACGGGAAAACCAATGGGGGCGGCGTGAACATCCACGACAGCCCGAAGCGAGACCTCGCCGGGCCCGTGCTATGGTCCCCGTAGCCCAGCCATACCGGCTGGCTCGGGTGTGCGTAACGAATGTCCTCACTGTTCGGCGCCGTGATAAACAGCTCGCGCAGGGGGACTTTTACGTCCACCCCGAAGGTCAGCCGCGCCACTTCACCCTGAACGGGACCAGACAACGCCCATTCGCGCCAATCGCCTGCCACCTCCTGGCGTAGCTCCCCCTTAGCCGCGCCCCGCGTACCGGCCACCTCTACGTCTACTGTTGGTCCTGCGAACCCAGGATCCTGCATCGCTGCCTCCGTTCGTGCCATCAATGACCATCAGCAACGCCGCACCTTGCAGCATCGCGCACTTCATTGTCGCACCTTCGAGCTACCTCAGACCTCGTGCCTCGCCATCCGGCGCACCCAAACCCTTGCTCCCGTTCCCGTCCTACTGGGTGCAGCACCCGGAGCTCATAATCTTCGGGAATTCGCCGCTTCTTTGGGAAAGTCCGACGGCTAAACCCGTCGATCGGACCAAGGGCGCGAGCGCTCGTGTGAAGCGGTCGGCCCATCCTTCCGCACCAGAGCCGCCTTGACCAGCGCCCGCCTAGCCACCGTTGGAATGGCAGTAGCGTAGGGCTCGCTTAGTCACAAAAACTCTTGCAAGAGGGTATTACAATGCTAGTGATGGCCCAGGACGACTGGTTTACCTGGCACTCGCCTTACGACGACCCTGGCTCGAGCCTGTCACGGCGACTGGCAGTGGTCCAGGCCCGCCTCACCGAAGCCTTGGACAGCTCCCAGCCCGGCCCGGTCCAAGTCGTCAGCATCTGCGCGGGGCAGGGCCGCGACATCCTGGGCGTCCTGACCCGTCACCCCCGCGCCGGCGACGTCGTAGCCCGGCTGGTCGAGTCCGACCCACGCAACGCCACCCTGGCCCGCCAAGCTGCCTCCCCCTTCGCCGGGGTCGAGGTCGTCGAGGCCGACGCCGGCTGCACCGACGCGTACGTTGGCGCCGTGCCGGCGCACATCGTGTTGGCGTGCGGTGTGTTCGGGAACATCTCCGACGACGATGTCCACCGGACGGTAGCGGCGTTCCCCCGCTTGTGTGCCACGGGCGCAAACGTGATCTGGACCCGGCACCGGAAGGAGCCCGACCTGACCTCGCAGGTGCGCGACTGGTTCCGCTCAGCCGGTTTTGCCGAAGAGGCCTTTGATGCCTTGGCGGATACGCTAATGGCGGTTGGTTCGCACCGCCTGACAGGCGAGGCGATGCCTTTCCAGGCCGGCCAGTACCTCTTCCACTTCGGTAACGGGCGGGCTGGCAATGCTGAATGACCCAGGGGCCGTCAGAGCCGAAAGCGACCCTGGGAAACGCCGACCCTGGGAAACGCCGACCCTGGGAAACGCCGAGCTGACCCGAGTGGTCTGGTCGAACACCACCTGTCCGGACGGCACGAACAGCGACAACGAGAAAGGAGAGACGAGTTGAGACGAGCCTTGGCTGCGATCACCGCTCTGGCCGTGCCATGCATGACTTCCTCCATGTTCGCCCC
>CAYZVQ010000162.1:7944-10796 GCA_964481925.1 uncultured Acidimicrobiaceae bacterium
CCATGTTCGCCCCTTATGTCGCCGCAACACCGGTGCCCACCGAGGCGGCGACCTGTTCCCTGCCGCTGGTCCACGACATCTACGACGGCTTCCATGTCGGCGTCCCCGCGGGCTGGGACCTGTCCACCCTGGGTGGCCAGATCGCGGTCAGCCCCACCCCGTCGAGCCCCGAAGGCGTGCTGTTGTACACCGCGCTCCTGACCAAGAGCGCTACCCCGGCGGCGGTCTTCTCAGCCTTCATGCGCTACGAACAGGCCCTCGTGCGAAAAACGGGGAGCGTTTTCAACTACCAGGTGCAGGCCGGCACCGGGGACCTGCCCCGCGCGTCTGTCGAAGCCGAGATCAAAGGTGTCAAACTGAGTGGGCAAGCAAACGTAAGGGCCCTGTCGGTGCCGACCCAGCTCGCCTCCAGCGAAGCCCTGGTCAGCCTCACTTACGGGCCCCAGGCACAGTTCCCGGCCGAAGCCTCCACCCTCGGTGCCGTAGGGCGCTGCTACGGGCCCGAGCAGGCAACGCTGTTCGAGTTGTTCCACCAACCTCCGGTAGCACCGTTCAGCTTCATCGAGCCGACCGGTTGGCACATCGGAGCCGAGGGCCAGGACGACCTTTCGCTCGACAACGCGACCAGCACGGCCAGCGCAACTTTCGATTTGTGGGGCCCGTTCGTGCAGGGAGTCAACGTGTCACAGCCCCTCAGCACACCGTCCGAAGCCATAACGTACTGGTTCGCGAAGCTCGGGTTCCAGGCGCCTCGGGTGCTGTCGGCCACCGACGTCGGCGCCAGTCAGGAGTACCTGGAGTTCACCGCAACCCTGGACGCTAAAGCCGTGCACGGGCTCATGTACATGGAGACAAGTACTGACGGTAGCTCGACGGCAGGCGTCTTCCGTTTGGCCCTGGCCGACAGCCCGCTCTGGGACACCCTCAACGGAGCCCTGATCGAAATGGCCGGCTCCATACAGCACGACTTCAGCCAGGACATCGAAGAAATCCAGGCCGTCAACCGCCAGTGGCAGGACTTCAGCGGCCAGGTTGCCGACTTCGACGACACCCTGAACAACCAGCAACTGGTCCAGGACCCGAGCACCGGACAGCTTTACGAGGCTCCCTATTCGTCCTACTTGCCAAGCGGGCCGCAGGGCCCCGGTTACTACCTCCCGAACGGGCAGGAGCTGACCCCAGTACAACGCCCCTAGCCTCATCTCCAGGCGCCGAGCGGCCGGGTGTCAGTCTTTATGTAAGTCAGTCCATGTTCCGGCGCAGGAGCAACAGGCAGCAGTCGTCGACCGGCGACACGCAGTGGGCAGCGACGAGGCTGTCGGCCAGCGTTTCGACGTCTTCATCGGCGTGAGCAGCCACCGTGCGGGCCAGGCGGCGGATGCCCTCGTCGAGCCCGGCATACCGGCTCTCGACAACGCCGTCACTGTAAAACACAAGTGTTTCTCCCGGGCCCAGCCGGATCAGTCGGTCGTGGCCGGGCTCGACGCTGGGAACGCCGAGGGGCGGGCCGGCGCCCTCGTCCAGCACGGCGACCTTGCCCTCCGAGGTCACGTGCAGGGGCGGCACGTGACCGGCGATGGCCCAGCGCAGCTCGCCGGTGGACGGCTGCAGGCGACCGTACACGGCCGTGGCGAACCCGGCGTCGACGCCGGTCAGATGGAGGTTGAGATCGGCCAGCAGCGCCGCCGGGCTCGGTTCGACAAGGGCCAGGGCCCGGGCGCCGTGCCGCAGCTCGGACATCTGCGAGACGGCCGCGAGGCCGTGACCGGCGGCGTCGCCAAGACCGACTAATACCGTACCGTCGGGCATAATCTGCGCCTCCCACCAGTCGCCGGCGACATCACCGCCGGCCGGCAGGTACCGGGCCGAGAAGACCATGCCCTCGACTCTGGGCGGCTGCTCGGGGAGCAGCGCCTCTACGAGCGTACGGACCACTTGGCGCTGCTCGCTCCAGCGCCGGGCGCTGTCAAAGGCTATGGCTGCCCTGTCCCGCAGGCCTGACAGCGCCTCGACAACGTGGGGCGTGACCTTGCGGTTGGAATTGACGAACGTGAGCCCTATAACTCCTATGCGTTCGCCCCGCAGATTAATGGGGACGCAGATACCGGTGGCCGAGCCCGGGTCGCCCCCGATGGCGGAGAAATCGAGGCCGGGGTAAAAACTTTGCAACATGTAACCGGCACCCTCGGGGATCAGTTGCGTCTCGCCGGTGCGGAAGGCCCGGGCATGGGGGCTGTCCGGCGCCAGGCTCAGAGGGAAGGCTTTCAGCCGTTTGGCCAACGCCGGTTGCCCATCGATAGCCATCGCCGCTCGGCGCAGCACCGGCCCCTCGGCCAGGTAGACCGTGCACCAATCGCCCAGGCGGGGCACGGCGAGCGAGACGAGGCGCTCCAGCACGTCCGATGGCTCCCGGGCGGTGACCATGATCTGGGTCGCATCGGCCAAGAGGCTCAGGGTTTCGCGTTTTTCCGCGTCGCTGGCGGCCAGCTGCGCCCGTTTCAGACCTTGGGCGAGGGCGTCGGCCAGGGACTCGACCACCGCCACCTCGGCGTCGCCGGTGAGCTTGCCGCTCAGGAAGGTGAGCGATAGCAACCCGAGGACGTTGTCGCCGACCGCCAGGGGCATGACATGGGCGCTCCGACCGGCCCGGTAGTGGTCGGCCAGGGCCGGGTGGCGGTCAAATGTGTCCACCAGGGAACGCATGTAAACCGGACGGCCGGTCCGCGCCGCCTCGGCGCCGGGGAGGTCCGCGCTCAGCGGGTACTCCGGGAACCGCTCCGGCTCGCCATCCCCCCAACCCCTCCGCGCCACCGACCGCAGCGTGGCGTCCTCGGTGAGCAGGCGGACACGGG
>CAYZVQ010000163.1:0-10746 GCA_964481925.1 uncultured Acidimicrobiaceae bacterium
CCAGCGTGCACGCCTATTCGCCCCCGCTCACCTCGATGGGCTTTTACCAGTCGACGCCCGGGGGCCTTGTCCTCGACCGGGTGGAGACTCGCTGGGAGGGCGCACCGTGACCGACGAGCCCGTGACCCGGACCGTTTAGTTCAGGCCGCTGAGCCTGGGCCCTGGGCTGCCCGGTGGACGAAAGTGCCGGATCCATTAGAAAATTAGTTCGGTCTCCCTTATCTCTAGCCTTCGGCTGCCCTTGCTACTGAGCGCGTAGGAGAGTGCTAAGGATGTATACACTTCCGCGACGCACACCTTTGGAGTTCCCATGCCCAGCGTTTGCATTGTCGGCCTCGGTCCCTGGGGGCTGTGCGCCCTCGAGCGGTTGACCGCCGCGGCCACGCGTTTTCCCAACACCCACATCGACGTTCACATCGTCGAGCCCGGCCGTCCCGGCGGTGGCATCTACTCCGCGCCTCTCCCCGACCACATGATCCTCAACACTCCTTGTGGCCAGCACTCGCTCTACCCGTTCCCGGCTGAGGACGGCGAGCAGAGGCATGGGTTGGGTTTTTATGAGTGGCTGCAGGCCGAGGGCTACCACTGGCAGGGCCTCGAGTGCCGGACAGGGGAGCCCGGGCCCGGGAGCACCCCCATCAGCCCCCATGACTTCCTCCCCAGGCGGGTGATGGGGGAGTACCTGGGGTGGTTTTACGAGGTCCTCCGGGCGGAAGCACCGGTCAACGTCGAGATCACCGAGCACCGGGCGTGTGCAGTGGACGTCCAGGGGCTGGCCGGCGGAGCGGAGCGCGTCGTGCTCGACGACGGGGCGGCGGTCGTCGTCGACCACGTGATCATGACGACGGGCCACATCAGGGGGCACCACATTAAAGGCCGCCACGGGCCTTGGGTAACTGAGGCTTACCCCGTCAAGGCGTACCGCGACCAGGTCCGCCCGGGGGAAAAAGTAGCAGTTGAGGGTATGGCCCTAACAGCTGCCGACGTGATCACCGGCCTTACGATCGGCCTCGGGGGGAGCTATGTCGACCTCGGCGAGGGGCGGTTGCGTTATGTCCCAAGCGGTCGGGAGCCCACGCTCTACCTTTTCTCACGCAACGGTTTCCCCTACTGTGCGAAGCCGTTCGGGGCCAAAGACCCGGTAGGCGACTACGTACCCGCCATTTGTACCGTCGATGCCATCAAACGCCTGAAGGGAGTGCCGGGGCCTAAGCGCCAGATGGACGCCCGGGCTGAGCTTCTACCCCTGATATTCGCGGAAATGGAGCTGTGCTACTACACGCGCTGGGCTGCACTGACGGGTGGGCAGGCCGCAGGCGAGCACACTAAGCGGGCGCTGGTCGAAGCCTGGTCGGCGGGCACCTTCGCCCAGGAGCGCGCCCGGCTGGCCGAGAACTACGGGGAGTTCATCGCCCGGGACCACCTCTTCCTCGGTGAAGGATGGACCTACCGGGACAGCGAGGACTACGAGGCGCGCGTCCGCGCCGCTGTCGCCGCCGACGCACGAGAGGCCTTAGTGGAAGGGGGCAGCCCGCTGAAGATGGCCCTCGAGACGTTGCGGGCCCTACGGGACATACAACGGCTGGCTGTCGAGTTCAAGGGGCTCACTTACGAGTCGCACCTCGATTTCACCGCCAATATTCGCGGCCGCTTCGCACGTTTGGTGGCGGGGCCGCCCGTGTCCCGCCCGCAGCAGCTCCTTGCCCTCATGGAGGCGGGGGTAGTAAAGGTGCCGTTCGGGCCGCGGCCCCAAGTGGTGGTGGACAAGGACGGCGCCATAAGGGTCCGCTCGATGCACTTGCACGAGCCGTTCGAGGTGGTGGTCGACAGGTTGGTACGCGCCCACCTCGACTTCCCGTCCTTGGTCGGCTCAGGTTCCCCATTGATCAACAACTTGGTCTCCGGGGGACGCCTCCGCCAGATCGACTACGACGGCCTGCCGGCGGGGAGCGTGGACCTCACCGAGGACTTTCACCCGGTCAATACGGACGGGGAGCCTGAACGTCGCCTGTGGCTCTTCGGCATCCTCACCGAGGGGACCCGTTACTTCACCCTCTACATCCCCTCCCCCAAGAGCCGGGTGCGGGCTTTCATGGACGTCGGAGCCGCAGTGGACGAGATAATGGCCAGCGCCCAGGCAACGCTGACTGATGGCGACAGACAACCGGCACAGCCCGTCGACCCTGTGACGGTGGCCGGCGGCGCCGGCGTCTCCTAGCGAGACCCTCACCACGTCAATCTGTCTGGGTGCCCCCCTCGACGCCCTTTCCGTTAGATGTCATGCTTGGGCCCCACCGTCCCCGCTGGGCTGTATCCTTACTACATCGAGAAAGTAAGGAGGCCTCAATGGACGCTGCTGCACGGGTCACCTCGAAGGGCCAGGTGACGCTCCCGAAGGCTGTGCGTGAGGCTCTAGGCATCAGACTGGGTGACGAAGTCGTCTTCCGTGTTGAGGGACGCCGAGCCGTCTTGGCCCGCACGCCCGACTTCCTCGCCCTGGCGGGAACGGTGGTGGTCCCCGCCGCCAAGCGCAACGCCGCCTGGGACGAGGTCATCCGTAAGGCTCGGTCGTCGCGAGCCGCTTCCAAACTTCCGTGAGCGCCTTCGTCGACACGGACGTCCTCGTCCGCCATCTCACGGGTGACCCCGCGGACATGGCTGCCTGGGCAACGTCGTACCTGCAGAGCGAGCCCCAGTTGTTCCTCACCGACGTGGTGGTCGCTGAGACGGTGTCCGTCCTGGACTCCTTCTACGAGGCGCCCCGCGTCCAGGTGGCTGAAGCGGCCCGGTCGCTCCTGGCCATGCGGTCGGTGGTGAGCGTTGACGCGGCGTTACTGCTGCGGGCTATCGAGGTCTACGAAATAGACAGGTTGGACTTCGCAGAGGCGTACCTCGTCGCGTGCGCCGAGTCCACCGGGGTCAACCGGGTCGCGTCGTTCGACAGGTCGATCGACCGGGCCCCAACTGTCGAGCGCGTCGAGCCCCGAGCTATTTGAGACCCGTCACCGTGATCCCCATCCCGCGAAATGTGGCGCAGTGACAGCCTCCCCGATGTCGGTCCATCGCCCCGAACCTGGACCAGCCGCGTCACGACCATAACTATCCAACCGGGACCGATGACCCGGTTGATTTCGGGCGTTCTGCGCCGCCGTCACCCTGAGGAGACTGTCGGTTGACCGCCGCCAGACTGACCATCGCCGTGGCGCTCGCACTCGCGGCGACAACGCTCACGAGCCTGGCGTACCTTCGCGAGCACGATGCCGCGGCAGCGCTGCCAGTCTTGTCGATGCGACGTCCACTGCACTCGGCCCACGCCTTGCTCGCCGACCCGAGTTGGATGCTGGGGTTCGGCATGGAAGCAGGCGGCTTCGCCCTCTACACCTCGGCCCTGGCCCTCGCGCCGCTGGCACTCGTACAGAGCATCGGGGCCGCTGGTATAGGCATCCTCGCGTTCGTCTCGGCCCGACTGTCGGGTCGTCGGCTCGGCAATCGCGAGTTGGCGGGCGTAGTTATCTCCCTCGTCGGCCTCGTTGCCCTGGGAGTGTCGCTGTTTGGCGGCGCCGGCGCTGACCCCAGTGGCCGGACCACGCTGCTGCTCGTCTGGTTGGGGGCGACGGTCCTAATCGCTCTAATCGTGCTCGGCATCGGGCATGAGATCGCCGGCTTGGCCGTGGCCGAGGGTATCGCAGGAGGGCTCTTCTTTTCCGTCGGCGACATCTCGACCAAGCTCGCCACCGACGGCGGCTTGCGGCTCGTTTTCATCGTGGGCCTCGTCGCCGGCTATACGACCGGCACGTCCTTGTTACAGCTCGGCTACCAGCGCAGCAACGCCCTCACTGTTGCCGGTTTGGCGACGCTGTTCACATATTCACTGCCAATCGCCGCCGGGATGATCGTGCTTGGTGAACCGGTCCCCCATGGGGCACTTGGTGAGGTGCGCCTGGTCGCCTTTGGCGCGGTGACGGTCGGCGCCTTCCTGCTGGCTCAGCAAGACCGGGCCTTGTCGTGAACCGGCCCGGTGCCAGCACCCTCTGGTCGGGACGCGGACCTCGCTTATTTTCCGCCAAACCCCGGCATATGGCCGAGGCTCGCCGCCTTCAAAGGCGATCTCTAGCTGCCTTTTCACGCGTCCTCTGTTAGCAAGGTGCCGGAGCGTCCGAGGCGACCGAGGAGCCGGCGGCAGTCGCCTGAGGAACGGCTGGCACGTAGGTGGTACGCACAACAACCGCGCTGAACCTCGTTACGTCGTCGTCGGACCTGTCGTCACTGAAGCTCTTCCACGTGAATTAACGTGAAGCGTGGCGACTGAACTCGGCTTGAATGTAGTCGAAGTCCTGCTCAGGAACCCGTACAAGGGTGCGCATAATCGAGAGGTTCCAGCGTGACCTGGGTTTGATCCAAGACAGCTGAGGCACGAGTGGGCGGAACGGTAGCCCAGCGCCAAGGGGCAGAACCTCAGTAAGATCGAGCTCGCACCATGTCGCAAACTTCATCCCTGCGACTTCGATTTCCACGTTGTGGAGGTCCGAAGATACGCGTCCATGAGCGAGGATCTGCGGACCCTCTCGTCCGATTGGCCCTAGCGCCCGCGTTGTCACATAGACCGCACACCGATCGTCAACAGCCAAGTGCTTCGGGCTGGGATTAGTCCCAGCCCGGAAGGCCATGCGCCTGTTCTCGACGATCCATTCAGCAGCATCCGGATGAGCGACGACCAGCAACCAGCACTGACCTGGGGTTCCATACCGGGAGGTCGAGCGAGCCCTGTCCATCCAAGATCTACCTTCTCTTTCTCACCATGCACTCGAGGCGCGAACTAACCTCGACCTATCCCCAGTTGGAGGTAGATCATGCAGCGGTGGCACATACACGGCGACAACATTATCGAGTGTGACCGCGCTCTCGCCCTCGTCGCTCAAGCCCTGAGGATGGATGTCGAACCGACCCCAAGCGCTCCCTATGCCCCGTCCTTCGTATTGCGGGCCAGTGGTCGACCCGACATCGAGATCGTCTCCCTGGCAGGATATGGCCGCTGGGGGGATGACATCCCCGCCGTCTTTTATCGACCCCGACCATTACTCGGAAGCGAATTGAAGGTTCGCGGGAAGTCGCTATAAGCACCCATTTTCACGAGGCTCCGGGCTCCTCTGGACTTGGCAGTTCGTCTGACCAAGCCAAAGGACGGAGCCGACAGCGTTGATATTGTGAGATTGGGTGAGGCCACAGCTCGCGAGCGAGCCAGTTCGTGCAAGGGAAGGAGGTTGGAGTGGTCGCCGTTCTTCGCGAACCCGAACTCCCCTTCATCGGGGTTGAAGTTCAGGAAAACTGACTCTCTTATCTTGTCGACTCGCCCCTCCATGACCCGAATGAACGGTGAAGAGCCCGTCGACACGCACAGGCGGGTTTGGTAGAGCTTGCTCGGCACCCACTGGTCCCCATAGTCACGTTCACCCGCCGTTCCATCAAGTGTCAGAATCCAAAAGGCTCCGACTCGGTTTAGGCGATCGAGAGTGTCCCAGAGTCGAGAAAAGTTGAACTGTGCAGGATGGTAACGGCCTCTGGTGCCGACATAAGGCGGATCCAGAAACACGACGTCTCTTGCCTGTACGCGCTCGAGTGAGGCTTGGAAGTCCTCGGTCCTGAATTGAACTTGCTGAATAGCCTTACTCCAGCCCGTCACGACTGAGCGAAATCGCTCAGGCTCGATGCCTCTTCGAGTGTGATGCAACGAATTGTTGAAATTGCCGGTTTTATTGAAGCGAATTAGGCCATTTACGCAGGTGCGTGATAGAAAAAGGAGGTCGTGCTGGTTTCGCCTTAAGTTGAAGGCGTCTCGAATTGCGTAGTATGCAGTATACCCCTCATGTTGCATTCGGTGCCAGCGGCGCGAATACTCGGAAACGACGTCGTCGGGACAAGATTGTATTGACCTCCATATTTCGATAAGTTCCGGGACGACATCCGCGGCATGTGCTTGGCGACCAGCCTGAGTTCCAAGGATAGCCCCACCGCCGAGGAATGGTTCAAAATATGTCCCGCCGATTGGGAGGATATCGGAAATGAAGAGTGCCATGGACCGCTTTGACCCGGGCCACTTGATCACCGGAGGCAGCGCTCGTCTCATAGACCCTCTAATCGTGGTTCAGCGAGCTGCGCTTTGAGGCGTTGACAGGCGATTGCGAAATATTCAAGTTCATTTTCGAAACCCAGAACCGTCATTCCAAACTTTGTTGCTGCCACCGCGTCAGTCCCGGAGCCCAAGAAAGGGACGAGTACGCGCCCTCCGGGAGCGCCCGAAATCAGAAAGAGGCGCTCGGTGATGCGCAGTGGTTTCTGTGTCGGGTGAGATCCGAAGGCTCGTTCGTTAGGGTCTTTATTATTGGGAATGTCCCAAACCGTACGAAGCTGCTTCCCAGGCGCCTTTAGTGAGTCACCCACGAAGTCCGCAGCCTTGACGGCATCGTAGTTGAAGCGATATTGACGGTGCTTTGGGCTCCCGGTGTGAACCCAGAGTAATGTCTCGTGGCTAGCTGTAAGCCTCCGCTTCGCGAGGTTTGGGAAAGCATTTCGCTTGTACCAGACGACTTCGTTGATAATCTCGAGACCAAGAAGTTGACAGCCAACGTTCACGAACCCGCTGTTGTGGTAGGTCGAGTGGATCCAGATTGAGCCGCTGGGTTTGACAAGGCGACGGAGCTGGTCGAGCCACGTGAGAATGTTATTGAATTCGTCGACGTTATCGAGGCGGTCCCAATGGTGCGCGGCCTGAGCCCACTTTCCCCCGAACCCATGGAGGCCGTGGTCGGCAGGTATACCCCACTTGCGGTCGGTCGATGCTCCGTAGGCTGGATCAACGATCGCTAGATCGAACGAAGCTGCGGGCAACGCGTGCATGCCGTTGATGCAGTCACCGAGCACTAGCTCGTGGCCTTCTGCTGTGAAGACTGTAGGTACGGCGGAGGATGTAGAGGTCATCGCTGCTCCTTCTAGATGGACGCTAGCGAACGGTTGTGCCGTGCCGGGTGATGTCCTCTCGTGACCGGGTGGCTCTAGGGGGTTCGTATGGAGGCCAGCTGCGCGAGCGGTGGCGCGGGGAGAGTCTCGGAGTACAGGTGGGAGCCGGGCCCGCGGAGCGACGTCGGTTTCGTAGCGCTTGGCGTCCACGATCCCGACCGCCGTGAGGGTCCAAGCGTCAAGCAAGCCCGTTGACTGTCGAGGGCACGCTCAGCCTCCGCTCCGAAGGCGTTCGCTCGGGGCTTGGGCGCGAGTTGGCGATCGGCGATGGGCCGACCGGTGCTTTGGTGCGGGCGAATGAGCTTGCATGCGGCGGACGCGGTCGACGAACACCAGCGTCACGCCCGGGCCCGGCGGTACGTCCCTGGCCCGCGAGACACCACCGTCCTCCACGACGGGCGCCAGGTCGACGTCGGGGGCGGTGCCAGGCGGCTCAAGGTACGGGTTCCCGAAGGAGGCCGACCAGTCACTGCAGTACAACCTCTCGTCGCTCATTCGGATCCCCCCGCCCGTCCGGGGGCGGTGCTGCAGAAATGCTCGACGGTGCTTATCCACCCGAGCAGTTCGGAGGCTGTTGGGGCCAGCTCGTACGGGTGGACGTGACAGGCACTGCTCAGCGAGGCCCAGGAGCTGCTTACCATGCCAGCGAGTTCGGGCCCTGCCAGCTCGGCGAAGCAAACCAGCTGGCTGCGCATGGAGCATTCGGCAAGCGTGGGAGTGGCGCTATTCGCCCAGTAGAGGTCGACGGCGGCCTCGATCGCTTGCCTGGCTAGAAGAGCGGCGGCCCGAGGCCATAGGCCCGCCGTCGGGGAATCGGGGCGCCGGCACATGTCTCGCGCTACTTCGAGCAGCTCTGCCGGGGTAGAAGTACCGCTCATGCGATGTTGGCCCGGATCTTGCCCACCAGACGCTCGGTGTCGCCGATCAGGGCGGCGACATCATGCTCGTAGCGGCCGTGAGCACCTTTGTTGCACGCCTGGTAAGTATCGCCAGCCCACCTTCCTCCCCAACCGTTGAGCTTCGTGAGCACCTCACCGCCGCGCTCGGCGTCGCCGAAGAGGGCAAGAGCGGCGCGCGCCGTAAGGCTCGTTGAAGTGGCCAGGAGACGGTCTTCGACGGCCTGGTGAGAGTCCCCCGCACGCAGCCGGGAACGCCTGAAGACCTCTGCAAAGGCAGCCTCAAGGGCCATGCGACAAAGGCCCCCAACGACCCGGCGAGCAACGTCGGCGGGCACACCCGAATCGGCGCTGATAGCCCGGGCATCCTCGATGGCGCGGGCGGGCGGGTCAAGGGCGAGCCGGACGTCAACGACAGAGCCAGGGCGGCGGGTCACCTCAAGGATCGTGGCCGCCAGACCCAGCCGGCGTACGGCCTCAGGTAGGCGGTCGTCGTGAGTGAAGACAATGACCTGGCGCTCCTTCGCCGTACCGGCGAGCACTCGCGCCAGCCCTTCGACCTTGGCGGGGTCCATTGCTTGGACCGGGTCGTCAATTACCAGGAAGCCGAACGGGCTGGCGGGTAACGTCACCCGGGGCAAGAACACCGAAAGGGCCAGGGCATTGACCTCCCCTTGGCTCATGACCGAAAGAGCCGCTCCCTCAGTCCCGTCGACCCTGACCTGAAAGTCAACCTGCCGCCGGGTGGCCGAGCCGGTCAGCCGGATGGCACCAAGTGCGACGTTGCTCTCTTGGCGCAACTGCTCCCAGATGGCAGCGCATTGCGCAGCCAGAGGCTCCAGGCGCCGGTTGCGCAGGTCGTCAATGGCATCTTTGAGCCACTTCTCCGCGTCTTTAAGCGCCGTGGCATGCTGAGCCGCAGCCAGAGCGCCGCAAGCCGTCGTGCACCAGGTGGCAATCTCGACCGCGACCGGCGACCACCGGTCCTCTTGCTCGCCCAGTTTAGAGATGGCGCTTTGGCGCGCCTCGTCGACGGCGTTCACCAGAGCGGAGGCGTGCTTCTCAAAATGGTCGGCCCGAGCACGGAGCCCAGCCGCACCGTCGGCGCCGGGGGCACTGAGCCAGGTTTGCCAAAGGGCGCGAGCTTCCAAGGTCCCATCAACAGCCTCGCTCTGAAGGGCTTGGGGCTCAGGGAGGAGCAGGTTGTTGGAGCTGATGAGCGCCCTTTGAGCTGCGAGGTGGGCGTCGTCGGCTATAGCAGCCTCGGCCCTCAGGCGGGCGACAGTGGTCTCGGTCTCTTCTCGCCAGGCTGAGTTGAGGGCGCCCCGTCGGCCACACACAGGGCAGTTCTCGTCGCTGTGTTCGCGGTGGTGAACGAGGGCGGCGTCGAGCAGGTCAGCCAACTTGAGCGCTCTGCCGGCGTACGTGCCCAATACGGCTTCGAGCCGTGATGCTGCCTCCCGTAACGCCGTAGTCGTGACAGTGACCTCATCCAAGCTTGGTGAACGTAGTTCGGCAAGGCGGCGCAGTTCATCGCGCGCCCCGCCGCTAGTGACAAGCTGGGCCCCGCTGGCGACCCGCTCCGCAGTATCAAGGTCCCAAGCTCGCTTGTTCAGTGCCACGGCGCAGGTCGTGGCACGCTCGTCGTCGACTTGCCGTAGGCGGTCAAGAAGCGGCACCACCGCCTTCTTGACCTCGGACAGGGGGGCCTCGGCGCTTCGCACGGCAAGTTTGAGCCGCTCGGAGGTTGCCGTAAGGTCGTCGAGCCCCAGGACATCCGCCAGCAGGTCGTACAGCTCGGAGGGCCGGCCCAGCAGCGCCTCCAGCTCACTATGTGAGAGGAACGGTCGGAAGGCCCGAATCGCCTCTCCCCAGCCCAGGCGGTCCAGGCCCCTGCGTTTCTCGCCCTCGACTTGCACGGCCGTGGCTGCGTCTCCCAGGTCCTGGCTTTCGGTCCATTCCAGTTCTACCGTTGCCCGTCCCGCTCCTTGGACTGCCAGGACGAGACGGACCGAGGTGGGCGTGCGGAGCTCGTCTTCTCCGGTGCAGGCGGCAAGCAGTAGCGCCTCAGCCTCAGCCTTGAGGGGCCGTTGCCCTACGCGCTCGAGGACCGCGTCAAGCAGGGCATCATCCATCTGCACCCCTTTCTGGCGATTGGGGGTTCTGGGACGACGGTAACACCGACCGGTGATCGAAACCTGAAGAGCCGCCCCTGTTCCGCATCTATCAACCTCAAGCAGCCGCACCCAGGGTTGCAACTTTGCGTCCAGCCACGTCTTATACGGGGATACGACGTGTCTGTCAATCCAGCAAAATGTCGTGCTCGCGAACGCGAGCGAGCCACAGCGGCCTCTCTTCTGGGTGCAGAATTACCTCATCCTAAATTGGGAGACTGTTGGCTATCGGACTTCGCTTCTTCCGTGTCACTCCCGACGAGCTTGAGCCTTACGACGACACTGTCACTGGGTGGCGTCACGTTCGACAGTTCATATGTCCGCTGATTTCGGCTATTCGAGCGGTATGAAGATTCGACCGGGCTTCTCCTGCGCAATCCGGGACGGTGGTGATGAAATCCTCGGGGCCGCGAGCTTCAGTTCTGCTTTTTCGGCTGCCCAACACGCGTTCGGCCCCGCTCCTACGTCATCGGTCCGTCTCACCCAGGAGCGAGACGAGCGGTCGACGACGAACCTCCGCCAAGAACGGGTCGTCAGGCCGGGCCCACTGTTCGGGGTGCGGATGGTCACCTGGACGGGGACCCGGAGCCGCTTCTCCGCCCTTTCGCCGGCCTCGTACACCTGGTCACGGTCAGGTGCCCCGATCACCAGCACGTCTATAT
>CAYZVQ010000164.1:0-5694 GCA_964481925.1 uncultured Acidimicrobiaceae bacterium
GTTGGCCCACTTCGGCTTCACGGCCGAGAACGTGGCCGATCACGCTCGGGCCCTGCTGCGCAAGACCGACGAAGACCAGGAGGAAAACAAATGACCTTGCTCCACCAGCTCTATACAGAGGCGGGCCAAAGCCCCTGGATCGACAACCTGACCCGTGACGGGATACGTAGCGGGAAGCTCGCCAACATGGTCGACGAGGGGATCCGGGGCGTCACCTCGAACCCCACGATCTTCCAAAAGGCGATGACCAATTCCAAGATGTACGACGCCGATTTCGCCCGCCTCATCGAGGGTGGGACGGTAGAGCAGGCTTTCTGGGAAATGGCCACCTCCGACGTCACCGGTGCGCTGGAAATACTTCACCCTCTCTACGAACAAAGTGGCGCCTCCGACGGGTTCGTATCCCTCGAGGTCTCGCCCCGGCTGGCTTATGACACCGAGGGCACCATCAAAGACGCCCGATCTTTCCACGAGAAAATCAACATGCCCAACCTCTTGGTGAAGATCCCCGCCACCGAGGCCGGTGTGCCTGCCATCCGTCAGATGATCAGCGAAGGCCGCAATATCAACGTAACGTTGATATTTAGCCTGGAGCGCTATGACGCTGTGATCGAGGCTTACATTTCCGGCCTTGAAGAGTTCGGCCACAACGGCGGGGACGTGTCACGTGTCCATAGCGTGGCGTCGTTCTTCGTCAGCCGGGTCGACACCGAGGTCGACAGGCGCCTGGAAGCGAGCGGGACGGACAAGCTGGCCTCCCTGCGGGGCAAGGCCGCCGTGGCCCAGGTGAAGCTGGCCTACAAGCTCTTCCAGGACCGCTTCGCCGGTGCTCGCTGGCAGGCGCTGGAGGCCAAGGGCGCCCACGTCCAGCGGCCTCTGTGGGCCTCCACGTCGACCAAGAACCCCGCTTACCCCGACCTTCTTTACGTGGACGGCCTCATCGGCCCGCACACGGTCAACACCATGCCGGACGCCACAGTGGATGCCTTCAAGGACCACGGCACCGTAGCCCGTACGGTCGACCAGGGCGTGGACCAGGCCCAAGCCGACCTCGACGCCCTGCATGAGGCCGGCATCGACATGAGCGACGTGTCGCACCGCCTGGAAGAAGAGGGCGTGGCCTCCTTCTCCAAGAGCTACGACGAGCTGCTGCAGGCGCTCGAAGACAAGGCGAACGAGCACAAGGCCTCGTCTTAGCCGTGACCTCCACGACGCTCCCGGTGAACGTCCTGGCCGAAGGCCTCGACACGGTCCGGCGCGCCCCTCCCGGCGTGCTGGTCGTCTTCGGGGCGTCGGGCGACCTTACTCACCGTAAGTTGTTGCCGGCGCTGGAGCGGCTCTCGCGCCGCCGTCTGCTGCCGGCGGCGTTCGCCATGGTGGGGGTGGCCCGCACGGAGATGTCGGACGACAGCTTCCGCGACCTCATGATGGGCGCCATACCCGATGCCGGGCCGGGATGGGCCGAGATCGTAAAGAACAGCTCCTACATTGCCGGTGAGTACGCCCACCCCGATACCTTCACGGCCCTGCAGGCCCGGTTGAAGGAGATCGAGGAGGCGCTCGGTACGGGCCCCAACCGCACCTTCTACCTGGCCACCATCCCCGAGGTTTTCGCCGGGGTGGCGCAAGCCCTCGGCAAGGTCGGCCTCAACCAGCCCGAACCAGGAGGCTCGGCCCGCCTGGTGATCGAAAAGCCCTTCGGCCGCGACCGCCAGACGGCGCACGAGCTTGACGCCGCCCTCCACGAGGTCTTCGAAGAGGACCAGATCTACCGCATCGACCACTACCTCGGTAAAGAGACGGTCCAAAACGTCCTCGCCCTACGCTTCGCCAACGCCATCTTCGAACCCCTGTGGTCGCGCAATTACATCGACCACGTCCAGATCACCGTGGCCGAGACCATCGGGGTCGAAAAGCGGGGCAGCTTCTACGAGACGGCCGGGGCGTTGCGCGACATCGTGCAGAACCACGTCATGCAGGTGCTCTCGCTCACCCTTATGGAGCCGCCGGGGTCCATAGACGCTCAGGGCATCCGCGACGAGAAGGTGAAGGCCCTGCGCTCGGTGGTGGTGCCCAAGCTCGCCGACGTCCCCAACGTGGCCGTGCGGGCGCAGTACGACAGCGGCTGGATCGAGGGCAATGCCGTCCCCGGCTACCGCCTGGAAGACGGCGTAAGCGCCACCAGCCAGACCGAGACGTATGTGGCCCTCAAGCTCTCGGTCGACAACTGGCGCTGGGCGGGAGTGCCCATCTACATCCGGACGGGCAAGCGCCTGCCCAAACGGTTGACCGAGGTGGCCCTCCAGTTTAAGGCCGTGCCCCACCTCGCCTTCCCCAAGGAGGCGGCCACCGGCCTCAACCCCAATGCCCTGGTGATGCGCATCCAACCCGACGAAGGCGTAACGCTCCGCTTCGGGGCCAAGGTGCCGGGCCAGGCCTTCATGGTCCGCGACGTCCTCATGGACTTCTCCTACGGCGCCGCGTTCTTGGAGGAGCCGCCCGACGCTTACGAGCGCTTGCTGCTCGACGCCATGGTCGGGGACCCGACCTTGTTCATACGCAGCGATGAGGTGGACACGGCCTGGGGCGTCGTCCAGCCCCTGCTCGACGCGTGGGGCAGCGGCGACGCTCCCCTCTCGGGCTACGCCTCGGGGTCCTGGGGCCCCCGACCGGCGGAGACGCTCATCGAACGCGACGGCCGGCAGTGGCGCACGCCATGAGCCAGGCCCGCCCCGACGGCGCCGTGGGCGAGCGGGCCGGCCCGGCCGGCGCGGGCACAGCGGCCGCAACGGACGGGCCCCAGGCTGTCGAGGTGTGGCAGCGGGCCAACGTCGGCCTCGGCCAGGTCCTGGCCTCCTTGCCCGAGCTGCGCCGGAAGGCGTCGGGCCGCGAGGCGGGCACCCGTACCGCGGTGATGACCCTCGTAATGGTGGCCGGCGTCGACGAGGACGCCGAGGAAAGCGCTACCTCGTTCCGCTCCCTGGGCGGTCATCATCCCTGCCGGGTCGTAGTGCTGCGGCCCGAACCGGACAGCACACCTGCCATCGACGCTCGGGCCTGTCTATGGCGGGCACAGGCGACCGGTGAGGACGAAGACCACCCGGTGTTCTTCGAGGAGATCCACCTGCGGATCGGCGGGCAGGCCGCCTCGCACCTGTCCTCGATCGTGGCCCCGTTCGTGCTGGCGGACCTTCCCGTGGTGATGTGGTTCCCCCATGTCCTCCCCGACCCCGCCGACCCCCTCCTACGGCTGGCCTCGGCGGTGCTGGTCGACACCCGCTCCATCGGCCCCGAACCCGAGGCCATAGGGCACTCCTACCGGGCCCTGCTCGAGCTGGCCAACCACCAGCCCGTGGTGGACCTGTCGTGGGTGCGCCTGCAGCCGTGGCGCGAGCTACTGGCCGGCCTGTTCGAGCCCGAGCACAACCGGGAGTTCCTCCCCGGCGTCCACCTGGCCTCGGTCCGGGGCAAACCCGGGCCCCGCCACATGCTCGGGGGGTGGCTGCTGTCCCAGCTCGACCTGCGCGCCCGCGAGCTCGTGCTGGAGGACGCCAAGCACGTCGCCATCACCCTGGCCGCCGATTACCAAGGTGAAGAAGGCAAGTTCGAGGTCACCCGCGACGACCGCCTGCGGGCGGTTTGGGCCCAGGCAACTCTCTCGGGCGGCGTGTCACAACGCCAGGGGCTGCCCCTGCCGGACGATTCGCTTACGTCCGCGCTTTCCAGCGCCGTGTCCAACCTGAGAGCAGACCGGGTGTGGGAGCGGGCGCTGGCGTCTGCGGCAATCCTGGCTCCTTAGGTGCCGCTAGGGTCTAGGCGGTGAACGGAGAGCTCGTAGTTGTCGACGACCTACCTGGTGCCTTCACAGCTCAAGTGCTCTCCGCCTTCGCCAACCGGCCCGGGGAGGAGTTCGACATCGCCCTGTCGGGTGGGGAGACGGCCCGCGCCTGCTACGAACGGCTGGCCAGCGACGGCGCCCAGGCCATCGACTGGCTCGTTGTCAACTTTTTCTGGGGCGACGAGCGCTGCGTGCCGCCTGACCACACCGACTCCAACGAGCTGCTGGGCCGCCAAGCCTTGCTGGAGAAGGTGGGGGCGGCCAACGCTGTCTACCCGATGCGCTGCGACGAGGGCCTCGATGCCTACCAGCTCCGCGTCGGCGAGGTCGGCCAGCTCGACGTCGTCCACCTGGGCATGGGCGCGGACGGCCATACGGCCAGCCTCTTTCCCGGCTCCCGGGCCCTAGACGCCGACCCCGGCCAACTCGTCAGCTTCAACGAGGACCCCAGCGGGCGCAACAAGCACCCCCGGATGACCCTCACCTACGCCGGTATCGCCCGTGCCCGTCTGGTCATTTTCACCGTGGCCGGGGAGTCCAAGCGGCCGGCGCTAGAGGCCATCATCGCCGGTGAGGACCTGCCCGCGGCCCGGGTCCGGGCCGGACGGGTGCTCTGGCTCGTCGACGGCGCCGCCGCCCCCGCCGGTTTGTCAGGCTCGCGCCGGTGACACAACCTCCCGACGCCGGCGGCCTTGCGCCGCCCGCCGGTGGGCAGGGACGCGGCCCGCGCACGGGTGGCCCCGTGCTGGACGCACGGGTGGAGTCCCTCCTCGACGAGCTGAGGGTGACCTCCAATCGCGACCAACTGCGGGAACTGTTCATCTCCGTCGTGCGGGTGGCCCAGGACCGCCTCGACCGTCTCGACCTGAAAATCGCCAATGCCGCCCTACGAGAGATAATCGAGGGCTTCGAGGTTTTTGCCCCCTACCGTTCGGTCCCCAAGATCACGATGTTCGGCTCGGCCCGCACGTTGCCCACCGATCCCCTTTACGCTCAAGCCCGGGATCTTGCGTCCCGCTTGGCCGCCCGGGGCTGGTCGACGGTGACCGGGGCCGGGCCGGGCATAATGGCGGCCGGGCTCGAAGGAGCCGGCCCCGAGCACAGTTTTGGGATAAATATCCGGCTCCCCTTCGAACAGATGGCCAACCCGTTTATCTCCTCGGACCCGAAACTTGTCTCGATGAAATACTTTTTCACCCGCAAGCTCCTGCTGGTGAAAGAGTCCGACGGCTACGCGGTCCTCCCCGGCGGCTTCGGCACCCTCGACGAATCGTTCGAGCTGCTCACCCTGTTGCAGACGGGCAAGGCCGAACCCGCCCCCGTCGTGCTGCTGGAAGTGCCCGGGGGAAGCTACTGGCACGCCTGGGAGAGGTTCGTGACCGAGGAGGTGACCGCCCGCGGCCTGATCGGGAGCGAGGACAGCAGCCTCTACCTGATCACCGACGACGTCCTGCAGGCGGCGGGCGAGATCCTCGGCTTCTACCGCAATTACCATTCTCTGCGCTGGGTGGGCGACCGCATGGTCATTCGTTTGACGGCTCCTCCGACCGAGACCGAGATCGCCGCCTTGTCCGAGGAGTTTGCCGGCATTTGTACGCGGGGCCCTATCGACGTGCTTCCTGGGCCATTGCCCACAGAGACCCGTCAGGAAGACCACTTGGAACTTCCCCGCATCGCTCTCAGCTTTGACCGGACGTCTTTCGCCCAGCTTCGCCGGCTGATCGACGCCCTCAATGCCTTGCCCAGCGCTCCCCCGCCACCGGCCGGCCTGCCTGTGCCCGCCTGCCAGCTCGCCCGCGCCTAGCCGGCCCCCGACCAGCCGGCCCCGCCTAGCCGGCCCCGACCAGGCGGCCCCG
>CAYZVQ010000164.1:5794-10739 GCA_964481925.1 uncultured Acidimicrobiaceae bacterium
CTAGCCGGGGATGTCGATCTCGGATCCCGTGCACGCCTCCTCGGCCACCACGGCCTCCAGTACGGTACGGGCGACGACGGCCAGGTCGTCCAGCTGGGCCCGTGTCAGCCGGTCCACGAACAACCGCCTCACGGCTTCGACGTGGCTGGGGGCGGCGGCCTCGATCCGCTCTCGGCCGAGAGCGCTGACCTGTACCACGGCGCCCCTCCCGTCATCCCCGCTCCGGCATTTTTCGACCAGGCCCCGCTCCGCCATCCTCTTGACCTGGTGGGAGATGCGGCTCTTCTCCCAGCCAAGCTCGTGGCCCAGACGGGTCAGGCGCAGCCGGCCGTCGGGCCGCCCCGTCAGAGCCACCAGCACCACGTAGTCCTGGTAGCTGAGCTCCGAATGAACCGACAGGTCGTGAGCCAGCTGGGCGTTCAACCGGGCCTGCATGACCTGGAAAGAGCGCCACGCCCGCTGCTCGTCCTCATCGAGCCACCTGGTCATGCCCATTTTCTCAGTGTACCCCTGACGTTCAGGAATAGTTGATATATCCCCTACGTTGTCTATTACAGATCACGATCACCGACAACGAAGAGGATGCCATTATGACCAACGCCACCGGTACGACCGGGACCAAGTCCCTGACCGGCAACTACAACCTGGACCCCACCCATTCCCGCCTCGGGTTCTCGGCCCGCCACGCCATGGTCACCAAGGTGCGCGGCGCCTTCAACGAGGTCACCGGTTCGGGCTACCTCGACGAGGAGAACGCCTCCGCGTCCCATGTCGAGGTCACCATCAAGGTGGCCAGCATCGACACCCGTAACTCCGACCGTGACACCCACCTGCGCAGCAACGACTTCCTGGCCATGGACGAGTACCCCGAGATCACCTTCAAGTCCACGGCGGTGGAGAAGGCGGACCAGGACCGGTACTCGGTCACGGGCGACCTCACTATAAGGGGCGTCACCAAGCCGGTGACCATTGACTTCGAGTTCACGGGCAGTGCCGTCGACCCCTGGGGTAACCTCCGGGTCGGTTTCGAGGGCACCACGACCATCAACCGCAAGGACTGGGGCGTGAACTGGAACGCGGCCCTGGAAGCGGGCGGCGTCCTGGTCAGCGAAAAGGTCACGCTCGAGTTCGAGGTGGCGGCCGTGAAAGTGGCGGCCTAACCAGGCTCTAGTCGTCTGGGCCGTCTCCAAGGTCATCGCCCTCGGCACCGTCTCGCAGTAGGGCGGCGGCTTTCAGGACGGCCCGTCGCGCCCGGCTCAGGCGTCGCTCGGCCGCCACTGCCGCGGTGCTGTCGGTCCGTACGGCCTCGCTGAGCCGGGCGCGGCCCATGTCGGCGAGCTCCTCGGCGATGTCTTCCAGCGCCGCCCTCAGGCGTTCAGAGGCGGTCTCGTCCATGGCCCTCATTCTGGCGCGGCCGCCAGGCGCGAGCAGAGCGCGAAAATGGCAGCCAGCCGATGCCTACGACCTTGCTGGGCAGATCGCCCGCCCGCTCCGAGGCTGCGCCGTCCGACGCGAAGCATGGCCGGCCTCGGCGCCATGGGCGGCCTCAGCGCCGGCGGGCGTGGCGTTGGGCGCGGAGGTTGGCGGCGACGGTCGTAAGCCTTGTGGTTGTGGGTGCCATCGGCTTGGGCGTCCTGGTCCTGGCCTCCCCGTCGGTGGGCAACGCTCCCGCACTGGTGTCCGCCATCCTGGCCGCCCATCACGCCCCTAGCGACGACGGCCATATCCCGAGCCGGCTGGGCCAGGCCCTGCTCGCCACCGAGGACAGCCGCTTCTACCATGACCCGGCGCTCGACCCTCTAGGGGTGGGCCGGGCCATCATCGGCTTGGTTACCGGCAACGGGAGCGAGGGCGGGGCGACCATAGAACAGCAACTGGCCAAGATGCTCTACGCACCGGGGACGAACCTGCGGGCGGAGCTGGAGCAGGTGGGCCTGGCGTTCCGTTTTGACGCCATGTACACCAAGGCCCACATCCTGGCCATGTACCTCGACGCCGCCTACTTCGGTGACGGCACCTACGGGTGCACGGCGGCGGCCGAGCACTATTTCGGCGTCCCCCCCGGGGATCTCTCCTGGGCGCAGGCCAGTTTGCTCGCCGGGCTCGTGCAGGCCCCCTCCGAGTACGACCCGCACGGCCACCTGTCGTTGGCCCGCAGCCGCCAGCGCCACGTCCTTGCTCGCCTCGTCGCCACCGGGACGCTGACGCCAACCGAGGCGCAAACCATTTATGCCCAGCCGTTAGACCCGGCCGTCCCGTTCTACGGCTGAACGAGCGTTGGCTCCGTGGGGTCGGGGGGTAGTTGAGCAAGCCCCGCGAAGGCTAACGTCGGCCGCTGTGACCGACCTCGCTCTCAACGCCTACCTGCAACGCTCAAAGGAACGCATCCTCGCCACATTGACCGACTGGCTGCGGATCCCTTCGATTTCGGCGGACCCCAACCACGCCGGCGACGTGGCCGCCTCCGCCGAGTTCTGTGCCGGGCTCTTGCGGGAGGCGGGCATGACCACGGTCGAGATCCTCGCCACGGGCACGGCGCGAGCGCCCGGGAGCGGCCGGCCGGCCGTCTACGCCGAGTGGCTGGAGGCGGGCCCGGACGCTCCCACCGTCCTTATCTATGGTCATCACGACGTACAGCCCGTCGACCCACTGGCCGAGTGGACGTCGCCTCCCTTCGAACCGGTGGTGGTCGGCAACGAGTTGCTGGCCAGAGGGTCGGCCGACGACAAGGGCCAGGTCCTGATGCAGATCGAAGCCGCCCGTGGCGTCCGGTCCGAACGGGGCCGTCTGCCTATCAACTTGAAGTTCCTCATCGAAGGCGAGGAGGAAGTAGGCAGCCCTCACCTCGAGGATCTCCTCTGGCGGGAAAAGGAGAGGCTGGCCGCCGACATCGTGGTGGTGTCCGACACCACCATGGAAGCGCCGGACGTCCCCTCGACCACGGTGAGCATGCGGGGCCTGGTCTCTTTCGACGTCACGCTGCGCACGGCCCGCTCGGACCTGCACAGCGGGATATGGGGCGGCACGGTCCCCAACGCCGCCCTGGTGGCCGCCCGCCTCGTCGACCGGCTGCACGACGCCGACGGGCGCGTGACCCTGCCCGGCTTCTACGACGACGTGCGCGAGCTGACCCCGCAAGAGGCGGCGTCACTGGCCGCCATCCCCTTCGACGAGGCCGAGTTCCGGCGCCAAGCGGGCGTCGCCTACCTCGAGGGCGAAGCCAGCCGCAGCCCGTTCGAGCGCGTGGGGGCGCGCCCGACGGCTGAGGTGGTGGGCCTCCACTCGGGCTACGGCGGCCCGGGCATGAAAACGATCGTGCCCGCCACGGCCAGTTTCAAGGTGGCCTTCCGCCTCGTGCCCGACCAGCGGCCCGAGCGGGTGGAGCCAGCGTTCCGGGAATGGCTGGCCTCCCATGTCCCCGATGGTGCCCAGTTCGAGGCCACCGCCGAAGGGTCCGTTTCGCCCCTGCTCACTCCGGTCGACCACCCGGCCATGCGCATACTCTGCTCGGCCATCGAGCGCGTCTGGGGGACGGCACCGCTGTTCAGCCGGGGCGGCGGCAGCGGCCCGGAGGAGGCTTTGGCCCGAGTGCTGGGAGCGCCGCTGATCTTCCTCGGCGTGGCCCTCCCGGACGACAACTTCCACGCTCCCAACGAACATCTCGACCTGCGCCAGCTGTGGCGCGGCGTGCTCGCCGCCGGCGAGCTGGTCCTCGACCTCGCTTCGTACAAGGTCGGCGCATGAGCGGCGACGCCCACAAGAAGGCTGCCTTCAAACGGGACAGAAAAGGGGTAAAGGGCACGCGCGGCCGGGGGGTGGCCGCGGGGCCGAAGGGCCGGGACGGGCATTTTGCCCTGGCCCCGGCTGATGCCCATGAATGGGTGAGCTTCGAGGACCCCGAGGAGCAGCGCACCTGGCGCTTCGACGTGACCTTCCTGCTCTCGCACTGGGAATGCATCTTCGGTCGCGGTTGCCAGGGCGTCCTCACCGGGCCGGCGCCTGAGCTGGTCCAGGGGTGCTGCTCCTACGGCGCCCATTTCACCAGTGATGACGACCTCGCCCGGGTCAAGGCGGCGGCCCGGACACTGACGGCCGAACAGTGGCAGTTCGCCGACCGTGCCCGCCACGGCGGGGTCGCCCGGCGCAACTCCGAAGGCGTCACGGTGACGAGGATGGTCGAAGGAGCGTGCATTTTCCTCAACCGTCCCGGCTTCCCGCGCGGGCCGGGCTGCGCCTTGCACAGCGCCGCCCTCGAGCGCGACCAGGCGCCGATGGACCTGAAGCCCGACGTTTGTTGGCAGCTCCCTCTACGGCGCGAGGACACCACCAACCCCGACGGGTCGGTGACCTCGACCGTCGGCCAATGGGACAGGAAGCACTGGGGAGCCGGCGGGGAGGAGTTCGCCTGGTGGTGCACGGAAGCGCCGGAGGCCTTCAGGGGGGCGACGGCCGTCTGGCGCCATATGCAGCCCGAGCTCCGGGCCCTGGTCGGGGACGCCATTTTCGAGCTTGTCGCCCCCTACCTCGAAACCCGGGAGAGCTCCCCGGTCCTGCTCCCCCACCCGGCGTTACGGGTGAAGAGCTGAGGCCCGGGCCGCGGGCGCCCGAGGATATGCCCGTTAGTAGAGCTTGCAGAAGAAAGGCTGGGTATTAGCGTCTCTCGGCATGATCGTCACTGAACACTGGAAGTCCGAGCCGGACGACCACGACTATCCCGCCGCCCACGACTACCTGAGCTTGGTCGTACCCGAGCCGGTGGCCAAACACCTCGCGGACACGCTGAAGGATGCCCCTCTGGACCATCGCAAGGCCAAGGATCTGCTGCGGGCCAGCAACCTCCCGCTCCTGGCCGATACCAACCCCCACGTCGCCAAAGACATTCAGAAAGTCCAACACGGTGAGCGGCTTTCGCCCGTGCTGTTGGTGCGGGGCGACGCGTCGCGCG
>CAYZVQ010000165.1:0-10704 GCA_964481925.1 uncultured Acidimicrobiaceae bacterium
GATCACTTGGAGGTCACATGCTGAGCGGCGGCGAGAGGCCGTCCAAGGCATTCGGAGAGGACCGTGTGTGCCGCCAGGCCGGTTGCACCACCAAGCTCTCGATGTACAACAATGGGAAATACTGCTTTCAGCACGAACCGATGGCTGTGCCCCGTACCCGGGGCAAGAAGATCGCCTGAGCAGGGACGCCGCCCCGGCGCTGTCCCTCTCGGCCCTCGGCCGGAAGTGACCCATCGGGAGCAGCAAGGCGCTGACCAGGCGGGGGCGAGCGACAACGTTGCCGGTGCCGGCCCGGCTGAACCGATCTCGTGGGAGTTGGCGCAACGGGTCGCCACCCGGATAGCCGCCCGCCAGGACTATCTCCCGCTCGGGCGCTTGACCGTGCTCGAAGAGGACTTCGCCGAGCTCACGGAGCAAGCCGAGGTCCTGGTCGAGCAGGCGACCGGGCTGCGTTCGCTGGCCGGCCCGGCGCGTGCCCGTGTGACGGACCGGCCAGGCTGGGTGAGCGCCAACGTGGCGTCGTTCCAGCGGCTGCTGCGCCCCCTGGCGCAGAAACTGGAGGCCGCCCTGGCCAAGCCGGCCCCGATGCTCGGCCCTGTCGCCATGAAAGTCCCCGCCCAGGTCAGTCGCAACATCAGCGGCATGCAGCTCGGTTTGTTACTGGGCTGGATGTCGACGCGGGTCTTGGGCCAGTACGACCAACTTCTCATCGAAGACGAGCGGCCCGAGGACCAGGACATCGTCTACTACGTGGGCCACAACATCATCGAGTTGGAAGACCGGTACGGCTTCCAACCGCGCCAGTTCCGTCTGTGGATCGCCCTACATGAGGTGACGCACCGGGCGCAGTTCACGGGCGTTCCCTGGCTACGGCCCCATTTCCTGACTTTGGTGAACACTCTGGTCGAAGGTGTCGACCCTGACCCCAAACGGCTCCTCGAAGCCTTGAAAAGGGCGGCGCTGCAGGCGCGCGAGGGGCATAACCCTCTTGACGAGGGAGGGCTGGTGGCCCTGCTGGCCTCGCCCGAGCAACGCCAAGCGCTCGACCAGATCGGCGGCCTCATGAGCTTGTTGGAAGGCCACGGGGACATGGTCATGAACCGGGCCGCGGAGGGCCACGCCGTCCAGGCGTCTCGTTTCGCCAGCGTCCTACAGCAGCGCCGGCAACGCAGCGGCGCGGCCAAGGTAGTGAGTTCCCTCGTCGGCCTCGACGCCAAGCTCAAGCAGTACGAACAGGGGGAGCGCTTCATTGAGGCGGTGGAGCGCGCCGGCGGCCCGGACCTGTTCCAGCGGGTATGGGACGGCCCCGAGTGGTTGCCGACCCTGGCCGAGATCCGCCAGCCCGGGGATTGGATATCTAGAGCCGAGGGGCTGGGGCGCACGGCCTGACCGTTGGGGCCGGGCCGTTTCGGCCTCGTCTCCGGGTGCTGCCCAGCGCCGTAAAGTGGCTAACTCGTGGCCCCCCTGACTTGGCCCCCTCAGACGGCGGCCCTGCTCCGTCGCTGTTCGTTCCCCCCGGCGGGCCGATCAGTGGTGTGCGCGGTGTCGGGCGGAGCCGACTCCTTGGCCATGTTGGCCCTAGCCGTGGCGGCCGGCTGCGAGAGCTTGGCCGTACACGTCGATCACGGGCTCAGGCTGACAAGTGGCGATGACGCCGTGGTGGTCCGGGCGGCGGCACAGGCGCTGGGCGCAAGGTGCCAGACGGTGGCGGTGACGGTGCCGGCCGGGCCCGACCTGGAAGCGCGTGCCCGGGCCGCCCGCTATGGAGCCCTGCCCGAGGGGGTCATGGTGGGCCACACCGCTGACGACCAGGCCGAGACGGTGCTGCTGAACCTGCTGCGGGGAGCCGGATTGGACGGCCTCAGCGGTATGCGGGCCAGCGGCGCCGGACGTCGGGCCGTGTCGCGGCCCATCATCGACCTGAGAAGGGCGGAGACGTCTGCCTTCGTTGCCGCCTTGGGCTTGGCCGCGGTGACCGACCCCTCCAACTCCGAGCTGCGCTTTCGGCGCAACCGGGTGCGGCTCGAGCTCCTGCCGCTTCTGGCCGACATCGCTCAGCGCGACCCAGTGCCCCTGCTGGTCCGAACGGCGCGGGCCTTGGCCGAGGACGCCGAACTGCTTGACGCCCTGGCCTCGGGGCTCGACGCCACGGACACGGCGGCGCTGCGGGCCGTGCCCAAACCGCTGGCGAAGCGGGCGCTGCGAGCTTGGTTGCGCGGGGGAGAAGGCCCCGAGCACCACCCTCCTTCGGAGGCCGAGCTCGACCGCACCTGGACGGTAGTGGCCGGGGAGATGATCGCCTGCGAGCTCGCCGGCGGCCGGCGGGTGAGCCGTTCCGGGGGCCGCCTCCGGGTCAGCTCCAAGGCCCCGGCTCTTGAGGTATAGCTTTGGCAGGACCATGACATTGACGACTGATGACCCCAACCTCGGTCCCATAGTCGTCTCAGAAGAGGCGATCCGGGACAGGACCAAGGAGCTCGGGGCCCGCATAACTGTTGACTATGCGGCACGGCCGCCACTTCTCGTAGGTGTCCTCAAGGGCGCGTTCGTTTTTATGAGCGACCTGGCCCGGGCCATCGACCTGCCCGTCGAGTTCGACTTCATGGCTGTGGCCTCCTATGGGAGCAGCACCCGCACAAGCGGGGTGGTGCGCATCGTGAAGGACCTAGACAGCGATCTCACCGGGCGTCACGTACTGGTCGTGGAGGACATCGTGGACTCGGGCCTCACACTGGCCTTCCTCTTGCGCAACCTAGCGGCGCGCCACCCGGCCAGCCTGGCTGTTTGCGCGCTGCTCGTCAAGGAGCTCGAGCCCTCGGTGGACGAGCTGGCGTACGTGGGCTTTCGCATCCCGAGGGACTTCGTGGTCGGCTACGGGCTCGACATCGCCGAGCGCTACCGCAACCTCAATTGCGTGCGCCGTTACGACGGCCCGATGTCGCCGGCCTGAACGAGTGTAAGAACGTGCCTGAACGAGTAAGAACGTGCCGGTAGACCTGAAACGGATCGAAGCCGCGGTCGTCGAAATACTGGCGGCTGTGGGCGAGCGGCCCGACCGCGACGGGCTACGGGCCACGCCGGCCCGGGTGGCGCGCATGTACGCCGAGATCTTCTCCGGCCTCAACGAGGACCCGGGCGAGTACTTGACGGCTACGTTCGAGGCCGATCACGACGAGCTCGTCTTGGTACGGGACATCGCCCTCTACAGCGTGTGCGAGCACCACCTTCTGCCCTGGTTCGGGCGGGCCCACGTGGCTTACATCCCCGGCCGGGACGGCCGCGTCACGGGGTTGTCAAAAATCGTCCGCCTCGTGGACGGTTTCGCCAAGCGGCCCCAGGTGCAGGAGAGGTTGACCTCCCAGGTCGCTGACACCCTGGTCCGGGTGCTGGAGCCTCAGGGCGTGCTCGTCGTCGTGGAGGCCGAGCACCTTTGTATGTCGATGCGGGGAGTCCAGAGGCCGGGGACCACGACGGTGACCTCGGCGGTGCGGGGGCACTTCCTGACCAGCCCGGCAGCCCGAGCCGAGGTGCTCGGCTTCATCCAGAGGCCCGCCCTGCACTGACTCATTAGTGCACGGCGCTCGTTAGTGCATGGTGCTCATTAGTGCACGGCGCTCATTAGTGCACGGCGCTCGTTAGTGCATGGTGCTCGTTAGTGCATGGCGGCGTGAGTGATGCTTAGGGCGCCTCCGACCAGTACCAGGACGCTCCCGATGCGGTACAGCCACTGGCCGATCTCCTCGTACAGCTCGGGCTCCATCAGCTGACCGGGGCCGAAGAACCGCCGACGCCAGCGCGCGCCGACCCCTGCGAACAGGCAGACGGCCCCGTAGCCGCACACCTGCGCCCCCACGTTGGCGTGGATGTACCCGAGGGCCCACCAAGTGGTGTAGCCGAGGCTGGCCATCTTGAGCACCGCCCACAGCCGAGTCCAGGGGAGCCAGCGCTGGCGCCGCTGCCAGGCCGGGACTGTCGTCGGGGCCCCCGGCGGCGCCGGGGCCTCTGCCGTGCCGGACGCCGTCGCCGTCCCCGCGTTTTTTCTTTCTACCGCCCACCAGCTCTCCGCGCTCAAGTCGGGTGGCGCTGAGGCACCGACGGGCGTGCCGGTCACCTGCGGTCCGTTGGCTGCGGGCACTTCAACAAGGTCGTCAAACCGGTCCCGGGCCTTGAGCGTGTGGGCGCCGCCGGCGCTTGCCGCCGCCGGCGGACCTATAAGCTGACCAACTGCCATGGGGCTTGTGATGGGCGTACTCAACGTGACGCCTGATTCGTTTTACGACGGCGGGTGCTGGCAAGAGGTCGCAACTGCCGTCGAAAGAGGCTGCGCGATGGCCCGGGACGGGGCCGACGTCATCGACGTCGGAGGCGAGTCGACCAGGCCGGGGGCGTCGCCGGTGGACGAGAAAGAGGAAATGCGCCGGGTGCTGCCTGTGGTCCGGGAGCTGGCCTCCCGGCTCTCGGGGGGCGCCCGTATTTCTGTCGACACCACCAAGCCGGCAGTGGCCGAGGCGGCGCTGGAGGCCGGGGCGACGATCCTCAACGATGTTTCGGCGTGCCTGTGGCCCACGGCGGCCCAGGGCGGGGCCGGCTGGGTGGCCATGCACATGCGGGGCCGGCCCTCGGACATGATGACCCTGACCGGGTACCAAGACGTCGTGGCCGAGGTCAAGACGTTCCTGGTCGACCGGGCCGAGAGGGCGGCAGAGGCAGGCGTGACCGAAATCTGGGTGGACCCCGGGATCGGCTTTGCCAAGACAGCCGCCCAAAACTTGAGGGTACTGGCCCATCTCGACGACATCGTGGCCACCGGGTGGCCCGTGGCGGTTGGCATCTCCCGCAAGCGCTTCACAGGAGTGGTCGCGGGCGGGAGCGAGGCCGACCCTGCTCCCGCGTCTGAGCGCCTGGAAGCCTCTCTGGCCGGTGCCGTCTGGGCGATGCGCTGCGGGGTGGCGATGGTGCGCGTCCACGATGTCAAAGCGACCGCCGATGCGGCGAAGCTCGTCGGTGCCCGATGAGAGGGCGGCGGGATATGAGCCCAACATGAGAGGCAAATGGGCGGCCGGGATAAAGCCACGGTTTTTCACATGGGTGATAAAAGACAAGCTCGCTATTTGCGAGCGCCCCGGGGGGTACGCCCGTAACCACCGCAAGGTGCGCCGGCGCGAAGAGATCCTGTGGCTGAAATGTCAGGGGTTCACCCGTGTCATTTCTCTGCTGGCTTCACCTCACAACCTCCATGCCTACGACGAAGAGAGCCTGGCGTGGTCCCATATCCCCTTCGCCGCCAACGACGACCCTGCCCTGGTCCTGCCCGACCTGTACGAACAACTGCGCTCATGGATCCGCGACGGCGAGCGTGTGGTGCTTCACCAGGAAGAGGTCAGCGACAGGCTCATGGGCGTGGTGGCCGGGTACGTCCACTGGAGCGGGCTGATCCAGCAGGGCGCGCAAGCGGTGGCGATCGTCGAACGCCTCTTCGGGCGCCAGATGGGGCCTGAAGGGCGCGAGCTCGTGGCCCTAGTGCCGGAGCTGCCCAAGCCCGGCCCGGTGGCCCGCGCCGCGGGTGCTTGAGCCTGAGAGGCCCCATTCCGAGGGCCCGTCCCACTTCGGGCCGGGACCGGACGGGACCACGCTGGGACCGGACCGGATCCTCTTGCAAGGCCTCAGGTTTATGGGGACGCACGGAGCCCTTCCCGAAGAGGCCCGGCGCCCCCAGCCGTTCGAGGTCGACCTCGAGCTCCTGGTAGACCTCCGGCCGGCGGGCCGGACAGACGAGCTCGCCGCCACCGTCGACTATGTCGAGCTGTGCGAAGCGGCGCGTGCTGTCATCGAAGGCCCACACGCCCTCCTGCTCGAGCACCTGGCCGAACAGGTGGCCGAGCGAGCTCTGGCCGTCGCCCACGGCCGGGCCCTGGGCGTCGTGGTCACCGTCCGCAAACTTCGGCCGCCCGTCCCGGTCGAACTGGCGACGGCCGCCGTGCGCGTCCACCGCCCGTGAGCGACGGCCCCCGGCGCGCTTTCGTGGCGCTCGGCTCGAACCTCGGCGACCGGTGGGCCCTGCTTCGTGGCGGCTTGGCCCTGCTGCCGGACGTGATGGCGGTCTCGCCCGTCTACGAGACGGCCCCCGTGGGCGGCCCTGCCGGGCAGGGCCCGTACCTCAACCTCGTGGCCGAGCTCAGGACGGCCGCCACGCCCCGCGAACTGCTCGGCGCAGCCCAGCGGGCGGAGGTGGCGGCGGACCGTACGAGGAAAGAGCGCTGGGGCCCGCGCACTCTTGACGTGGACATCTTGCTCGTGGGCGACCTCGTCGTAGAGGAGCCCGACCTGCAGGTGCCCCACCCGAGGATGTGGGAACGGGGCTTCGTCCTGGTGCCCCTGGCCGATCTCGCGCCCGAACTGACGGCCGGCCGGCTCACCGGGGGCATCAGGGCCGGCGTTGTCCGGGCCGGTACCATCTCTGCGGAGTGATACTGACCGACAGCCCCGACGAGCTGCGTGCCTTCCTCGGACAAGCGCGTCGGGCGGGCAGGTCGGTCGGCCTCCACCCCACGATGGGTTCCCTGCACGGTGGCCACCGCACAATTATCCGCAGGGCGGCGGCAGAGACCGATGTGGTCGTCGTGAGCATCTTTGTCAATCCCTTGCAGTTCGGGCCGGGCGAGGATTTTGACGCCTATCCGAGGGACCTCGAGCGGGATCGCGCCCAGGCCGAGGAGGCGGGCGCCGATGTCGTGTTCGCCCCGTCTACTGCGGCGATGTTCCCCGAGGAGCCGCAGGTGACAGTGAGGGTCAACCGGCTGGCCGACATCCTGGAAGGTGCGCACAGACCGGGGCACTTCGACGGCGTGGCCACGATCGTCACCAAGCTGCTGGCTCTGGCCGGGCCTTGTCACGCCTATTTCGGTGAGAAGGACTACCAGCAGTTGGTCGTCGTGCGCCACCTGGTGGACGACCTGTCGCTCCCGGCCGTAGTCGTGGGCTGCCCCACCGTGCGCGAGCCGGACGGGCTGGCGCTGTCGAGCCGCAACGCTTACCTGAGCGCCACCGAAAGGTCGGCCGCCACGGTGCTCTACCACTCTTTGTTGGCGGGTAAGCGCGCCGTGGAAGAGCAGGGGGTGAGCGACGTGGCCGAGGTCCGCGCCGCTATGACGGCGGTGGCCCAACGAGAGGACCTCTTCGACCTGGACTACGCGGAAGTGGTCGACCCCGGCACCCTCTCGGTGCCACCCGAAGTGGGGGCGGAAGTCCGTCTCCTCATTGCCGGGCGCACGGGCAAAGCGCGGCTCCTTGACAATTTGGCCGCCAACCGGCAAGGGGACTGAACGGGTGCTGCTGGCCATCGACGTTGGCAACACCCAGATCGTTGTCGGCCTGTTCGCCGATAACGACGGCGTGGGCACCGGTGACCTTGTCCACCACTGGCGGGTTGCCACCCACCCCCAGTACACGGCGGACGAGTTCGCGCTCCAGCTGTCCCAGTTGCTGGCACTTGACGACCTGGATTTCTCGAGCGTGACCGGGACGGTGGTGGCGTGCGTGGTGCCGCCGGTCCAGGCCGCCCTCAGGCAGATGACCGCCCGGCGCCTGAACGTCCCCACGGTCATCGTCGAGCCGGGCGTCCGCACCGGGATGCCCGTGCTGGTCGACAACCCCAAGGAGGTCGGCGCCGACCGGATAGCCGATGCGGTGGCGGCCTTCGAGCGCTACGGAGGCCCGACGATCGTGGTCGACTTCGGGACGGCCACCAACTTTGAGGTTATTTCGGCTAAAGGCGAGTACCTCGGGGGCGTACTGTTCCCTGGGATGGAGCTGTCCCTCAACGCCCTGACCACGAAGGCGGCTTTGCTCCCCCGGGTCGACATGGTCCTGCCCCGTAGCATCCTGGGCAAAAACACCGTCGAGTCGCTGCAGTCAGGACTCATCTTTGGCTTCGGGGCCCTCGTCGACGGACTGTGCGCGCAGCTCAAAGCCGAGGTCGGCGCCGCCACCGTCGTGGCCACGGGCGGTTTGGCCCCTCTCGTGCTTTCCGTGAGCAAGGCCGTCGACTACCACGAGCCCTGGCTCACGCTCTATGGCCTGCGGACCATCTACCAGCGGAACCGCGGCGATGGCTGAGGATTTTCCGTACCGGTTCGAGCCGACGGCGGCCGCGGCCGAGTTGCAGGAACGTTTCGCTGGCCTGGTCCCGGGGGAGGCGTCGGGGCAGGTGGAGACGGTGGCCGGCCGGGTCACCCTGCGGCGGGAAATGGGGAAGTTGACATTCGCCACGCTCAGCGATTGGACCGGGAACGTCCAGTTGTTCGCCGGGGCCGAGTGGACATCGCGGTTCGCTCAGCTGAACAGGCTTTCGCTCGGTGATTGGGTCGGTGCCACGGGCGAAGTGGTCCGCACGCGCACAGGCGAGCTGTCGGTACGTGTCGCGGACTGGTCCCTTCTAGCCGAGGCCCGCCGTTCCTTCGGTGACAAATGGCGGGGGATCACCGACGTCGAGACCCGGTACCGCCAGCGCTACGCCGACATGTGGGCCAACCCCGCGTCCCGCCAGGTCCTGCTCTCGCGTAGCCGCACCGTGTCGTCCATGCGCCGCTTCCTGGAGGCGAGGGGTTTTGTCGAAGTGGAGACGCCGGTCTTTCACCCCGTCCCGGGCGGCGCTACAGCCAAGCCTTTCGTCACTCACCACAACGCCTTGGACATGGACCTGTACTTGCGGATCGCTCTCGAGCTCCACCTCAAGCGCCTGGTCGTCGGAGGCATGGAGCGCGTGTTCGAGATCGGGCGGGTATTTCGTAATGAGGGGCTTTCCCCGCGGCACAACCCTGAGTTCACCATGCTCGAGCTGTACCAGGCCTACGCCGACTACAACGACATGATGGACCTGACCGAGGCGCTGGTGGCGCATGTGGCCGAAGAGGTCACGGGGACTACGCAGCTCACATACGGTGGCCGGCCTCTCGACCTGTCCCCTCCCTGGAGGAGAGAGACGATGCTGGCCTTGGTGGCCGAACAGACGGGCGTCGAGGTGGGGCTGGAAATGCCTGTCACCGAGCTCCGAGCGCGGGCTGCCGAGCTGGAGGTGCCCATCGAGGCGGACTGGGGCAAGGGCAAGGTCATCCTCGAAATCTATGAGAAGACCACGGAGCCCAACCTCTGGGGGCCGGTCTTCGTCATGGACTACCCAAAGGAGGTTTCGCCCCTGGCTCGTGACCATCGCCGTAGCCCAGGGATGGTCGAGCGTTTCGAGCCCGTGGTGGCGGGAAGGGAGCTCGGTAATGCGTTTTCAGAGCTCACCGACCCCGAAGAGCAGCGGCGGAACTTTGCCGCCCAAGCCTCGGCCCGGGCGGCGGGCGACGACGAAGCCATGCCCGTGGACGCGGACTACATACGAGCCCTCGAGTACGGCCTGCCGCCCACCGGGGGCCTCGGGATCGGCGTGGACCGGCTGGTGATGTTGCTCAGCGGCGCTGAGGCCATCCGGGACGTAATAGCCTTTCCGACTTTACGCCCGGAAGCCGATTGAGCCCGAACGGCGCCCTGGTCAGCCGGCGCGTACGGCGAGGTCGTCGAGGAGGCGGTGCGCCAGCCCGGCCAGCGTCTCTCTGACTGCAGGCACCGCCCTGCTGGCCCCGTTGCTGGCCAAAGAGGTGCCGGCGGGGCTAGACGGGGCGGGCATAGAGGCCAGTGCCGCCGCCGCCCGGTCCGCCCAACGCCGCCCTTCGCCGATGGCGCCGCTAACGGCGTCCGAGGCGAGGATGATGGCGCGGGCCTTTTCGACCTCGGGGCCGTCGAGCGGCCGCCCCAGCAGGCCGGCGAGCTCAGGCCCGCTATCTAGGTCGGCGAGGGCCCTGATCACCGGGAGCGTGTAGGTCCCTTCCAACATGTCATGACCGGCGGGCTTGCCGAGCTCCTCTTCTGTACAGACGAGGTCGCGGATGTCGTCCCAGATCTGGAAAGCCATCCCGAACGCGTGCCCGAAATCGTCCAGCGCCTCGACCTCGCCCGGGCTGGCGTCGGCCATCAGGGCCCCGATCCGGGTGGAGGCGGCCATGAGGGAAGCCGTCTTCCGGGAGATGGCGTCCAGGTACGCAGTCTCGGGCCGGGACGTCGAGAACGCGTACCGGAGCTGGGTGAGCTCGCCCTGGCACAACCTCCCGATGGTCCTGGCCAGGACGCTCACGACCTCCGTGCCGAGCTCGGCCGCTATCTCCGAGGCCCGGGCCAGCAGGAAGTCACCGGCCAGGATGGCCACCAAGTTGCCCCAGCGGGCGTTGGCGCTCTGCACCCCTCGTCGAGAGCTGGCTTCGTCGATTACATCGTCGTGGTACAGCGAGCCCATGTGGACCAGCTCGACGGCAACGGCGCCCTTGACGACAGGCTCACCCGCAACGGCGCCTGTAGCCGCGGCGGCAGCGACCAACAAGGCTGGTCGGAGCCGTTTGCCGCCGGCGTCCACCAGGTGGGAAGCCACTTCGGACAGAAGGGGATCGGGGGACAGGACCGCCCGGCGCAACTCCGCTTCGACCCGGGCCAGGCTTTCGTCGAGCCCGGGAAGGTAGAGCAGCTCCCAGACGTTCATTACTTGACGATATGCCAACGTCAGGGGCAAGTACGAACCGAGGCGGGCCTGCTCGGCCGGCGAAGGGTGGCGCTCACGCTGATGACACAGGCTGTAGGTACACTGGAGGACGCAAGAGCCCGAAAAGAAGG
>CAYZVQ010000166.1:0-10572 GCA_964481925.1 uncultured Acidimicrobiaceae bacterium
CGATCGACCGCGGGGCGACGACCATCTGGGAACGCTGGGACGGCTGGACCGATGACAACGGGTTCCAGGCGCCGCTGATGAACTCGTTCAACCACTACTCTCTGGGCTCGGTCGGGGAGTGGCTCTACCGCTTCGTTCTCGGGATCGAGCTCGCCCCCGGGGCGACGGGCTTTGACAGGGTGGAGATCCGTCCGCACCCGGGCGGGTCTTTGTCCTACGCCCGGGGTTCCTTCCGCTCGGTTCGGGGGGAGATCTCGACATCGTGGGCGCGCGACGGGGCCCGCTTCACGCTGGAGGTCAAGATACCTCCCAATGTCCGGGCCAGTGTTCACGTCCCTTCCGCCCGGCCCGGCGAGGTCGTGGGCACCGACGGGACCGGTCCTGGGCTCGTCGCCAGCTACCCGGGCACCATTGGACAGAGGGAGGCCGTGTTCGAGGTCGGCCCCGGGCGCTATTCCTACTCAGGCCCACAACTGGCCGGTCCCTGACGACGCTGGCGCGCGTAGCTCCCCGGCGGCCTGCGAGCTAACCTGGCCAAGCGTGCCCTCCCTGTTCACGATCTACTGGGCCAACCCCGCCCGGGATCCGGGGACGATCTCGGCGGAAGGCTGGGCACGGGTGGGCGAGGAATATGTGTTCGACTGCAGCCTGACACCAGGCATGCCAGACCGCTTCAGTTTCCCCTGCAGCACGGTACGGCTGATCACGCCGGACGCTCCCGAAACCTCCTGAGGGGCCCCGCCGCCACCGGCTCGGGGTGGACGGGCCCGGGCCGGGATATGACAGAAGTAATGGGCAAGTTATGAGCCGGCGCACTTACGCCCGGGCGTGCACCGGTGCCAATGTCTATTTCATGCCCGTAAACGACGACATGAGCAAAGACAGGGGCGGGGCCGGGATCGTCCTCAGTCACCTCAGCAAGTCCTACGGCAAGGTCCACGCCGTGCGGTCTATCGACATCTCCATCAACGCCGGCCAGACCGTGGCGCTGCTCGGGCCTAACGGCGCCGGGAAGACCACGACGATCGACATGGTGCTTGGGCTGGCCCGGCCAGACGCCGGCACTGTCTCGGTGTTCGGGGTGCCGCCGGCGGCGGCCGTGAGGAGCGGTCTTATCGGCGGCATGCTCCAGACGGGCTCACTGGTCCAAAACCTGAGCGTGCGTGAGCTGGTCACCATGGTGGCGTCGCTGTACCCACGTCCCCTAGATGTAGACGAGGTGCTCAGCGTCACCGGCACGGCTGAGTTCGCTGACCGCCAGACAATGAAGCTTTCCGGCGGCCAGGCCCAGCGCGTCCGGTTTGCCATCGCGCTCGTAGCCGGTTCTGACCTACTGGTGCTCGACGAGCCCACGGCGGCGCTCGACGTGGAGAGCCGCCGAGACTTCTGGAACGCCATGCGCGCCGTCGCCGCCGGCGGGAAAACGATTATCTTCGCCACCCATTACCTGGAGGAAGCCGACGCGTACGCGGACCGGATCATCCTCATGGCCCGCGGCCGGGTCGTCGCCGACGGCCCCGCCACCGAGATCAAGGCGATGGCGGGCAACCGCACCATCCGGGCCACCCTCCCCGACGCAGACGTCGGGTCACTGTCCGCCCTGCCCGGCGTTAACAGCGCCGACGCCCGAGGCGAGGCCGTGGTGCTTTCGTGCTCCGACTCCGACTCCGCGCTGCGGGAACTGCTCCGCCAGTTCCCAGGCGCCTGCGACATCGAAGTGCGTGGCGCCGGCCTCGAAGAGGCGTTCTTGGAACTGACCGCTGACGAAGACGAGGACGACGAAGTTGAGGTGGCCCGATGAAGCACCCGACCTACCTGCGCTACGAGGTGCTCCGCACGTTCCGCAACCGCCGGTTCCTCCTTTTTTCGCTCGGCTTTCCCTTGCTCCTGTTTTTCCTCATCGGGGGTACCAACCGCAAAGCCCATCTCGACGGCATCTCTTTCCCGCTCTACTACATGACGGGCATGGCGTCGTGGGGGACGATGGTGGCGGTGATCTCGAGCGGGGCGCGCATTGCCGCCGAGCGCCAGTTCGGCTGGACGCGCCAGTTGCGCATCACTCCCCTGGCAACGAGCGCCTACTTCCGAGCGAAGGTGGTTTGCGGGTACCTGATGGCGCTGCTCAGCCTGGTGGTGCTCTATGCCGCGGGGACATCGCTCGGCGTCCGGCTGTCTGCGGGCGAATGGCTCACCATGACGGCCCTGCTGCTCATCGGGCTCATCCCTTTCGCAGTTCTCGGCATCCTCCTCGGCCACCTGCTGTCCGTCGGCTCCATGGGGCCCGCTATGGGCGGCACCACCACCCTGTTCGCCGTGCTCGGTGGGGCCTGGGGGCCGCTGGCGTCCAGTGGCGTCTTGCTCACCTTGGTGAAATGCCTCCCGTCTTATTGGCTTGTCCAGGCCGGTAAGTCGGCCCTCGGTCATAGCGGCTGGCCCCCCCTCGAAGCCTGGGTGGTGATCGCGATATGGACTGTGGGGTTGGCTCAGCTTGCGGTACGGGTGTACCGCCGCGACACGGCTCGAGCATGAACCGCCGGGGAGCAGCCGTCACGCTCGAGCCCGGTACGGTTGAGGTCGTGGGGACAGGAACGGTCCGGGCCGGGCCGGCAGGCACAGAATGGGTGGCGGCCCAGCGTAAATGGGCCCGCGGCTGGCGCGGGACGGTGTTCCCCGGGGTTTTTCTTGGTTACCTTGTGCAAGTCGTCGGGGCCACGGCGCACGATTCGAGGGGCGTTGCCGCCGCCGCCGGCTACGCCGTCATCGTCGGCTTCGGCGCGTGCTACCTCATCGCCATCCGGGCGCTATGGCAGGCGGATGCCCTGCGGTTCTGGGCCCTTTATGCGGCTCTGGCGGCGTTGTGGGTAGCCGAATTGCCCTTCGCTCATGCCGACGCCTCCGTGATGTGCGTTTTCATCGCCGTCGTGACAGTGGCACGTCTCGGCACCCGTTCTCTGCTGCCGGTCGTCGCCTTAACCCTAATTGCGGTGTTCCTCCCCCCTGCCGTCGCTTCGTGGCACGACAGCGTCGGCACGAGCGTGGACAATGGCACCCTTATAGCCATCCCTTTGACCGCCCTGGCCATGTTCGGTTTTTTCCAGGTCACGCGCGGTAACCGCGCTCTGGCCGATGCCCGTTCCGAGCTGGCGCGCCTGGCCGCACGGCGCTGGCGGCGCTGCTCACCCTGGAGGAAGACTTCGAGGTGGTCGCCACTGTCGGTCGGGGGGACGAAGTGGTCGCCGCGGCCAGGGCTCATCGTCCAGACGTAGCCCTGCTCGATATCCAGATGCCGGGCATCGACGGCCTGGCCGCCGCCGCCGTCCTCGCCCAGGAGCTGCCCGAGTGCCGGTCGCTCATCCTCACCACCTTCGGCCGCCCCGGGTACCTGCGCCGGGCCATGGAATCGGGAGCGCGCGGGTTCGTAGTGAAGGATGCCCCGGCGGAGCAGCTCTCGGATGCCATTCGCCGGGTCGCGGCCGGCGAGCGGGTCGTCGACCCCTCGCTGGCGGCGGACTCGCTCGCCCACGGGACCTCGCCGCTCACGCCCCGCGAACGCGATGTGCTGGTGGCCGCCCGCTCCGGCACTTGTGTTGCCGAAGTCGCCAAAACGCTTTTCCTGTCGGAGGGAACTGTCCGCAACTACCTTTCGGCCGCCATCGCCAAGACGGGCGGCCGCAACCGAGCGGAGGCCGTCCGGGCCGCCGACGACCGGGGCTGGCTCTGAGGCCGGGCTGGCTCTGAGGCTGGACGGCGCCTATCCGCCGCCCGCCTTGACCTGGTCGAGCCGGGCCACGTCCTCTGTCGAAAGTTTGAACCCGATGTCGAAGTTCTCCTCGATCCGTTCCCGCCGGGCAGACTTGGGGATCACCACAAACCCATGCTCGAGGTGCCACCGGAGCACGATCTGTGCCGGGGTCTTGCCGTAAGCCCGGGCCAGTTCTACGAGCACCGGGTGCCCCAGGTTGCTGCGTTTGAGAGGACTGTAACCCTCCAGGACAACGCTGCGGTCCCTGAGGGCGCCCGCCGTCCCCGGGTCGTAGAGGAAGGGGCTCCAGGGGATCTGGTTCACCGACGGGGCTTGCCCGGTGGCCTCTATCAGCTCGTCTATCTGGGCGACGCTGTAGTTGCTGACGCCGATCGCCCGGGCTTTACCGGCGTCGCGGGCCTCGATGAACGCCCTCCAGGTGGCGGGGCGAGCCTGGCCCTTGGGTGGCCAGTGCACGAGCCACAGGTCGACAAAGTCAACATCGAGGGCCCGCAGGCTCTCGTCCAGCGTCCTCAGTTCGTGCCCGGCCCGCTCGGGCGGGCACTTCGTGGTTACGAAGACTTCGCCCCGCTCGATACCGCTGTCGCGGAGAGCGGCGCCGACGCGGGCCTCGTTGGAGTAGCCCGTCGCCGTGTCGATGTGCCGGTAGCCCACCTCGAGGGCTGCCCGCGTCCCCTCGTAGGCCTCTGTACCCTCCAGCTGCCAGGTCCCGAACCCCAGCAGCGGGATGTGGCCCCCACCCGGGAGCGGTGCCGTCAGTGCGCTTGCCTCGTTGTTCATGGGTCCTTCCTTCAGCCGGGGAGCGTGTCCCGGACAGGCTAGGTCCTAACAAGGCGCGAACTCCGGCCACCCGCTAGCCTCGGGCCACATGTCGGGGCCGAGCAAGCCGCGCGCGGTTTTGTCCCTCTGGTCGGAGGGCTCCGTGCTGTCGATCTGTTCAAAAGGATCCGTCCTGTCGATCGGCTCGGTGGGCTCGGCGCTGTCCATCGGGTCGGTGGGTTCCTTCCTCTCGGTGTTCTCGGTCGGTTCGGCGTGGTCGGCCCTCTCGTTGCTCTCGGCCGGCTCGGTGTGCTCGGTCTTGGCCTATCGGGCCACCAGAGCGGTCCTTCCGAGGCGATGATGGTCGGGTGGACAAGGCCGAGCTAGCCCGACGCGTGCAGAAGACCTGTTACCTGAGCGGCCACTTCGTGTTGCGCTCTGGGCAGGAGACTGACTTCTACTTCGACAAGTACCAGTTCGAGGCGGACCCGCGCCTATTGCGGGCGGTGGCCGAGCTGGCCGCTCCCCTGGTACCCCCGGGCACCGAGATCCTGGCCGGCCTGGAGCTGGGCGGCGTCCCCATCTCAACCGCGCTTTCGCTCCTCACCGGGCTTCCCCAAGTGCTCGTCCGCAAGCAGGCCAAGACGTACGGCACGGCGAGGCTGTCAGAAGGGCCGGACGTGGCCGGCCGCCACCTCCTCGTGGTAGAAGACGTCATCACGACGGGTGGCCAAGTGGTCTCGTCGACCGACGAGCTGCGTGCCCGGGGAGCGGAGGTCGCCACGGTCCTATGCGTCATCGACCGGCGCGACCCGTCGGCGACCGGCCCGGGCAAGCTCGAGGCGGCCGGGCTCTCGGTGCGGTCTGTGTTCGACCTCGACGATCTCCTCGGTGCCGAAGGACCTGACGGTGGCGGAGGGCCAGGCCGCAATCTGTGACAGGATGTGATAGATACTGGTAATCGTGTGTGCGGATTGCCTCAGGGGGCCACGGCCGGGAACCAGCTGACGTGAGGAAGACGAGCCAGCGGCTCGCTGATGACCGCGAGATCATCTATTACGACTCTGCCGCAGTCGGGTTGCGACAGGCCAAAGATCTTCGCGACATCGGCTCGGTCGCCGTTTCATCTGAGCTCCGCCGTGACCCGCTGCTCGGGATGTGGGTCATGTACGCATCGCACCGCCAGGACAGGACCTACCTCCCGGCGGCACGGGACTGCCCTTTGTGCCCGTCCACCGACGACCACCTCACCGAAGTACCCGAGCATGACTACGAGGTCGTCGTGTTCGAGAACCGTTTCCCGGCTCTCAAGGCACCGGCTCCCGAGACGGTGCGGGCCGAGACGGTGCGGGCCGAACAGCCCGTCGGGGCCCTGGTCGACTGCACCGGGGCTTCCCTGCTCGCCGAACGAGCCGGCGCCGGGCGCTGTGAGGTGGTCTGTTACACCGCCGATCACAACGCCGCCTTTCATGAGCTGACGCCCAGCCGCATCGACCTGGTGCTGGAAGCTCTCATCGACCGGACCCGGGAGCTGGGCGCCCGTGAGGACGTGGAGCAGGTGTTCTGTTTTGAGAACCGTGGCCAGGAGATCGGGGTGACCCAACCCCACCCGCACGGGCAGATCTACGCCTACCCCTTCATTGCACCCGTCACGGAACGGGCCCTGACCATGGTGGCGGCCTACCGGCAAAACTGCGGGCGCAACCTGTTCGACGACGTGCTCGACGCCGAACGCGCCGACGGTTCCCGTACCGTCCTCGCCACCGACCATTGGACAGCGTTCGTGCCCCACGCGGCCCGCTGGCCCTACGAGCTCCACTGCTATCCGAACGACCGCGTCCCTGATCTGCCCGCTCTTAGCGGTCCCGCCCGCAACGAGCTGCCCGAGGTCCTGCACGACATCTTCGGCCGCTTTGCCGGGCTGTTCGACAAGCCCGCTCCGTATATCGCGGGATGGCACCAGGCACCGGCCCGGACCGGGCGGGAGGACTTCGCCCTTCATCTCGAGCTGTTCACGCTCCGGCGCGCCAATGACAAACTAAAGTTCCTGGCCGGGTCGGAGTCTGGTATGGGAGCCTTCGCCAACGACATCGTCCCGGAGGCGGCGGCGGCGCGCCTGCGGGCACTGGCGGTCTGACCCGGTGCTAGCCCGCCTGAGGCGCAAGCAGATCCTAGAAGAACTCCAGGCCAGAGGTGGCGTCCGTCTCACCGAGCTGAGCGAGACGCTCCTGGTGTCGGAGATGACCGTGCGCCGCGACCTCGACGCGTTGGAACGCGAGGGGCTCATCGAGAGAGTGCACGGCGGCGCCGTGCTCGCTCAACGCGGGACCGAGGAGCCGGGTTTCGAGAAGAAGGCGCTCAGGGAGCAGCCCGAGAAGTCGGCCATCGCCGAGCACGCCGCCCGTCTGGTCAAGCCGGGCTCCGCCATAGCCCTATCGGCGGGCACGACGACCTGGGCCCTGGCCCGGCAACTCTCCCGAGTCGACCAGATAACCGTGGTGACGAACTCCATGAACGTCTGGCACGAGCTCCAGCAGGACGGGCGGGTGGGGACAACAGTGATCCTCACCGGCGGCGAGTTCCGCACCCCCTCCGATGCCCTCGTAGGCCCTACCGCGGACGCCGCCATCCGTTCGCTTTACTTCGACATGCTGTTCCTCGGCGTGCACGGGATGGACCCCGTGGCTGGGCTCACAACACCGAACATCTCCGAAGCCGAGACCAACCGGGCGTTCATTTCTCGTTGCCGGAAGCTGGTCGTCGTGGCCGATCACACCAAGTGGCGCATGACGGCTTTGTGCACCATGGCCGAGCTCTCCGAGGTCGATGTGCTGGTGACCGACGAGGCGCTTCCGGCAGATGCCCGCCGCCTGCTCGAAAGCCAGGTCAGGGAGCTCGTCATAGCCGGTACGAGCAGCTCCTAAAGGCCGGGACCGCCCGCCCGGACGAGCCACGGCGGTGCCTTCAGGCGAGGAGGGGCGCGACGGCAACCCACCGGGTTGCGGGCCACAAATGGGGGATATTGGTCGGGTTTGTACGGATCCAGAGAGGCTCCTTGCGGTGAAGAGGTGTGAGCGCTAACCTTCGGCCGACACATCCGGGTCGCTCCGACCACCCCGCTGTCGACCAGCCGGGGCGAGAGCGCCTGGCAACAGCGGCGCCACCACCCAGGTGGTGGCTAGGGGAAAGGGTAACCATGGCTACAGAGCCCTATGAAGTAGATCCCAAGAAATACGACGCGTCCAGGAGAAGGTTCCTGCGCAACGTCGGGATGACCGCGGCAGCCGTGCCCTTTATGGGCGCTCTCACCGAAGTTCTCACCGAGAGGGGCGCCTCGGCGTCCGCCTTCCGGGACAGCACGATCCCGATGTTCGCCAGCCACCCGGCGTACAAGTTCACCTTCGTCAACCACGTGACCACCAACACGTTCTTCACGCCCACGATCTACGGGCTGCAGGACGCGGCCACGATCCTCGGCATACCGACACCGGCATGGACCGGTTCTACGACCTCGCTCGCCACCGACATGGTCACCGCCATAAGCGCAGCCATTGCCGCCGGCGTCAACGGCATCGCTACTACCCTGATCGACCCCACGGCCTTCAATCAGCCGGTCGATAACGCTCTAGCCAAGGGCATCCCGGTGATCGCCTACAACGCCGACGAGCCGGGCAATAACAGGCTGTGCTACGTCGGGCAAAACAACCTCACCGCCGGTGCCGCCGCCGCGCAACGGATCGTCGCCAGCGGCCTGGTCAGCAAGGGCGAGCTGGTCGCCGGTGTCATCGCCACCCCGGGTACCGGCAACATCCAGCCCCGCATCGACGGCGCCAAGCCCACCTTCGTAGCCGCAGGGTACGACTTCAAGGAAGTGGGCACGAGCGCCACCCAGGCCCAAGAGGAGCCGCTGCTCGAGCAGTGGTACCTGGGCAACAAGGACGTCAAAGCCTTCTATTGCGTCGACTCCGGCGACTCGATCGCCGCCGCGGAAGTCATAGCCAAGTACAACCTCGGTGGCAAGGTCGGTGGCTCGGGGTGGGACATCGGCCAACCCGTCCTCCAGCAGGTCCAAGAGAACCATCTGCTCTTCACCATCGACCAGCAGGCGTACCTGCAAGGCTTCGTCCCGACGGTCCAGCTGTTCCTCTACTGCATCTCGGGTGGGTTGATGAAGCCCTGCAACACCGACACCGGCCTCGGCTTTGTGACCAGCGCCAATGTGGGCCCCTACTTGAAGACCGCGAGCCGCTTCGAAGGCAGCAGCAAGGCCCAGGTCGTCTTGAAGACCCCGGCCCGGATCGCGTAAAGCGTGGCGCAGGCGGCAGTTAGTACAAACAGCCCGCCTGTCCCCCCCGCCCCACCCACCGGGGGGGGGCGGGGGGTTACGCCCGGCACCATGCTGAGGCGGCTCGTCCGGCAACCCGAAGCAACGGTGATCGGCATCACGATCTTGACGATCATCTACTTCGCCCTACGCACCTCGGCCCTCTTCACGGTCGACAACAGCATCGTCACTTTCCAGTACGTGGCGCCGTTCATCGTGATCGGTGCCGGCGAAGTCCTCATGCTGGTACTGGCCGAGATCGACCTCTCCGCCGGTCAGGTGTACCTGACCGCGCCGTGGTTCGTCTACTGGTTTTGGAGCCTGGGCGTGCCTGTCGGCTTTGCCATCATCATCGCTTTGCTCCTGAGCGCTGTCATCGGCCTGGTAAACGGGCTGATCACCGTCTGGCTCCGCGTGCCGTCCTTGATCGTCACGTTGGCCATGACGTTCCTCCTCTACGGCTTGGTGTTGGTCGGGTCCAGCTACACCCAGGAGCAAATGACCTGGACGAAAGGCACCCCGCCGGTTTCGCCCGTCCAGACCCCACCATGCCACGGCTACCCGCTCCCGGCGGCGTGCCTGCACGCGCCGAGCTGGGCCCACCCGTCCCCATTTTGGTACTACAGCAATATCCTTGGCATCGGCAGTTGGGCCACCGTCCTTTGGGCCCTACTGGTGCTGGCGGTGATCTGGTTCCTCCTGAAGCACACCCGCTTCGGCGTCCATACCACGGCCACCGGTGGCAATATGCTGGCTGCGGCAGAGGCCGGGATACCCGTGGCGCGGGTCAAGATCTGGTGCTTCATGATCATCTCGACGGTGTCGGGCTTCATCGGGATCCTCGACCTGATCAGGCTCGGGAGCATGGACCCGGGAGACTACGGCCTCAACATCGTGCTGCCGCCGATAGTGGCGGCAGTCATAGGCGGCACCGCCCTCACTGGGGGGCGGGCAACGGTGCTGGGCACCTTGATCGGCGCCCTCTTCCTCGGGATCCTCGAGGACGGGCTCAACCTTACCGGCGTCAGTGCGAACTGGTTCTTCTTGCTCGAAGGAATTATCATCCTCTTCGCCATGATCCTCAATGGCCAACTGACCCGGTTAGCAATGAGGCTCCGACGATGAGCACAGCTCCTGAAGGACCGGGCGTGGCCCCGCCAGAAGGGCCGGCTGGCGCCGCGACCACCGACGAGCGCCGGACGATCTCCGATGAAGTGATCCTTCGCGTCGAGGGGATCTCGAAACACTTTGGCGCCGTGGTGGCCCTGGAGGGGGTCGACCTCGAACTGCACCGGGGCGAAGTGCTCGGACTGGTCGGCGACAACGGGGCAGGTAAAAGCACGCTGGTGAAGATCCTCTGCGGGTTCCAGCGGCCTGACACGGGCCGCATACTGGTAGAGGGCCAGGAAGTCATCTTCCACTCCGTAAAGGATGCTCGGGCCCACGGCATCGAGACGGTGTACCAGGACCTCGCTCTCGTACCTCAGTTGACGGTCTACGAAAACTTGTTCCTCAACCGTGAGATGACCGTCCTCGGCCGGGTCGGCGTGCTCTCGCGCCGGCGCATGCGCGCCCTGGCCCGGCATTACCTGGACGACATCAGGGTCAATGTCCCGGACCTGGACCAAGAGGTGGAGATGCTTTCCGGCGGCCAGCGCCAGGCGATCGCGGTGGCGCGCGCCACCCGGCTCAACGCCAAGATCCTCCTCCTGGACGAGCCCCTGGC
>CAYZVQ010000167.1:0-1400 GCA_964481925.1 uncultured Acidimicrobiaceae bacterium
GGTGGCGACTCGGTCGCCCACTCCAGGGTCATGCCGTCCCACGGGTTGGGCCCGACCTTCTTGCCGTTGCGCAAGGTGACCCACACGTTGAGGAGGAAGGGAAGGATCGAGGCGGCGAGGATAAAGGCACCGATGGAGGACAGCATGTTGAGGAAGCTCCAGCCGGCGTTGGAGGGGTACACGGCGATGCGCCGCTGCATACCGCGGAGGCCGAGGTCGTGCTGGGGGAAGAAGGTGAGGTTGAAACCGATGAACATGAGCACGAACGTCAGCTTGCCCAGGCGTTCGTCGAGCTTCTTGCCTGTGAACTTGGGGAACCAGAAGTGGATGCCGGCGAAGGCGGCGAACACTGACCCCCCGAAGAGCACGTAGTGGAAGTGGGCCACCACGAAGTAGGTGTCGTGCAGCTGGAAGTCCAGCGGGGGCTCGGCCAGCATGATGCCGGTGAAGCCGCCGAGCAGGAAGCAGACGAGGAAACCGAGAGCGAAAAGCATGGGTGTGTCCAGCCGCACCGACCCGCGGAACATCGTCCCGATCCAGTTGAAGAACTTGATCCCCGTCGGCACCGAGATGAGCAGGGTCATCACCGCGAAGAAGGGAAGCAGTACGGCGCCCGTGGTGTACATGTGGTGGGCCCAGACGCCCATGGAAAGCGCACCGATGGACAGGGTGGCGAAAACCATGCCCTTGTAACCGAAAACGGGCTTGCGGGAGAAGGTCGATATGACCTCCGTGGCCATCCCGAAGAAGGGTAACGCCAGGATGTAGACCTCGGGGTGCCCGAAGAACCAGAAAAGGTTTTGCCACAGGATGGGCTGGCCGCCGTGGGTGGGGTCGAAGAAATGCGTGCCCAGGTGCCGGTCGGCCCATATCAGGACGACGGCGGCGGTCAGCACCGGGAAGGCCAGGAGCACCAGGAAGGCGGTGACGAGCTGGTTCCAGGTGAAGATGGGCATGCGGAACATCACCATGCCGGGGGCACGCAGCGTGAAGACCGTGGTGATCACGTTCACGGCGGTGAAGATGCCGGAGAAGCCGGCCAGGGCCACCCCCACCAGCCACAGGTCGCCGCCCGGCCCGGGCGAGTGGATCGCCTCGGTGAGGGGGGCGTAGGCGAACCAGCCCCAGTCGGCGGCGCCCGACGAGGTGAGGAAGCCCGACGTCATCGTGATGCAGCCGCCCAGGAAGAGCCAGTAGGAAAAGGCGTTGAACCGGGGGAAGGCCATGTCGGGGGCACCGATCTGCAGCGGCACCAGGTAGTTGGCCATGCCGAAACCGAACGGTCCGAGGAAGAGGAACAGCATGATGCTGCCGTGCATGGTGAAGAGCTGGTTGTAGGTCTCCAGGCTCATGAAGTTGTTGTTGGGCACGGCCAGCTGGACCCGCATCAGTACCGCCAT